>CAYTHG010000018.1:0-21531 GCA_964437525.1 uncultured Myxococcales bacterium | reverse complement strand
TTATCGACAACCTGCCCGAAGAAGAGTTCTATCCCATCACGCTGCAAAGCTTCAGCGAAACCGGCGACACACTGGCCTTCAGCGTCACCTTCGCACCCGAGGGATTGAGCGCTTTCGATGCCGCCATACAGGTAGCTTCCAACGATATAGACGCCGAGCTGTACACACTGGAACTTGACGGCGAAGGCATAGGCTGCGAAGAAAGCGAGCATATGTGTTCGGACGGTCAGTGCTATTCGGACATAGATCCCGATCACTGCGGAGCTATCTGCCTTGATTGCTCCGAACTTGCAAACTCCAATCCGGTCTGCGAAGAAGGTCTGTGCGGTTTTGCCTGTTTCAACAATTACGAAGACTGCGACGAAGCCGCCGAGGGTTGCGAAACCAACATAGGCTCGGATGTCGAGAACTGCGGCGAATGCGACTACAACTGCGACAACTACCTGCCCGCGCACAGCTACACCGACAGTTGCAACTCGAAAAACTGTGTCTATAAATGTGTGACACCGTGGGGTGACTGCACCAGTCTGGACGGTTGCGAAACCAACCTCAGCACAACGCCGGGTCATTGCGGTTCCTGCAACTACGTCTGTTCCGAACATCTGCCGCTCAACAGTTATGCCACCGGCTGCGAAGAAAGCCAGTGCCAATTCGGCTGTCAGGACGGTTATGACGACTGCACTTTAGCCGAAGGCTGTGAGACTCCGGTTTCCGCCGATCAGTACAATTGCGGAGCCTGCGACTATATCTGCAGCGAACAAAATCCCCCGCACAGCTACTCGACCGGCTGCACAAGCAGCCAGTGTCAGTACACCTGCGACGAGGATTACGGCGACTGCTACGGCGGGCAGGCCGGTTGCGAGACCGAGATATCCAACAACATCGGCCATTGCGGAGCCTGCGGTTACGCCTGTGCCAACCACGAACCTCCCAACTCGCACACGCTCGGTTGTTCCAACAAGACCTGCGATTTTGAATGCGATGCCGGCTACAAAGACTGCGGGCCGGAGTTCGGTTGCGAAACGGATGTATACCACTCAGTTTCTACCTGTGGTTCCTGTACATACAACTGCAACGATCACGAACCGACCAACATGCACCAGACCGGCTGTAATACCGGAATCTGCCAGTTCGCCTGCGACGAGAATTACGGCGACTGCACGCCTGCGGACGGTTGCGAGAGCAATATAATGACCAGCCCCGAATTCTGCGGCGGCTGCGGCAACACCTGCGACCTGCCGCATGTCGAGACTTACCTTTGCAACGACGGTCAATGCGGCGTAAACACCTGCGTCGATCCGTGGTTCGACGATGACGGTCTGGACTCCACCGGCTGCGAATGCCAGGATATCTTCGATGAATACGGCGACGGTATAGATGTCAACTGCGACGGCATGGATGGTCAGGCTTCGCTTTCAGCCTTTGTGGCCGAGGGCGCAACAGGCATAGGCACCGTAGACGATCCCATGGGCGATGTACAGGCTGCAATTGACCTTGCTGCCATCAACGGCGGAATTGTTGTGATATCGCAGGGCAGCTACGCAGGCCCGATTCACCTGCACGACGGCGTTCACATCTCGGCCAGCCACGATATAAACAACGACTGGATAGTATCGGGTTCGATCACATCCACCATAAGCGTTTCAAGTCCCGATGCCCAGCATAGGCAGATCGGAATCTATGCCGAAAATCTGGCGAGTACTACTTATGTAGACAGGTTGGCAATCAGCGTGACCGACAACAGCTTTAACGGAAGCTCTTCTGTCGGCGGCGGTTCCAATTATGGAATTTACGTTGCAAACGCCGATGGCTTTAACTTCCGCAACGGACGATTGACAGTCGGCAAGGGCGGCAGCGGTGGCGCTGGCAGTACGGGAACGACAGGAACAAGCGGTAGCGGCGCAAGCTCCGGCGGCGATGCCTGCGAAGACGACGGTGGCACCTGTGACCGCGATTGCAGCGGACACGATCCGGGCAACGGCGGCTTGACGGCATGTGTAGGCGGTTACACCTCGCAAGGCGGCAACGGCGGTGACGGCAGCGATTTCGATGAAGATGGTTGTGACGGCTCTTATGTAGCAGCCGAAAACGGACTGGGCGGCCAATGCGGTTCCAGTCCCGATTCGCAGGCTTTAGGCGGAAAATCAGGCGGTAACAGCAGTATCTGGGGTCAGGTCGGTTGCATGGGACAAACAGGTTCAACCGGACAGAACGGCTCGGGCGGAGCGGGCATCGGCAATGTCTCCGGCGGCTGGTACGTGGCCGACAACAATGGACAGAACGGCGTCTCACGCGGAATGCCGGGCGGCGGCGGTTCGGGCGGCGGTGGCGGATCAGGTGGAGCTTCCGAGGTAACATTCATAGGCTGCGTCGATTTATGCACTTACAATGGCGGTGACGGCGGCGGTGGCGGTGGCGGCGGCTGCGGCGGAGAGCCCGGCACATCAGGCACGGCTGGCGGCGGAGTCTTCGGCGTATTTGTGTCCGATGGCAGCACACCTTCGCTTCTCAACTCCAATGTTCAGGTCGATAGAGGCGGCACGGGCGGCACAGCTGGAATAGGCGGCTCCGGTGGCTCCGGCGGTTCGGGTGGCTACGGCGGTGCCTGGGACAGCGACGACTTCGACAGCGGCGGCGGCGGTACCGGCGGCATAGGCGGACAGGGAGGCACAGGAGGCGCAGGCGGCGGCGGCGGCGGCGGTCCGGCATATTGCTTCTTCAAAGCTTCCAGTGGAACACCCGATCTTTCCGACAACACCTGCTACAAGCCCGGCGGTGGATCTCCCGTGGGCGGCTCCGGCGGCGCATCTACCGGAGTGACAGGCTCGGACGGCAATGCCGGAATACAGAACTGGTAATTCATCCGGTTGGAATTTTAAGACAAACAAAAAAAAGAAAAGGGCGCGCCCGACCGGGCGCGCCCTTTTCTTTTGTATACCCGCCACTTGATGCTATCATCTGCCGGAAACGAAACGGAGCGTAAAAGATGAAAACACACAATCTGACCTTGATTGTTTTAATTGCGATCTTCTCCCTTTTGACAGCCTGCACCAAAAAGGAAGAAGCCAAGCCCTATCTGGACGTGCAGGACTTCAAGGTCGGTAACAAGCTGGCCCAGGAAGCCTCTTATGCCATGATGGGCGTCGGTACCGGCCTGCAGATGGTTTGCAAAGGGGAAAAAGACGCCGATGCCGAAGACAGGCTCAGGCGCGTCGTTCAGCACGGCAACGATCCCGCAGTAGACAAGATGGTCGAGGGCAAGGAATATTCCGAAAGCCTCAAGATACTCTACGGTCATTTTTCAGGACAACTCAAAGCCCACGTAGCCCGCTGCAAAGCCACACTCAAAATGTTGGAGGCACAACCCACCACTCCAGAAAACACGCTCTTAATAGAAGCCCTCAACAACGACCTTGGATTTTTAGAGGGCCACCTGGCGGGATATCCCCACGAAGAATGGAAGTGCCTGGTGAAGTAGAGAACGGGGTTTAGGGCGGGCTTAGGCACCGCCACTACGTTTCGTTTTGACTTTCGTCGGACCTGTGCTTCTCCCTCCCCACCGCCTCCACCCACAAAAGCGACATCCACCTTGATATCTTTTCGCAAATGAGAGAGAATCTTTGCACCTGATAGACATTTTTCATTCGTGCAACACGGTCGGATTGTCAGTCCCGAAGTACTTAGACTGGACGGATAGCGGAGTCTTTTTGCCATGGTGAACAATCTTTTCGCACGCTGGGCCGAGCTTGTAATAAAGCTGCGCATCCCTATACTGTTGCTGGTCGCCGCCATAACGGTCGTTTCCGCTTGGGCTATCTCCAATCACCTGATTGTCGAAAACGACATGGAGACCTTCTTCCCCGCCGATGAGCCGCACGTGGTGGACTTCAAGCACTTCTCGCAGGTCTTCGGCATCAGCGCCTTCGTTTTCGTGCTGATAGAAACCGACGATCCGCTTTCGCTTGAGAAAATGAAGCTGGTGGACAAGCTGACCGAGGCGATGGAAGAAGAAGTCCCCTACATGGAGGATATCGTTTCGCCCACCAATGCCGAGCTGCTTGTAAACGAGGACGACACGCTGCGCGTTGAGAAGCTGCGCGATCACTTCGACGAACCGCAGGAGTTTACAAAGCTGGTCAAGCTCTTCCGCGAAAAAGAAATCTATCGCGACGGCCTCGTCTCCGAAGATGGCCGCTATCTGGGCATGATTTTAAACACCGTCTCGCGCGACCTTTCAAAGACAGAAGGCGAAGACGTTTCCATCGCCACCGCAGAAATGACGGCCAAGATATACGAGATACTGGCGCGGCCAGAGTATGCCTCGCTCAAAACCTATCCAGCCGGCAATCCCATCTTCAACGATCAGTACGGACGCTGGACCAGCTCCGAGACCGAGCGCATGTTCGCCTGGATCGTGTTCCTGCTGCTGATACTCCTTGTCTTCATATTCCGTAACGTGCGCGGCGTTGTGATTCCGGTTGCAACCGTTGTGTTGACGGTATTATGGACCTTCGGAATCATGGCTCTGACCATCAAGATGCGCATCACATCCACGGTTCTGCCGCCGCTTTTAGCCTCGGTCGGCATCTGCGACTCCATTCATATCCTGACCGAATTCGACGTGCAGATACTACGCCTGCACGACAGGCGTAAGGCATTGATTGAAACTATCCGTATGGTCGGCTATCCCTGCCTGCTGACATCATTGACCACCGCCGCCGGTTTCATGTCACTGGCACTGACACCTGTTGTGCCCTTGCAGGAAACCGGCATCTTCGCAGCCACAGGCGTCATGCTGGCATTCGTTCTGACCATCACAATGGTAATCGCCGCCATCAGCTTCGGCAGCGCACAGCCTAAACGCAAGATCAAAGATCCCTCGGGGCTCTACAGCATACAGGTCATGGACAAAATCTATTCGATCATCAATCGCCACCGGGTTGTGACCATAGGTATTTGGGTGATTTTGTCCGTGGTGGCTGCCGTGGGCGTTTCCAAAATCGTTATCGACGCCGACTGGCTGCGCAACTTCGGAGAAGACATCCGCATCAGGCAGGATTACGAAAAAGCCGACAGCGTCATGGGCGGCTCGGCCAGCTTCGAGGTGATGATAGACACAGGCCAGCGCAACGGCGTCAAAGACCCGGAGTTCTTGAAGCAGGTAGCCGCTTTCAAAGATGAAATCAGCGAACATGAGGGCGTACATCACGTTATCTCGCTGGTGGATCTTTTGAAAGAAGTGCGCGTCAGTTTGCAGGGCGACTCCCCTGAATCCCGCAAACCGCCCGAGACTCGCCAGTTGGCGGCACAGCTGTTGCTGCTGTACGACATGGCCGGAGGGAAAACGCTGGACGATGTTGTGGACGGCGAGCAGCGCATTGCTCGCATAGCGGTAAGGACTCCCTTCGAGAGGGACAGTATCTTTAAAAAGCACTTCGACGCCATCTGGGCCTCGTTGCGCAAGAACATAAAAGTACCCGAAGAAAACATGATGGTGACCGGTTATCCCGTCATGGAACTGTCGTTGACCGAGAAAGTCCTGCCGAGCCAGATCAACAGCTTCGCCGTGGCCTTTGTCGCCATAGCCATCCTGCTGACGATTTTCCTGCGCTCTGTAACACTCGGGCTGGTGGGCATCATTCCGACCACGCTGCCGGTGTTGTTTGCGCTGGGCTTCATGGGCTGGGCGGCCATCTATCTGGACTGGGTCATCACCATGATAGCCTCGGTCGGAATCGGTCTGGCGGTCGATAACGCCATTCATCTTTTCAACCGCTTCCGTCACGAGTTCAACCAGACAGGCAACCACGAACGCGCCATGCATCTGGCCATAGTGGATGTGGGCAGGGCGCTTGCTTTCACGGCCTTTATTCTGGTGATCGGCTTCATGGTGACAGGCACCTCCGTCATGGAAAACGTCGCCAACTTCGGCAAGCTCTCGGCCATGCTGATAGGCGTATCTTTCTTGACGGCCATAGCTTTGGCACCGCCATTGCTGGTGATCTTCAAACCCTTCGGCAAAGACCGCACGGAATAAGGACATGCGCGGCTCACAGCGTGAAAAGATTCGTGTTCATGTTTTACTGCTGGGGCTGATTGCGGCCATACTTATCTGCGCCTGTACAAAGAAGATAGAGGCTCCGCCTTCCGCGTTGGAGCCTGAACCCTCGCGGCTTTTGATCAAGCACGGCTGGGACATGCCGGATGTGCAATACGTCGCGAAAAACGCAGCGCTGCTGGACGCCGCGCCATTCCACGGCGTGATGATCTCATCGCCCCTGCGCGACGCCGTTTTCTCACGCCGTCTTTTGACATCAGACGAAATTGCGCAGGTGCTGACTCCCTACAAGAACACGAAATTTTCAAAAAAGCGTTACGACTTTCTGCTGCTGTTTGCAAACCATCCTGTAAGCGCCACCAATCCGCCGGGCATCTTCGAGGACTGGACGGTGGTGTTTGAGAACCTGCGCCGCGTGGCCAAAGCCGCACATAATGCGGGCTTTTACGGCATCGCCTTTGACAACGAGCCTTATTTTCACAACTGGTTCGGCTGGAAAAGCGGTATAGAAAACTGCGACCTGTTTGTGGAGTATGTCGCGCAGTACAAAAAGCGCGGTCGTGAACTGATGGCGGTGCTGGAGGAATCATGGCCGGAGTCGCATTTTCTGGTTTTTTTAGGGCCGTGGGTTTCGGTGGATGGCAAAGGGCGTTACAGAAAAGGGCGCTGGCCTTTCATCGGTCCGTTTTTAGCAGGCATGATGCAGGGGCGTGAAACGGTGCAACTGACCATGGGCGGCGAGTTTTACTCGCTTGAGTTGCCGCGCGATTACGCCCGCGCCGCAAGACGCCTGCGCTTCGATTACCCCGAACGCTGGCCCTTTATGAACGAGGACGAGCGCACGCGCTGGAGCCGTGAAGTCAGGCAGGCCTTTGCAGTTTACGACAGAGTCTGGTTGAGTTCGGATGAAGGCGGCCCACCGCTTGCACCCGAGCCGCTATTTACAAAGCTTGAAGGCGCGCTCAGAAACAGCCAGCGCATAGCCTGGTTTTATTCCGAACACTACAACTGGTGGCCGGGCTTAAAAAGCAACACCAAAGAAGAAGTCACGCCGGAGATCCTCGCAACCATGCGCCGCGCCTATAAGAGTGTTAAGTAAGACAAGTAAAAAGCAGGGTGGCATAGTTCGGGTAGGATGGGCATTTGTTATGCCCATCATTGCAAAATCACGTCGAAACCAAAAAGATGGGCAAAGCAATTGCCCATCCTACATCTCTAAATATAACAAAAAATTCTAACAAGGTTATTGATAATATGATATGAGATGTACAATCTTATTTTCATATAAGAATATGAGTTTCTGACAAATTGTTGTGAGAAAGTGGAATAACTGTTTCTAATGGAGGTATCAGATGCGAAAGTTGTTGCTGGTTGTAACTTGCTTATTCCTTATGCAGGCTTCTCTTTCAGCTCATGAGCTTAACGAGCAAGGCCGGTTTGGATTAGGGGCGGTTATCGGTTATCCAGGTTTGGGATTATCATTAAATGGATTTGTTGCCGATGATATCTCAATTGAAACAAATGTCATGGGTAGATTCTACTATGTTTCGGGACTTCATCTTGATGTTGATCTGCTCTTTTGGATGCATGAATCAGATTTCAGACCCTTAACGGTTACTTGGTTCGTGGGGCCAGGAGCCTCAATTATGTATGTTTCTGCTATTAATCGAACTTATTATGGAGGAGCTTATTACTCAGGATTGCTAGGTGGCCCCAAAGGGTCCATAGGATTGGCATTGCTCTTTAACGATGCTCCAGTTGATTTTAGCATAAAGTTGTCGCCAGGCCTTTTAATAGGTTCAAATGGCATTGTTCCTTGGGCAGAATTTCTACTCGCCAGTAGATTTTATTTTTAAATATCAGCTATGTAAACCGGGCAGGTCGGGTGATTCTTCACCCGACAATTCCTGGATTATCTCGGATAAAATTTTCTTAATTCATCTCGAGCAGTTCGGTGGCTTTCTGGCGGCAGAGTTGGGCGGCTTCGAAGGCTCCGGTGGATTCATAGGCCAGACCCAGCACCTCGAAGGCTTCGCGTGAGCGCGGGAATTTGCGCAGGACGTTTTCCATCAGGCCCACGGCGTCTTTGCCGCGCCCGAATTTAGTCAGAAAACGCGCCATGCCTATCAGGTAATCGGGCTTGTCCGAGTCCAGATGGGCAGCCAGCGACCATGCTTCTTCGGTGGCTAAAAGTTCGTGGTTGCCCTCCAGAGCGGCGGCAATAGCGCCTATCACTTCGGCCAGATCCGCCGCCGATTCCATGATTTCGCTTTCAACTTCCACGCCCAGCATGACGGTCAGTTTGTAGATCAGATCCATCAGCTTTTCGACTTCGTTCTTGCCGATGTACAGGCGGCACAGCATCATCAGCGCCTCATAGCGGCGCGTGTTTGAAGCCAGCAGTCCTTCGAGCACTTCTATAGCGCGCTCGGTCTCGTTGCTTCTGGTGTACAGACGACCCAGATGCACGCCGGCGTCTTCTGCGTCGTCGCACAATTCCATGGCCTCACGGTAAAGCTTTTCGGCTTCTTCGCGCTTGCCTGTACCTTCAAGAGCTAAGGCCATCTGCACGCGGGCCGGGCCGTTTTGGGTGTCTATTTCAAGCAGCTTGCGATAAAAGCCTTGGGCTCCTTCGAAGTCTCCGGAGAGCATGGATAGTTTGCCGCGCATGGACAGCGCCAGCAGGGCTTCGCCTTTATGCTCCAGACCGTCTATCAGAATCTGCGCCTCATCCTTCTTGTTCAGGCGGGCGTATGCAGTCAGCAGGCGGTCTACCAATTCGCGTTCGTCGCCGAACTGCTCCAGCGCCACATTCAGGATGGAGATCGACTTGTCGTAAAGGGAAACGCCCCACAAAGCGTCGGCTGTGGCCAGAACGGACCAGATTTTGTCGCTGGCAGACAAGATCGCCTGCTCGTAATATTTGGTGGCGGTCATATCGTCGCCATCACGCCACGAGGAGACGGCCAGTCGCAACATTACCTGCGGTTTCTGGTTCATGGTGTAAATCGGCACCATGCCGTAAGCGGCGGGATTTTTGCTGAACTTGGAATGCAGATCGAGGTAGCGCGTGGCCGCATCGACCATCTTGGAATTGTCTTCCTGCACAAAATAAACCGAGACTAAAACGGCCAGAGCGTCTATGTAGTCGGGATTTATCTCAAGTGCCATCAGGCACAACTGCTCGGCAAAGACGTAGTCCTGCATCTGGAAGGCAGCAGCGGCGCGCATGTAATATGTGCCTACCCAGCGCCCGCGCTCTTCCTCTGGAAGTTGTTCTATCAGCCCCAGAGCGTGTTCGGCTGCTATGGTGCATTCGCCGAACATCTCTTCGGTCAGATACGAAACCGCCAGATTTGCCGGCCACTTGGGGTTTTGGGGATCGGCGTCTATCTGCTCCAGAAGCAGCGAGGTTGTACGCTGGAATTTTGCCAGCATCTTGTCGCGCTCCAGATTGTAGCCGTAATGATAAAGACGGGCCGGGACAAATTGCGTCGGGCCTGTGTAATCTATTTCGTTATGAACCGCTCCGATATAGCGTATGCCCGCAGAAGCGCGCAGCAGCTTGGCGGAGTTGTGCGTGGATTGAAACTCGCCTTTGGGTGCATCGGATACAACAGGAATGGCGATGGTGTTTTTGTCGGTAGAGGCGATGGCTTCAAGCAGCGCCTCATGCCCGGACTGCAATTCCTCGTCGGCATCTATCATTAAAATCCAGTCTCCCTCGGCGTACTCAATGGACTGGTTGCGATGCAGTGCGAAGTCGCGCTGCCAGGGATGATGGAAGACCCTGGCGGAAAAAGACTCGGCAATCTTGACCGTATCATCATCCGAGCCGGTATCGACGACGACAATTTCGTCGGCGATATCCTTTACGGAACGCAGGCAGCGTTCCAGAGAATCTTCTTCGTTTTTGACTATCATGCAAACGGAAAGGCGGGGGCGTTCGTTAGCCATTTTTCTCCACTGATTTTTCTTCGTCGGTATCCTGACTGAATACGAAATGTTTTGTTGAGTAGTCGCTATTGTGCAGGATCATCTGTGTGGCCTTGCGGTTGCGACCATTGATAATGATTGGGCCGAGCAGATTGGCCGTCATTTTGCGGAAATCCTCTTTCAAGGTGACGATTACAAACAGAATGGTGTCCTCTGGACGCTCCAATCCTATTTTGGCAGTGGTATCGTCATCCACGTCGAAGCCGTAATCTCCGGCAATAAGCATTGGATCCGCAACAACAAATGCCAGATCGCCTTTGTCCACACACTGCAACCACTTGAAGGGCTCTTCTTCAGCGCGTCCCAGAATCACGAAGCGCTTACTCTTCTCAAGCCCGACAAGCCCTTCGGGGAAGTTTATTATTTCTTCCTCGTTTAATTCGACCTGGCCGAATTGTTTGGTTGTTATTTTCAAGGGTCGTCCTCCTAATATCACCACCGGACTATTTGTCGTCCGCCTTACTGCTTTTTTTCTTAAGAATGCGAGCCGCATCGGCCAGTCCGCCGATATCAGACTTGCTGGCCATGAGGTTTTCGTCGCGTATACGTTCAAAAACCTCCTCACGATGCACGGAAACCGTGCGTGGGGCTTCTATACCCAGCTTCACATACGAGCGACCTACTTCAAGAATCTTTATCTTGATGTGGTCGTCGATGTTTATCGACTCGCCTTCTTTTCGATTGAGAATAAGCATCCCCAATTCCAACCTTTCATCTACATTATCAAGCGGGATCTAAAAAGAACCACGCCAGCGACGCAGTATTTCCCTCTGCTTCTGTAGGGTGTAAGCAATGATCTTTTCACGATCATAATCGCGTATTTTAACAAATCTGCAAGCCAAATCCACTTTAAATTCTTCTGTAAGCTGCTCTTTCGACAGTTTGTCCACCCTCAACACTTCCGCCAGAAGCTGCACATCGTAAACTTCTTTTAGAGGCAGACGCAGAACCAGCTTTACAATCGAACCGTTTTTAACCGGATCGTGTGCGTAAAAACGAATGCCGTTACCGGAGATATTGACGCGCCGCCTCTGCATCTGGCTTTGAGCGGGCATCAACATGTGACGGCGATTTATCTCTATCAGCGCATCCAGTTTCTGATCTACGTTCTGGACGGCCTGCAATAAAAACAGCATGGCTTCAGAGGCTTCGTCCGATTCGGCCAGCCTGCGCAACTGTTCGTCGTTCAGTCGCGGCAAAGCGGCGGTCTCAAAATCGGAGATGTCTTCTAAGATCATGTCCTGTTCGTCTTCGATGACTTTATAGCTCAACTCCAGAATGGAATTGATACGCATGTATTCGCGCAGGTCGTTCTGGCCGAGGGTTTCAAGTTCCAGCACATCTTCTTTAACGTCTTTGACAGTGGCGTGCAGGAGCACTTCGTCGGAACCCTCTTCCTTTATGTCCACCACGGCCTTCTGCCCGGAAACATTTGCAAAAATCTCCGCGTTGTCTCCAAGGAGTCTGACGCGCAAAGGGCGGAAGCCCAGCATTTCCGCTTTGACTTCTCCCCTCGATGAGCCTATCGAGTAACTTATTTTGACCTGATTGGATTCAGACATAATACGAATACATTCCTGAAATCGGATATTTGCCTAAGTATATCACAAGCGCTCTCCAATAAGCAAGATAGCTTGAATGTCTTTGGGTCGAATTGCTGTTCAACTCTTGAATCATCACCTTACATAATCGAGTAAGGAGGGCAGCATCAAGGTGCTGTTGGTCTGCAAGGTGGCATTCAAGGCCAATTCCTGGCTTTTGTATTGTACGAGAGCCTCGGCGTAATCGACTTCCTCGATCTGCTGCCGCATTTCTATATTTGATATTTCCAGTCTTTGCAAAGAGTTATCAGCGATATCGCAGTAAACCAGACGTGCGCCTATCTCGCTGCGGGCGCGAATGACCTGGTCGGCTACCTGATCTATTTCGTCAAAGAGGTCGGTGGCATCCTCGGGGAAGTTGCCGTTCATGGAGGTCTTAAGGTCTTCCACCAGTTGAAAGAGATCTGTAGTATTGGGGTTAGAGCCTCCGCCAAAAACCTGCCCGCCGTCCATGTTGGTCTTGATGGTGACGCCTTCCATCACCTCGGCCTCTATGGCTCCATTATCGCCCTGGTAAACGCCGTTTTCGTCATAGGCGTGGCTGTCGGTTTTATATCCCGAATAAATATAGGAGTCGTTGTGGCTGGTGTTGGCCAGTGCGATGAGCTGCTCTTTGTACAAGTCCAGCTTTTCTATCATGGCCTGACGCTGCTCGTAGCTGGTCGATTCGTTGGCGATGCTGATTACTTCCGATTTCATCTGGCTGATGATCTCGTAAGTTTCGGCCACTGTCGATTCGTAGACCTGAAGCTGATTGCGAACATTGATGTTGTTTACCGAAAACTGCTCTGTGCGCTGGGTGGCTTCGTCGTTGCGGATGATACTTTGAACCACCAGCGGATCGTCCCCCAGGCGGTTTGCCGTTTTTCCCGAAGATATTTGCTCGGTCAGCTTGTCAAGCTGCTCTTTTGCACGGTTGACCCTGTATGTGACCGATCTGAACAGATTTCCGTCTGTAACTCTCATACCAAACCTCCCCTCACTTCAATGCCAAAATGGTCTGCATCATCTCGTCGATAGTGGATACCATCTTGGCCGAGGCTTCGAAAGCTCTCTGCCACTGAATCAACGAGACCATTTCTTCGTCTATGGAAACGCCCGAGACGGACTGGCGGAAGTTCTCCGATTGCAGCGTAACCATTTCCTGCAATTCCAAATCGTTTTCAAGTGAGTTTATGTCGCGCGAGATGCGGCCTATCATCAGGCTGAAATACTCGCCGAAACTCGAATCTCCAAAGACGCTTTTGTCTGTCTGCAATTCCGATAAGGCAAGCGCTATGCGATTGTCACCCGGAAGACTGCCCAATTCCTCGGCGGCGGCTATCAGGTTGGGATCGTCGATCAATTCCTGATTGATACTCAGGTTTCCGGCTGCGCCTTCAAGGGCTGCCGGAGCATCGAAGAAATTGCGACCTGTGGAACCGTCCAGCGCAAACCCTGTGGTGTGAAGCGTATTGATGCTATCGGCCAGATTGAATGCAAACTGGTCAAGATCCGCCATGGCTGCGGTTATTTCCACATCCCTTGCGTATACCAGACCGGCCAGCCTGCCGCCGGTACTTTGCGAAAGCTCTTCTGTCACATCGAGGACCGTCCCTCCCGGTGATTCGAGCCGTACTCCGAAATTTTGCCCCGAAACCAGACCCAGTTGAGACGACTGGTTGCCGTCTACCATGCTGTGGCCGTTCCAGAGGACATTCAGGTTGCCTTTCTGGTCGGTGAAGGTATGCGTCGGCATGATCTCGGCCAGCTCGCGGGCTCTCATTTCACGCTGATCCAGAAGGCTCGATGCCTCGCCTACTTCGGCGCCGCCGACTGCTATGATCTGAGCGTTCAAGTCGGCTATTTCCTGCAAAAGTGAATTTGCATTGGAAACCGTGGCGCTGATGTCCATGTTCATGTCGGAACGAAGACGCTCCAGACTTTGATAAGTGGTGGAAACGTGATTGGCTAGTACCTGTGATTTATGCACCACGTTCTGGCGCTGGGCCGAAGAATCCGGGTCTGAGGCAAGTGCAGAGAAAGACGAGAAGAATTCGGACATTGCACTGGAGATGCCACGGCCTTCCAACTCGTCGAAGACAGACTCGACCTGTTTTGAGACCGAGTAGCGGCCCTCAAGATATCCCTGGCGCTGCATGTTCATGGCGGCCTGCTGATCCAAAAATGAATCGTAGACGCGCTGTATGCCTGAAGTTTCCACTCCGGCGAATATCTGCCCCCAAGGGCCGGAAGACGTTTGCGGTTCAACTATCAGTCTCTGGCGCGAATATCCCGGCGTGTTGACGTTGGATATGTTGTTGCCGGTTATCTGCAATCCCTGTTGCGAGACCTGAACGCTGTTGTTGGCAAGATGCAGTATGTCGTTAATAGTCGGCATAATTTACCTCACACCCTGCTCGACAGGCGGGATAATCCTTCGATCTCGTCGTTGACGACTCCCGATGCTGAATAGGTTTCGCTGTTGAAGAAACGGCGTTTCAAGAAAGCCACCGAACCCTTGACGCTGCGGATAGAGAATTCCACCAAATCGCGGTTCAGGGAATTCAATTCGCGTATGGATTCCACCAATGCCACGAAAGTCGAATGCAAGTGCTTCAGGTCTTCGCCCAGGGCTTGACCGATGCTCTCACCGACTTTTAAAAGAGTGACGTCTTTTTCGGATATACCAAGCCCACGGGCCAAACGCTTGGAAAGACGCAGGCGTCCTCCCTCAAGATAATTGAGCTGCAATATCAGCAGTTCTTTGCGTTTGTTGAGTTCTATTAACTGATCGGGCTTGAATTCGAGCAGCGCTTCTCTTTCGAACTGCATCTGCTCCAATAGGGATTCAAGCAGGCTGATTTCCTGCTCTACACATACCTTAAGTTCGAGTACCGTGCGCCTTGTATCTTTTTCCATTTGTCACCACCATAGTTCACTCCTGTCTCACTCTTCTCCACCGAAGTAGAAGAGATTCTCCAGTATCCGCTGGGAGAGTTCTTCAGGAGAGATTTTGTAGGTCCTTGTCTGGACCTGTTCCTTGATGGTGGCGACCTTTTCCTTGTCGATTTCATCGACTCGCATGGCTTTTTCAGTAGCCGCAGACATTTCGACTGCACGGGACGAGATATTTACCTCATCCGGCCTCAAACTTTCGGCTCCAGAAGCGTTGCTGATCTGCTGTTTACTACTGACCTTATAAAGATCAGCCGCTTTTGCCTGTTCTACTTTTACGTCTGAAACCTTCATCTTAGGCCTCCTTTCAGGGCCATTGGACATGCATACGCAGTCCTCTGCTAACCCTTACTCGGCCAAATAGTGAAAAAACTTTAATTATTTTTGTGGATTTGCACAAAAATACAGCTTTTCACGGCCAAAGAGATGAAGTTTGCCAAACGATGAACAGGCTACCAACGACTTTCCGGGTCCAGTCGCCTACCATCTTTAATAATTTCAAAGTGCAAATGCGGCCCTGTAGACCGCCCTGAATTACCTGATTTAGCTATTGTTTCTCCCCTGCGAACCACGTCTCCGACCTCCACTCCGATTTTGTCCAGATGGGCGTAACGGGTTTCATAGCCGTCGGCGTGTTCTACGATGACGATATTGCCGTAGCCTCTCTTTTGACCGGCAAAGCTGATGCGACCGGATTCGGCTGCATGAACTTCGCTGCCGACCGGCATGGCGACATCGACGCCGTCGTGCATCTGATACTGCTGGGTCAGGGGATGGATTCTCATTCCAAAACCGGAACTTACACGTCCCACCGCCGGGCGCAAAAATTGCGTCGGGTGACTTTCGTGCCTTTGTATATTGACACTGGATGGCACTTCTATTCCCGACAGGCGCATGTTTTCGCTGGAGGGAACGCCGAACTGATCCAGCACCATTTCGGCCAGACCGAAGCCTTGATTTTTGGACATCAATTTCGAGTATTCGGAATCGAGCATGGACTGATAGACTTTGGTGGAATGGGACTGGCCGAACATGCCATCCTCGCTCTCGGGGATGGTTTTACGCATCTGAGTAATCATCTGATTAACCAAAAGCGCCTCGAACTCCTGGGCAGAGTCGCGCATACGTGCCGCCTGATCGGAGTTGAGTTCCTTGCCCGGTGCCTGCTTTGAGAACTCCTGCATTTTCTGCAAGGTTCCGTCGCCTGCGGTGGCTTGGCTCAAGGTGCTTTGTAAGTCCTGAATCTTCATTGTCTATCGTCCCTGTCGTTCCTTAACTATCTTCAATCGTTACAGTATTTCAAGATCGGCTTCCAAGGCACCGGATGCCTTGACCGCCTGCAGGATATCTATCAAGTCGCGGGAAGAAGCGCCTATTGCATTCAATGCCGTTACCACTTCTCCTATTGAAACTCCCGCTTCCACCAGTATAAGTTTGGATTCGTCTTCCTCGGCTGAGACTTCCGATTCCTTGGCGGCCATGGTGTTTCCGCCCCGCGAAAATGCGTTGGGTTGGGAAATCTGGGTCGAGGTCGAGATCTGAATTCTCAAGCTGCCGTGGGAAATTGCGATGGTTGCCACACGTACTTCCGAACCCATGATGACGGTGCCGGTGCGTTCGTTCATGACCACCTTGGCGCGTCTGTCTGTGGTGACCTGTAAATTTTCCAACTGCGCCACCAGCGAGACGACGCGGTTTTTGTATTCCTGGGGAACCGCTACGGTTACGGAACCGGCATCGCGGCTGCGTGCATAGGGTCCACCCAGATATGTATCTATGGCTTCGCGCACGCGGTCGGCGGTGGTGAAGTCCATCTGCATTAAAGACAGCATGATCTCGGTCTTGGCGTTGATATCGACTCTCACCTCACGCTCGATAATGGCACCGTCCGGCACTCTGGCGACGGTCGGGTGGTTCTTCTGAACTTCCGTCCCGGCTGAAGAGAACGAGTAACCGCCGGTGGAAAGCGCTCCCTGGGCAATGGCGTAGACATCGCCGTCTATACCTTTTAAAGGGGTCATCAGCAGCATTCCGCCCTGCAGGTTTTTGGCGTTGCCTATGGAAGAAGCTGTTATGTCTATCTTCATGCCCGGAGTGGCGAAAGGCGGCAGATTGGCTGTCACTACCACAGCGGCCACGTTACGGGGTCTTATCTGACGCGGGTCGAACTTGACGCCCATTCTGGACAGCATGGAGGCCAAAGATTGGTAGGTGAACTGTACATCCTGCGTGTCGCCGGATTTATTCAGACCGACCACTAAACCATAGCCTATCAACTGGTTTGTGCGAACGCCCTTGACATGCGTGATGTCCTTTATACGCGCTGCCGAGACTTCGCCTGCGGCTGCGAACAGGAATATCGCAATGAATACGGCTATGTATGTCTTACGTAAAATCATGCCGCCTCCTAGAAAGGACCTATATAATCCATGGCCCGGCTGCCCCAGCCCTGGCGGTTTTTGTCGGTGATGTCGCCGCGCCCTGTGATTTCTATGTGAGCTTCGGCTATCAGCGACGACTTGATGCTGTTGTCTTTTTCAATGTCATGGGGGCGAATCACGCCGGAAACATACAGATGATGCTCCTCGTTATTGACTAAAAGCACACGATGGCCCTCTATAAAGAGATTGCCGTCGGGCATTTCCTTGCGAATCATGGTCGGCACAGTGGCAATAATTTTCCCTTCGCGTGCGGTCGATCCGCCGCCGACGAAATCGGCCATCTGTTTGGACGATATCAGCTTGGAAGGATCAATGTCGGGATCGGAAGATTTGAGTCTCTGCATCAATCCCACAAGCGCTTCCACGCTGTTTTCAAAACTGCTGTCTTTTTTAAGAGAAGTCGAAGCCGAACCCTCGGCGGAGCTTGTTTCTTCAATCTTTACAACCACGATATCGTTGACCTGCCCGCCGCGCTGATCCGAGAAAAGTCTGTTGCCAGCCGTGCGAGTACTCCATAGCGACCCGTCCTGCGTGTGTTCCGGCATCTGGCGCACCATCATATCCTGATTGTAGGTGCGTCTTTTGGGCTCATAAGGGCGGATGTGGTTGGTGCAGGACTCCACCGCAAATGCAAGCAGTATCAATAAAAATATGTAAGTAAGTTTACTGCTCATCGTTTCAGTCTCCATTAAAGCGGCACGCGGACTTCCGAAGAATTCCGCACTTCGCCGTAGACCAGTTTGTTTGAACCGAGGTTCTTGACCTTGATAACCTGCCCGCGTTTGCCGGCCTGTTGAGCTATGCCACGGGACTCGACGCGCATTCCCTTGGTCTCGATCACCAGCATCACCAGATCGCCGCGCCTGACAAGCTCGGGCGATTCGACCGCCGTGGCCCTGATGACTTCGCCTTTGCGAATACGGGCCGAGACTTCCATGCCGAGCACGTCTTCTTTATCCTTGATGAAATTCAAGGGCATTTTTGACAGAATCACTTCGCGTTGTTCAATATCGGCAGGTGAAACCACGTCGCCGCGTTTCATCTCGCGTGTTGAATAAAGCGCCTCGCCGCGAATTTCTACCCGCGCCGTCACAAAGAAAGCCCGCTGTTTGCGGCCATTTACATAGGGTGTCACCTTGGCGGTGGCAAGCCCTCTGAACTTCTCGTCGGGCGGGAATGCCACTGTCAGACTGGTATCGCCGTATGGCAGCATGATACCGCCGTTTTTTCTGGCGATCTTCAAGCTCAGGCGGTCGGCTTCAAGACCGGTCTGTTCCAGGGCGGCTTCTGTCAAAAGAGATTCAAGCTGTTTGTCGTCTATCTCCTGCGAAGCGCGCACTACAGTGATCTGCTCGGGGATCTGGAATTGACCCTTGACGCCGTTTGAACGCAGAACTTTCTCCACATAGCGGCGGGAAAAAGTCTGTTCCGCACCGGGCCTGGGGGCGTGACTGAAATAAATCAGTTCGTAATCGGCTTTTACAGGCGGTGTAAAGCCTTTGACTTTGCCGATATTCTTTAAAAGTATCTGCTTGCCGTGGATGACCGAACGCTCTCTGATTTCCACCATGCCGGATGTAGCCGTATCGTGCTTCTCGACCGCTACGGTCTTGCCGACGGAGGCGACTTCGAGCTTTTCCTGTGCTGCAACACCTGGTGCTAAAGCCAGAAGCATAGCCAGCGCTATGATGATTGTTTTTGTAATGTCAGTCAGTCCACTCATATCAAGCCTCTTTATCAGCCTCGTAAGTTGGTTGCCTGCTGCATCATCTTGTCGGCTGTCTGAATGACTTTGGAATTCAACTCATAAGCGCGCTGGCCGGTAATCATCTCGATCATTTCCTCGACCACCTTTACATTGGAAGTCTCAAGCGCTCCCTGGGCCAGAGCCCCTGCGCCTTCTTCACCGGGAACTACCTGTATGGGCGGTCCAGAAGCTGTTGTCTGGCGATACATGCCGCTGCCCATGGCTTCCAGTCCGGCGGAGTTGACGAAGATGGCAAGCTGCAACTGGCCTATCTCCTGCGCCTCGGACTGCCCGGCCTGCATGACGCTGATGGTGCCGTCTTCACCTATGGTAACGGAAGTCGCGTCTGACGGAATGGTGATAGCCGGATCCAGCGGGTGGCCGTTGGAGTCCACCAAGCGCCCTGTCGAATCGGTCTTAAGCGATCCGTTACGCGTGAAATGCGTGGCTCCGTCGGGCATTGTCAGCTGAAAAAAGCCCGGTCCTTCGATGGCCAAGTCCAGGGGATTCTGCGTGTTTTTGAACTGTCCGTTCGAGAAAATCTTCTGGGTGGCGATGGCTCGGGTTCCCTGTCCGACCTGAAAACCAGTCGGGTTTTCGTTGCCAGCCGAAGTGGAAGTTCCCGCCACTCTTACAGTGGTATAGAGAAGATCCTGAAAATCGGCCCGGCTCTTTTTGAAGCCAGTCGTGTTGACGTTGGAGAGATTATTGGCGATGATGTCGATCAGGATCTGCTGTGCTTCCATTCCTGTCGCTGCCGTTGTAAGTGCTCCGAACATATTTAAATGCTCCTTTCTTCCAGCTAGATCTTGGCTTGGCCAATGCGCTGGATGGATTCTTCGTCAAGCTTGAAATGCTGTTTTATTAACTGCTGAACCACGTCGAAACGACGGTTAATGGCAATCATTTTAGTCATCTGCGCTACCGGGTTGACATTCGAGCGTTCCAGCATTCCGGACATCAATATGGATTTCTCATCCAGTTCCGGCTCGGTTGCGGGTTGAGAGTTGTAGAATAAGGAGTGGCCTTTTTTCATAAGCTGCTCGGGTTTTTCGAATGTGACCAGCTTAACGCGCGCCACTTCGCGCCCCTTCTGCATGATGCGGCCATCCTGCTGAACATGAACATCGCGCGACAAATCCAACCTGATGGGAGAGTCGTTTTCATCCAAGACCAGCTTGCCGCTGGAATGCTGCAACTCTTGATCTTCGTTCAATGAGAAGGAACCGTCGCGTGTATAGAAGGTTTCATTCTCGCCCTGCAACACGAACAAGCCCTCGCCCTGAATGGCCATGTCGAGCTTGTTGCCTGTGCTCATCATTCTACCCTGGGAGAAATCGCTCTTGCCGCCGACAATTTGTACATAATGGTGGATGCGGGACAGGCTGGAGTGATCCATGTTGGGCATCACTTCGGCCTGCAAGGGCAGATTGGCGCTGGATTGCCCCACGCCCGATTGACTTGCCAGCATGGAAGAGAAAATCAAGTCGTCGGATCTAAAACCTACAGTATTGATGTTAGCCAAGTTGTTGGCTATCACTTCAAGGTGATTCGACTGGGCTTTCGCTCCCGATAATGCTGTGTAAATTCCGCTACCCATGCTGTCCTCCAGCTATTACACTTCTTCATCCGGCTGTTCTATAAAGCAGAATACGTGCCAAAACTTTCGGCAAGTGCAGGCTGTCACCATGCTGACAGTCTTACAAGGGCATGAAAACACTCATATATTCAGAATCTTTGCTGCAAAACCCCCGTCGATTCAGGCATAAACCTAAGCTTGCAGGCAGGCAAACAGGAACCCTAAGTGGAACATCCTGCCGGGCAAGTGTCGGCGACTAATGTTTTATGGACACTCATGAGGCGAATTCTTGACGATTTCCACAAAGGCTGGACCGGCAGGATTTTCCCAATTGGGAAAATTATTCCCGGGGAACATTTTTCCATTGAATCAAATTGGGGGCGAATTGAATGTTTTCGGACAGTTGCCTGTCGTTTTTACTAAACTTTTTCAGGAATCAGCCGATATACTGATTGTAGCGTTGCTTTGGCACGCCTGCTGCAAGAGTATATCCGTGATTGAAACGGCAAGCGGAGTAAAACATGAAGCCATTCTCTTTTAAACTCGAACCCCTGCTTTTTAAACGCCAGACAGAAGAAGAGATCTGCGGCGGAAAGCTTTTGTGTGAGAGAAAAAAACTCGACGAAATGCAAATCATCCTGAAGGATATCCATCTTCAATACCAGGACAGCATCAAACGCTTAAACGGCGGTTCCATCAATATAGCCGAACTGGAATCCAACAACCGCTGGGCCAATCGCCTGCTGGTGCAACTGGAACAGGCCCGCGTCGTCGTTCGCACGCAGATGAAAGCAGTGGATAAGCTGCGTCAGGAAATGCTTGGCCTGCACCAGGACAAGCGTGTTGTGGAAGTATTGAAGGACAAACAGCAGAAAGCCTTTGTAAAACACCATGAAAAGCTGGAAGCCAAAGAAGCCGACGAAATGAGCATCCAGCGCTTCGCCCGCGCCTCAACCGAGTAAATACGAGGCACATCAAAACCAAAGCCCGGAACACATCTAAGAATCGAAAATATGCAATAAAAAAGGCGACCTGAAAAGGCCGCCTTTTTTTGTGTGTCCCGCAGACCTCTTCCTCTAATTGATTCTAATAATATTTGTCTGAAATCCATAATACAAGGATGGGCAATTGCCTTGCCCATCTTTTTTCCCGATGGAGCATGTCTCTGCCAT
>CAYTHG010000017.1:0-21920 GCA_964437525.1 uncultured Myxococcales bacterium | reverse complement strand
ATGTTTGCGGAGCGAACATGTTGTCCCAGAAATGAGAAGGCGTTATCAACGAGACACCACGGCCTTTGAGGTATTCAAGTCTGCATTCGGTTTTTTCCCAGAATTCTTCCAGAGTTTCGTCTTTTTCTGGAGCATAGCCCAGTGCATGGGAGCCTTCGATGGAATGAATAACTGCAATTTCGTTTTCTGCCAACTCCGCAATTTCGGAGAAACGTCTGACCAGCTTAAGTTTTTTGCCGTCTCCGAATACCCAGCGATTGGTGTTGTCAACGGATTTTTCCAGCGTATCCATCTGTCCCAGCAGTGATTCCCAAGGATCGGCGTCACGCAGTCTTTTGTAGAATAAAGGGGCAAGAGTCCAAGAGGCGGCACGCCCGAACTTTTTGAGACCCTTCTTTACAAAGCCTTGCTCTATGACGTAGTGAGCCACCAGCATTACTTTTTCGGGGCTTTTTTTCAGGTTCGAATATTGAGTCCTGAAGGACAAAGGGTTGAAATGTTTTCCTGCATATATAGATGCATGGAAATTCGCCTTGAGATATGGAAGGTAATACATTTTCATCGCAGGATGAATGTGCAGATCCAGTAATCTAGACATCTTGACTCCCTTAACTAAAGAACAAAAAACTTCATCGAATGTGAAAATCCAACGTGTGCGCCAACAACTGCACTATTCTTGTCTTTCCATTTTGATAAGTCAATAAGCTTTATTTTTTGAGTAGATTGAAACAATAACCAATCTATTTAGGAATTAATGAAGTAGATGTATATTGATTTTGGTTTTTTTATTCGTGGTATTCGTCCATCTTGCCTATGACTTCCTGCACTTTTTCTTTCAAGGGAGGCCACTCGTCATCGGATATTCTGATCCTGGCAAGAAGATGCGTTATTTCTTCTTCTTCCAGTATTTCCTTGTGGTCTTTTGAGTGAAAGGCATATCCCACGATGCTTTCTGCCAGCGCTATGACGGCGGCTGCCAGAGGAGCTTCTTTGGACTCGAAGGGTCTGTGATGATAGCCTATGGTATGACAGATGTTGGCTGGAATACTCCATTCAACACAGATTCTCATTCCTTCAGCCGCATGGTCCATGCCGGTAATTTCAATCTCTTTGCTTGTGTTGAATGATCCATTATCTGTGCAATATTGAAGCCAGTTGTCGAATTGAAGCGGATTTTTCCATGCTTGATTTATCATTCCTATATCGTGTAGCAAAGCAGCTACAAAAATCATCCCGGAGATCTGAGTCAGATTGGCATAGCGACAGATCATTTCCGAAGCTTTAGCTACTGCCAGGCAATGTTGATGCAAGTCCCGGCCATTGATCAGGTGAACTTCCGATGGGAAATTGGAGAATGTAGCCTCCATAGATGCGGCCAAGGCTGTATTCCCGATAGTCCTTGCGCCGAGCAGAACAACTGCTCGATCGAGGCTCTCGATTCTTCGAGGTAATCCATATGACGCTGAATTTGCCAGTTTCAGTGTTCGTATAATCAAGCCGTGATCCTGGGCGATCTCTCTTCTTATGTCTTTAAAATCCACAGTTTCGGATGTAACCATGTTTACTATCTTCAATGCCACATCTGGTCTCGTCAGGCCGATTTTAGAGCTTCCTTTATTTGTACCCTTTTGTGCCATATCCAAAGGGCTCCTTTCCTCTACGTGAATTTATTTTGTATTTTAAGGCAACTCTCCAGGATCTGCTCGTAATGATTCTTATCCTTGACTTCTGCCCATAAATTGTCCCATGTCTCCTCCAGTTCGCTACAGAATAGTCGAGCAATTTCCGCGTCAAAGTGTGTTCCGCTATCACCCGAAATGATATCAGTCGCTTTTTTGTGTGACATGGGTTCTTTGTAGGGACGTTTGGATCTTAGTGCGTCGTAAACATCTATTACTGCGAAAATTCGTGCCTCTAATGGGATATCTTCACCTGATAAGCCTTCTGGATAACCGGAGCCATCGATCTTTTCATGGTGATATGTGGGAATAGCCAGAGCATCTTTTAGAAAATCTACATTGGCAAGGAACTCTCTACCAATATTGGTATGCGTTTTTATTATTTCAAATTCTTCTTCAGTGAGCTTTCCCGGTTTTAACAGTATTGCGTCAGGTATGCCTATTTTTCCGATATCGTGCAACAGTCCGCCTCGATATGCATCAAGCCATCGATCTTCCGGCAGGCCTGCTTTGATACAGGTAAAAAGACTGTAGAGGGCTACCCGTTTAGAGTGAGAGCCGGTAGCGTGTTCGCGGCTGTCAAGCGCCAGTACCAGAGCTTCCAGGGTATCGTCGTAGGCTTTTTGCAAATCGTTCAGAGCTTTTTCAAGTCTATATGTTTTTTGTCCGACTTCCGTGCTTAAAGCGTCCTCAAGATCGGCGTGTTCTTTTTCAATGCGTGATTTCTCAATGTGATAAATGAGATTGTCGTTCAGGATGTGTTTGTCTTCGGTGTCGCAAAACACGTCGCTTACTCCAGCACGGAAGAGTTTTGTTGCCAGTTTAGAATTTTCCGGTACCCCAACAACAACAATAGGTATTCTATCTGAGGCTATTTTAATATTGCGGATCATCGGTATAATGGAATGTTGCTCATTCCAAGTGAGAAGTACAGCATCGCATTCCAATAAATCCGACACAGACACACAGTCCTGTTCCATCGAGCAGATATTAAAATCCGTATGCAGAAACGTTCTTAACACCTGAACATCCACTGGAGAACTCACATGGCCAACCGTAAAAGACCCGGTCTCGTGATTCATTTCTTCACCATTATTTTAGTCCGACTCAAAATTATAATGCAGGACTGCCCTACAAATTTACCCTGCTAAGCAAATTTTCTCATAAAATGAGCGAAAACTCAATGGCAGAAAGCTTCTTTTATTGCAAGCTTTTATCAGGGGTATGTTGAAGCAAATAATGGACGGAGTTTTTATTGGCACACGCCGCCACCTTGACAGGTGCCTGAGGAACAATAGTCGTTGTCTTCGACCCAGAATATCAGGTCATCCGAATCGTAACGCCAGTTGTATTGCGTGTCTTCTATCCAGCAGGGATCGTCCACGTCGTCCGAATACCAGCTACTGTCACTGTTGAAATAGATCTGGGCGCGGATAGCCTGGAAGCCTTGGGCGCTAGCATCAAGTGTCATTTCCCAGTCGGTATGTGAATACGACCAGTAGAAGCGCTGGTAATCTATGAATTCCCAGTTGGCTTCGCGGTTATCCAGACCTTCGTTCTGGGTTTTTAAGGCGTCTTTTGAATAAAAAATTCCCAGAATTGCCCATTCGCTCCAGTCGTTTTCATCGTTAAGCCAGGGGTCCATCTCGTGCCAGATATCGATGGTGATCTGGTCGCCGGGGCGCAGGGCGGGCCCGGCGGAGCCTCCGGTCTTGCTGATTTTGATTTGTTCTATGCTCTCCGACCAGCCGCAACTTCCGGAAGATCCGTCCGGGCAGCCATCTATGCTGTTGGGCTGAAAGTCCTCGTCCGAGTGCTTGCACTCGAAGGCTGTGCCGCTGTCGCAGGGCATGGCCGCGCCGTCGCAGACTTGAGTGAGGAAAATCTGGGGCCAGTTGTAGCTTGTCTGCTGGTCGTCTATGAAGTTTAATTCGTGGGAGCAGCTTCCAAGGCCGTTGCAGACGTGCGACTGGCAGATGTTGCCGTCCGGCTCTTCGCAGAAAAGACCCTTTGAGAGAAATTCCGCATCGCAGATGTCGTTATCTTCATCGCAGAATACGGTCTGGCAGCGCTCGTCATCTATTCCCAATTCCGTTACGCAATCCCGCTGGCTGCCGCTGTAGTGACAAGAGCCCCCGCTGCAAGTGTCGTAGGTGCAGAACTGCCCGTCGGCGTCGCATTCTATGCCTTCTTCTGAGAAACTGTTGTAGCAGGAATGCCCGGCGTTACAGGCGGCTGTGGTACAGATATTGCCGTCGTCGGAGAAGTCGCTACAGGCGCTTGTGTCCAGACAATCGACACAACTGCCGCTTACGCACTGATCCTGAGTTCCGCATGTCAAGCCGTCCTGCTTGTGGTTGGTCAGGCAAGTACCGTCACTGTCGCATCTGTCCTGATCCGAACATTCAGTCGGGCTATTGCCGCACAGGGCATTTTCGGGCTTGTGGTTTGCCAGGCAGCTACCTTCGGAATTGCAGCTGTCCTGATTGGAGCAGCCAGTCGGTCCTTCGCCGCAATTTGTGCCTTCTTGCTTGTGATTGTCCAGGCACAGCCCTTCGTCGTCGCAGCTATCCTGATCTGAACATTCGCTCGGTCCTTCGCCGCAAGACGTTCCCTGATTTTTATGATTCGGCTGGCACTGTCCTTCATCGTTGCAAGTGTCCTGATATGAACATTCAATCGGACCTTGTCCGCAATTGGTGCCTTCGGGTTTGTCGTTGGGCAGGCAATCGCCGCTGGGATTGCAGGTGTCTTGATTGGAGCATTCATTGGAGCCATCGCCGCAGAAGGTGCCGATTTCCTTGTTATTAGGCGAGCATACGCCGCTGGTGTTGCATGTGTCCTGTTCCGAACATTCAGTTGGGCCTTCACCGCACAAAGTGTCTGATTGTTTGTCGTTGGTTAAGCATGAGCCTTCGCCGTTGCAGGTGTCCTGCTCCGAACACTCGCTCGATCCGTCGCCGCACAATGAGCCCTCATCTTTATCGTTGGTTTCGCAGACACCCTGTCCATCACAGGCGTCCTGTTCCGAACACTCTGTCTGCCCATCGCCGCAGAAGGTGTCTGAAGGCTTGTAATCGAGTATGCAGGCGCCTTCGCCATCGCACATATCTTGATATTTGCAGGCGTCTGCGCCCGTGCCGCAGGATGCTCCAAGAGACTTGTCTTTAGGCAGGCATGTTCCCGCGCCGTCGCAGGTGTCCTGATATGAGCATTCGGTGGGGCCGTCGCCGCACTGAATACCGGATTGCTTGTCATTGGCTTGACATAAGCCACTTCCGTCACAGGTGTCCTGCCCTGAGCACTCGCTCGGGCTGTCACCGCACAGAATTTCTTCGTTCTTGTCGTTGGTCTGGCAGACGCCTTCTGCGTTGCATGTGTCCTGCTCCGAGCATTCGCTTGGGCCATCGCCGCACAAGAATCCTTCGTCCTTGTCGTTGGTCTGGCAGACGCCTTCGGCGTTACATGTGTCCTGTCCCGAGCATTCGCTTGGCTCATCGCCGCACAAGAATCCTTCATCTTTATTGTTGGGCTGACAAACGCCTTTGTCATCGCAGGTGTCTTGATTCGAACATGCCGACGGGCCATCGCCGCACTGCGTGTATTCGGACTTGTCGTTTGTCAGGCAGACACCGCTATCGTTGCAGGTGTCCTGTAGAGAGCAATCCGACGGGCCATCTCCGCATAAGCTGTCTTCGTCTTTGTCTCTCGGCTGGCAGACGCCTTCTCCATCGCACATGTCCTGATTGGAGCAATCTGTAGGGCCATCTCCGCATTGCAGACCGGCGCTCTTGTCGTTGGGCTGGCAAATACCGCTTCCGTTACATGTATCCTGATACGAGCATTCCGTGGGTTCGTCGCCGCATAAAAGTCCGGAGTCCTTGTCGTTGGCTTGGCAGGCGCCGCTTCCGTTGCAAGTGTTCTGCAAAGAACATTCTGTCTCCGCCTCGCCGCACAAAAGACCTTCGTCCTTATGGTTGGGCAGGCAGGCGCCGGTTCCATCGCAGGTGTCCTGCAAAGAGCAATCTGTTCCAGCCTCACCGCACAAGATGCCTTCGTCTTTGTGGTTTACAAGACAAAGGCCGCTGCCGTCGCATGTGTCCTGTGAGGAGCAATCCGTCTCGGTCTCTCCGCAGAAGGTGTCAGCCGGTTTATGATTGGGTATGCAAGAGCCCTGACCATTGCAGGAATCCTGCTCCGAGCATTCGTTGGCAGCCTCGCCGCATTCGGTAGTGTCAGGCTCGTAGTTGGGCAGGCAAGCTCCGGCGCCATCGCAGGTGTCGGGCATGTCGCATTCGCCTGTCTGCTGGTCGCCGCAGGTTGCTTCGATGTCTTTTGCGCTCCAGTCGTTTTTTGCCGTTTCGGGATCGCATATCAGGCAGTCGTTGTCATCGGGCGATGTTCCTGCGGCTATGCACTGGCCGTCGATGTCGCAGAAGCCGTCCTTGCAGATACAGTTTCCTGTGGCCGGATCGCATTCCCTGTCCTCATCCGATGCGCAAGGGTCCGGGTCGCACAAATCTACCGGCACCTCTTCATTGTCGTTTTCGCTTTGGTCCGAGTCCTGTTCGCTGTCGGTTTCGTTCTGCTCGATATCTCCATCGGCATCTTCCAGATCGCCATCGGCGCTTTCCTTGTCGCCGTCCGGCTCTCCTTCTCCTTCTCCTTCACCGCTGATGGGTCGCTCTTCGTCCTGCTCCAGATATTCCGCATCGCCGTCGGAAGACGACTGGCCATCATTGCTGCTGTCGCAGGCATACAGGAAAAAAGATACAAGTACAAGTACGAATGGAATCAATTTGTGCATCGCTACTGATCCTTCAAATACGGGGTCTTAGCCGAAACTTTTTATTTACAGAGACCTTTAATAACACAGTAGTGAGCTTTAGGGAAGTCGTCACTTATTCAAATGGAAATGGACAGGACAAGGATGATTGTCCTTTTCGAGTGGGGTGCCACAAAAAAAGCGGCGGACTTGTGTCCGCCGCCAGTAAATTGTTTTCCCTTGGAAACTTACAGAGCCAGTTTGTAAATGGCAGCGAAGTCTTCCGGGCCTAGCTGCTTTACTTTGCCGAGTTTGCCCAGCATCGAAGCGTTTTCTACCAGCGCGGGAATGTCGGCCTCCGACAGATTCAATTCCGCAAGTGTCGTCGGCGCTCCCCATTGACGGCACTTGGCTTTCATCTTATCGAGCGCTTCATCAACGCTTTTGGCATTCCAGACGTTTTTGGCCCATCTTTCATACTGCGCCGGGTTTTCTGCTGCCGTGTACTTGATCCAGGCCGGGAACATCACCGCCAGCCCAGAGCCGTGAGCGATTTTGGGATGCAGGGCCGACAGGCTGTGTTCGAGCATGTGCGTGGCCCAGTCGCCGCCTTTTAAGGCTATTCCCGAAAGACCGTTGAGCGCCACGGTTGCAGCCCATGAGAGGCTGGCGCGGGCGGCGTAGTCTTTCTCATCCTTTTGCAGGAGGTCCGTGACCTTGATGACCGTGTTCATCAAGGCTTCGTTCTGGGCGATGATTACTTCTTCGTCTGTCCCTAAGAAGTAGAACTCCATGATATGCGAGAGCGCATCGATAGCTCCGTTGACGGTCTGGTTCCAGGGCAGGCTCATCTGCACCTGCGGGTCGATGATGGATGTAACCGGATAAAGCGCGGGACCGCCGAAGGGCCACTTCTTTTTATCTTCGTCGTGAGTGATGACGGCGCCCGAGTTCATCTCGGAGCCCGTAGCGGAGATGGTCAGCACGGTGTAGAGCGGCAAGGCTTTAACAACCGGCTTGTGTTCTTCGAAAGCCTGCCAAACATCGTCCATGTAATATCCGGCGGCTACTGCTTTGGCAGAGTCGATCACGCTGCCGCCGCCCACGGCTAAAATCGCATCGACTTTCTTTTCCTTGGCAATCTCAATAGCTTCGCGCACGTTGGACAAAAGCGGGTTGGCGCGGATGCCCCAGTATTCGTGCCATTCGATGCCGTAGTTCTTCAGCGATTGCGTCACCTGATCGTAAACGCCGTTGGACTTGATGGAACCCTTGCCGGCGATAATCAAAACCTTGGTGCGGCAGACGGATTTAAGTTCCTTGCCTATCTGGGCTATGCCGCCCTTGCCGAAAATTATCTTAGTAGGATTTTGAAAAGTGAAATTGTCCATGATGGTCTCCCGATTATTTTAATGGTGGTGAAAATCAATACGAATCGTAAGTAAAAAAATCTATTTCAGGTCGCGTTTGTCCATGTTGTAAACGTGACTGATGCTCCAGTCTTTCATAATGTCTATCAATTCCTCTGACATGGCCTTTTTGTCTTCCAAATGCTTCTGCTGCAATTCCAGTATTCTTTCAGTGTAGTTGTCGTGGTGTCTTTTGTGGTTTTCGTAGTTGGGCAGACCTTCGTCAAGCATGTATTGCTCTTCCTGCGTGAAGTGGTAGCGGGTGTAATCGACCAGTTCTTCTACGATTCCCGAAAACTCCTGTTCATCGCGGCCTTCCTTGACGGCCTTTTCGAGTTTGAACAAAATCTTCAGCATTTCTTCGTGCTGTGCGTCCACGAAGGGAACGCCTATCTTGAATCCTTTTTCAAACATGCCTGATCCCCGCTCTTATTAAAACCAACTCGTATTTAAGCAAACTCGATACTGTAGCTATAAAGATAAACCAGCTTTCACAACAGTCCAGAGGATTTTGGAAATTTTAGCATTAAAAATTGTGATCGAGCGTAAAAAAGTGAATTGCAGGTGGGCTGACTTTTGAGGAATGATGATACGAGGGTGCCGCGGTCTTGTTTTCGAAGAAAACATGGCCGTGCATTGGAGATGATGAGGGACACACGGCCATCGATTTAAAGAATCGAAGACCGTGGCACCCGGCACTCTGGCTTGAAAGATAATTATCTTGTTTTCTGATGATTATCCGTTAATCTAAATACATACTTTGTGGAAGAGGAAATTTGTTATGACCCTGCAAACGTCAGAAGTATTTGGTGTATCAAAAGAGCCAGTAAAGTCTTACATAGAGCGTCCCAATGTTGATGATATATTCAAAGAATCCTTGAAGTCTGACAAACAAATCGTTGTTTATGGCGCATCTAAACAGGGAAAGACCGCCCTCGTTTCAAGATATTTGCCGTACGATGAAAATATTGTCGTTCGGCTTTCTCCTCAAACAGACGTTATCGATATATATCGTAATATATTGAGAAATAATAATGTGAAATTACTTGTTGGCGAATCTAATGGAACTCAGACTAGTTCAAGAGCTGGTATTGGAGCGAAAATAAGAGCTAAAATTCCATTATTGGGATCGGGAGAGGTTAAAGCCGAAGCAAGTTCGTCAGCCGGAGAGAGTAGTGAAAAACAATATGAAGAAATTCCTATTAATCTTGAACTTCCTCAAGATGTTTCTGAAATATTGGATCGCATCCCAAATGGCAGGAAGATAATCATCCTTGAAAACTTCCACTATTTAACAGAAGAGAAACAAAGACAGTTTGCATTCGATTTGCGGAACTTCCAAGAATTGGGAATACGCTTTATTATCCTTGGTGTATGGAAAGAGAATAATAGACTGGTGCAATACAACGGAGATTTACTTGATCGTCTTATCGAAGTGCCGGTCGAACCATGGACGGAAAAAGAATTCCACCAGGTAATTGACAAAGGTTCAGAGACTCTAAATATCAAGTTTGAGAATAATCTTAAAAATAAAATTATCAAGTCGTCATTTTCTTCAATTGGTGTGCTTCAGGAGCTTCTTAAAGGTGTATGCTTAGAAGCTGGAATTACTCAATGGATGAAGGAAAGTACTAGCATAAGCGATAATTCAACTTTGGAAAGAGTATGCAAGAATAAAGCTGAGGACTACACTACTCGTCACCAAAGAGCACTTGAGTCAATTGCGTCTGGCAATAGGACTACTTCAGTGGTTGACGATATTCAGCCTCTTCATCTGTTATACTACCTTGTGCGAGTTATTCTTTCGGAAGGTTATCAAGGACTTTCAAGTGGTATGCAACGCTCTGTGCTTCAGGAAAAGGTTCAAAATATCCATCATCGAGGAAAGGATGTCAGAGCATCTGATATGAGTAATCTGTTACATAATCTAGCCAAAACTCAGGCCAATAAAAAGATCGTTCCACCAATTATTGACTATGATAGAAGTAAAAAGTCTCTTCAAATTATTGACTCAACATTCTATTTCTTTCTTAAACACGCTGACCTAGAGTCAATTGCTGAAGAACTGCAAAATCCGATGTTAAGTTAAATTCCTATCATTAATCTTGGCACCTAGCCCTGACTTTTACTGAAGATTGTCGGATAAAAAATTTATCCGACCTACCCGGATTTCATGCCAAAGAAAAGCCGGGCGCTTTCGCGCCCGGCTTCCTATAGATACAAGCTTCAGGCCCGTATTATTTTTCCGCCCACTTTTGCAGCAGGTTCAAGACTGTGCAGCTTGTCAGTGCCATGACTCTGGTCGAGACCCATTCGCGGGGGCCGTGGAAATTCAGGCCGCCTGCGAAGATGTTGGGTGTCGGCAAGCCTTTGGCGGTCAGGCCCGAGCCGTCGGTTCCGCCGCGAATCGGTTTTCTGTCGGGGGCGATGCCCGTTATCTCGACCGCTTTTCCAAGCATGTCGATGATCTCGGGTTTGTCCTTGAGCCAGTAAGCCATGTTGCGATAGGTCTCGCTGATTTCCACTTCGACTTTCAGTCCCGGTGCTTCCTGCATCAGTTCTGCGGCGATGGCGTTTACCTTCTCGCCGCGAGTTTTGAGGATGTCCACCTCGAAGTCGCGCAGGATCAGCGATACCTTGGCCTCGCTGGAATTGCCCTCGATGTTGGTGACGTGATAGAAGCCTTCGCGGTTTTCCGTCATCTCGGGCGATTCGGCATGGGGCAGGCGCTCGACGAATTTGGCGGCGTATTTAAGAGCGTTGACCAGCTTGCCCTTGGCGTATCCGGGGTGAACCGCGACGCCTGTGAATTTGACTACGGCACCGTCGGCGCTGAAGGTCTCGGAGTTTATCTCGCCCAGCCAGCCGCCATCCAGCGTGTAGGCGCAATCCGCGCCGAAGACCTTGATATCGAACTTGGAAGCGCCGCGCCCGATCTCCTCATCGGGAGTAAAGCCGACCCTGACAGTCGGTCTGGGAATGTCGGGGTTGTTTTGCAGGATTTCCATTACCGCCAGAATCTCGGCGATACCGGCTTTGTCGTCGGCTCCCAAAAGGGTCGTGCCGTCGGCGGTGATGATGGTGTCGCCTATGCATTTTTCAAGTTCGGGATTCTCTGCCGGCGTAATCGTGATTTCGTTTTTCAACTCTATAGCGCCGCCCTGGTAATCCTTGTGAAGCTGAGGATCAACGTCGGTGCCGCTGTAATCCGGGGCTGTGTCTATGTGGGCCAAAAGGCCGATGGTCGGAGCGTTTTTGACATTGGCGGGCATGGTGGCGAACAGGTAGCCGTTTTTGTCTACGGCGGCATCTTCGAGCCCGAGAGCCTTCAGCTTTTCCTCCAGTATTTCAAGGGCGACAATTTGCTTGTCGGTGGACGGGCAGGACTTGGAAGCTTCGTCCGACTGCGTGTCCATCTTCACGATTTCGAGGAAGTTCGCTACCAGCGAGGTTTCATCCAATATTTTCTGAGCATCTTTGAATACGATCATTTTCGCTCCTTATCTGATCTTATGTGAACATTGCGTCATATCTTTCTTAAGCAGACTCTATTAGACGCAAGGGCTCAACTCAATGATTTTTAGGTTTTTTATGCAGTGTACAAAGAAATAAATGAGAAAAACGGAAATGCGGTATAATAAATCATGGGGAAGTAAATCTGATTAAAGTGTTCGCCTGTTTGACTTATATGAGGCTAAATGCTAAAAATAAGTCGTACAGGAAGAAACACCAATGATATTGAATATATGGAGGACTTGATGCGGATAATCTACATCAATCTACTGGCGCTTGTTATTTTGTCTTTTGGAGTCTTGACCTCATGTTCTGACAGCGATAACGCAAGCGTTGATGGCGATTTGTCAATAGATGGCGATGGCGAAGGCAATCTCTGCGATCCAAATCCCTGCGGTTCGACGGACAATCGTGTCTGTGACATGGAGACTGGCAATTGTGTATGCAAGATCGGCTATTGCGATATAGACGGTAAATGTTATGCCGATGGCGCTGCAAATCCCGCTCATACATGCCAGATATGCGATTCGGAGAAGGATTCTGCCGGATGGAGCCTGGCTGCAAGCAATGTTGAATGCCGCGAGTCTGCCGGTGCCTGCGATATGCTTGAGTTCTGCGATGGAAAAGAAATAGATTGCCCTGACGATGAAAAACAGGGAACAGATGTGATCTGTCGAGCAGGTATTGATGCTTGCGATGTTGCTGAAAACTGCGATGGTGCAGGCGACGACTGCCCGGAAGATCAATTTGCCGCTGCCGATTTGCAGTGTGACGATGAGGACAATTGCACAAGCGATGATGTCTGCGACGGTTCGGGCGTTTGTGTCGGAACGGCTTATGGCTGTAATGGTCACGGCGAATGCAATGTCGATGATGATGTTTGCTCCTGTGCCTCAAATTATAGCGGTGATTACTGCGCCGCCTGTGCTGCCAATTACATCGATTACCCCAATTGCCTGATAGACATGGATTCGGACGGCATTCCTGAAGACGATGGTGATGGCAATGTGGATTTCTGTACCGGTGGTTTGACTGCAAACTGTGACGACAATTGTCCGGCGCTTGCCAACGAAGACCAGACCGATGTTGATTCTGATGGCCTCGGCGATGACTGCGACGACGATCCTCCAGGCGATGTCTCTATTGTAGCGGTCTGCGTCGGCGGGGCGACCGGTAGTGAGAGTTTCCAGCTTGAAAATGAGAATTGCTCGGCAGAATACGCCTGCAACGGTAGTTTCGAGCGTTGCAACCGCAGAAACGGAACGGTTCTTGTTTTCTGGGATGCACCGGCAGGAAACGTCGATCTCGGTACGGGCCAGCCTTCGGATTATGAAATCCACGCTGTCAAAAACGAGGATTGCGCCGATGCCGCTTGTATCTGCGATGGAATCACTTGGGATACCGCTAATGAACCGACGGACTTGACAGTCGAGTTGGCAACGACACAGGGAGCGCAGCACTCGGCTGTAATCAGCGGACTTGACGTGTCCGACAATACCTCCTACTGCATACTCATCAAGGCATTCGATGCCGTCGGCAACGAGTCCGAAGTGTTTAAGATCGGGCGCGAAGTCAATTTCGTTGTCGAAGAATTCGTGACACTGGCAAATCTTCCCGGACCGACTTTGAACGATCCGCCATACCTCGACTGGGGAGATTTCAACGGTGACGGGCTGGACGATATGCTGGTGGGAACGGTTGAGGTCAACGGTTTCGAGGGCGCATTGAGAGTCTATTACGGACGTGAAGACGATGCCGATGTTCAGGATTATCCTGCCGATCAGGTTATCTCGATTACGGGATCGCTGTTGTTCGGCGGAGATATTGCGGTCGGCAATTTCAACGGTGATGAAACCGCCGACGGAATGCCCTTGCTGGACGTGGCTGTGGGATCTTATGAAGCCGATTCGGACGGCAGTGTCTATCTTTTCTTCGGTCAGGAAGATATCGGATTGGCTGATGTTCCCGATGTGAACATAGATCATATCAGTGATAGCAGCGACGATTTCCGCCAGCTAGGATTTGCTATTGAGGCCTTGAACTGGAACGGCGACGAATACACCGATTTGGTTTTGGGAACTTATTCTTTTGAACTGCACGAAAGCCCGGTTTACCTGTTCTTGGGGCGTGAGAGCTGGGACGCAGATTATACGGCAGGCTCCAATGTCAACCCGGCTTACAAAGGCGACGAAGATCTGGTCATTCAGCGCGACGATGCCGACAACGGCGATGGTGGATTCTTCGGCTGGGACTTGGCTGCAACCGATATGAACGACGACGGTTTCGACGAAATTATAATGAGCCACTTGGGCTTCAACGATGTCGCCGGAGATGATCGCATCTATGTCTTGTGGGGCGACCCGACTTTGACAGACGGTATTGACGACACAGGCTCAGGAGGAAGCAACAGCGAGCCCGATTACGTCAGATCGCCGGACTTTAACGTGAATGTCGATTTCAGTATTATAATCGGTAACGGCGACTTCGGTAAGAAAATGGAAGGCGTGCCTTCGGTGGACAGCTTCGGCAGCAATGGCGATCCCGGTCAGGAATTGATGGTGCAAAAAAGCACCAACATCGCGCAGGAAACCTATATATATCGTGGCACTGCCGGTGAATACGAGGTAGATGCTTCGCCGCAGAAGTTCATCTCTCCCAACAACCTCGAAGAAGGCAGCTTCGGCGAAACTCTTGGTTGGGCCGGTGATTTCAACATGGACGGCTTCAACGATGTCTTTATAACCGACAGCAGCATGTTATGGGTTGTCTGGGGCGATGACGCCGCGACACTGGCTGACAGCTATACTGTGCCGGGACTCTTCGATGACGGCGAAAAGCAAATGCTGCACACTGCCGGAGGCGGGGACTTTAACGGCGACGGAATGCCGGATCTCGTTGCAGTCAATAAAGCCAACGGAAAGATATTCATAATCAAGTAAGCGAAATTCTCTAAAACCAAAAACCCGGATGCTGATTTGCTTGCATCCGGGTTTTTTTATATCTGTTTGTTTTCAATCTTGCTCTATTCCTCAATAACCACCAGGGCGTCAACGGCAACGGGCTTGCCGTCCACGATAATCAAGGGGTTGATGTCTATCTCGGCTATTTCCGGTCTTTCTATGGCGAGGCGCGAGACTCCGGCGATGATCTTAGCAAGTGCCTTGCGGTCGATTTCCGGCAGGCCGCGCTGTGGTTCGAAAAGTTTTTTAAGTCTCAAACTGTCGGGCATCAGTTCGGCCTCGGCAGGGGTTACAGGTGCCACGCGCAAGGTGGCATCGGCTAGGGCTTCCGTGAATATTCCGCCCATGCCCAGCAATACCGCAGGTCCGAAGGATGCATAGCGGTTCATGCCGACCAGCAGTTCTCGTTTGCCTTTAAGCATCTCGGCTACCAGCCTCACGCAGCCCGGTGCAGCTTGTTCTATTTTGTTCCAGGCTATCTTAAGCGCCTGTTCGTCTTTTATCCCGACATGTACCAGCCCGGCTTCGCTTTTGTGCGCCACTCCCTGCGGAATGCCTTTCATCACCACAGGGAAACCTATATCACTAGCGTGCGAAAGCGCATCTTCCAAGGAACATGCTTTCAACTCTCGGGCGATAGGCACACCGTATTGAGCCAGAATCCGCTTTGACTCATGCTCGTCCAGTATGCGCCTGAAGCCGGATCTTTTGTTTGTATTGTCCTTCATGGCGTGGTTTTCGAAATCCGGCAAATTATTCATGCGTTCGCGGTAAACCCCCGACTTATAAAGGGCAACCATTGCCAGCGCCGCTTCTTCGGGTGTGTGATAAACCGGCACTCCGTTTTTTGAAAGCGTCAGTGTCGCCTTGTTGTCGCGTATCAGTGTCGAGGCTAGAAGCGGCTTTTTCGATTCGCGGTGCATATCAAGTAAGGGTTGCATGTCGAAGTCCATCGGGGCGGGAATCGTCGCGTCGGGTGTGGCGTCGTATCCGGGCAGGCGGCGGTACATCTCGTTGTGCAGGCCGGTATCCATGATGCCGTGAATGAAAACTCCGTCAACCTCATCGCTTTCAAAAAACAGCTCCGGCACCTTGCGCGTCAGGATCTCGTGTTCGAGACTGAAGGTCAAATCGACCGGGTTTTTAGCCGAAGCCATGGGTGCTAAGTAGGCACCTATTTTGTCTTGCAGTTCAGGCGAGAACTCCGGCACTTCCAGACCGTTTTTTTCGCAGGTGTCCGCAAAAGACGAGCCCGGTCCGCCTGAATGCGTCAGGGCCGCCATATGTCTGCCTTTGGGAGCGGGCTGGTTTGCCAGCGCGTGACCCCATCCGAAAAGCTCATCTAAAGAGTTGGCGCGAATTATACCGGCCTGCTCGAACATGCCTTGATATAGCAGGTCGGGGCCGCCTATGGATGCCGTGTGCGAGGCCGCCGCCCGTGAGCCGGCCTTGCTGCCACCGATATACAAGGCGATAACGGGCTTATTGCGCACGACCTTGCGGGCTGTTTCTATAAATTTGCGTCCGTTTTTGATGCCTTCGATATATAGCGCCACCGCGTGTGTTTCGGGGTCTTGCCCCAGATACTCCAGACTGTCCACAAGATCGATGTCGGTCGAGTTGCCGACGCTGATGGCCTTTGAATATGCTATGCCGCGCTCGCGCAGGTGGGCCATGGTCTGCGTGACATAGGTTCCGCTCTGGCTGATGAGCCCCAGCTTTCCGGGGCCGTTTGCGTAAGCGAAGAAAGTCAGGTTCATGTCTATGGCGGTGTTGACGATGCCTATGCAGTTGGGGCCGACGAACCTGATGCCGTGCTTTTGGGCGACTTGCAGAAGATTCTGTTCAAGTTCAAGTCCTTTTGCTCCCATCTCGCGAAAACCGGCTGTAACGATAACCGCCGAGCGCACGCCTTTTTCTCCCAGCTTGTCCAGTAGGTCGATGGTGATTTTTGCAGGCGTGACTAAAAATGCCAAGTCAGGCGTAAAGGGGATGTCCTGCGGGCTGGCATAGGCCGGGCGACCGAGAATGGTTTTTTCTTTGGGATGAATAAAGACCACGTCGCCTTTGTAGCCGCTGTTCAAGAGGTTGAAGGTCTGAATGGCGCCGATCTTGTTTAAGTTGTTGCTGGCTCCCGCTATCACGATGGAACGGGGATGGAAAAGGTCGTCCAAAAAGTGCTTCATTATGTTTACTCCCTACTGCATGGCTCACAATATGCCGCCCGAGGCGCTTTGCTCGTCTTTTTCAATCTGATTTAATGTACGGATTGTTACCAGCGAGTATCTTCAACTCTAATTCATTTGCTGTCAAGTATTGTGGGAACAGAAAGATCGGGTGCTGCTTTGTTTTGATTGTTTAAAACAAATCCACTTCTACAATTGAAAATGATTACTGTTGTCATCCCCGTGAAGGCGGGGATCCAGATTTCGGAATTTACAGTGGATGCACGCCTGCGCGGCATGACGAGGGTGAGAGTGCTTTTAGCAAGTTCACAGGCTTGAATTAGAAATAAAAAAAGCGGACCTATCGGCCCGCTTTGAAATCGTGTTGGAATCTTCCGCTATTTAAGGACTTCGTCGCTTATGTATTCGCGTCCGAGTTTCAGTTGGTGGAGAACGGATTTGTCGGTTTGTGTCAGGCGGTCGGTCAGCCAGCGGCTCATGAGGCGTCCTATGCCTGGTCCGAGCATGAAGCCCTGTCCGCACATTCCGGCGGCGTGGAAGAATCCGTTGACGTTGGGGTCACGGTCGATGAAGGGCGATCCGTCCGGGCTGTTGGGATAGAGCCCGCGCCAGACACGTCTGACCTTAACCTCTGACAAGCGCGGTAAAAGCTTGACCATGCGCCGTGCCACCAGCGGCAGAAATTCCGATGTGGAGCGGCGATCCTCGCCCAACATGGGCGGATCGGGCGTCAGGCAGAACACAACCTGTCCGATTTCGTTCTGGTAGAAATAGATGTTCTTTGAGTTTTTGCCCTGACGAATATCGACCACCATGGGGTCGAAGAAGTGCCCCATGGGTTCGGTTATTCCGGCTTCGTGCATGTCGGGGTTGATGGGTAGGTCGGTTCCGGCCAGCGCCGCGACTTTCGAGGCTGCCACCCCTGCGCAGTTTATGGCGTAACGGCAGTGGTAGATGTCTTTTTTCGTGCGTACTCCAACAAGTCTTTCATTTTCGTGCAGTATTTCAGTGACATGCTCGTCGAAAATGAATTCCACTCCCGATTCTCTCGCTTGCAGGTAAAACGCTGCCATGCTGTCGATGGGAGAAGCCGAGCCGTCCTCGGGTGCATAGGTGCCGCCGTGCAGGTCTGTTGTGTCCATGCCGGGGACCAGTTCGTCGACCTGGGCTGCGTCTACCCAGGAAATTTTGAGACCTTGTGCCTGCTGGACTTTGAGGACTTTTTTGAGTGTCTGTTCTTCTTTGTCGGTATAGGCGGGGAAAAAATATCCGCCGCGCCGCCAGTGTATCTGCTTGCCGGTCTCTTCTGTAAAGTGGGAAAAGATATCCAGCGATTCTATGCTGAGTGCAATCTTGGCCGGTTCTGAATGTGTGGCACGAATACCGCCGATGGCGCGCTTGTGCTGTCCCTGTCCGGGAGCGTGACGCGCTTCTAACACCAGTACTTTAAGTCCCGCTTCGGCGGCATATAGGGCGGTCGGAACGCCGACGCTGCCGGCGCCTATAATGAGAAGGTCGTAAACCCTGTTAACTGCCATAATCAATCACCGTGTTCTTTCTCGGAATCATCGGCGGCGAATACTCCCAGGGGCGTTTCGAATACCAGCGGGCGCGGGCGCGTTTCGCTGTCAAGCGTCGATGTGTAGCCTTCTTCGCGCAGTATTCTGCGGACGTTGATGCCGCAGGTCGTGCCTCCGCATGAACCCATCCCGACCCTGATCGATTTAAGCATGTTCAGGTTTGTCAAGCCTTTGCGGATTCCCTCGCGTATCTCTCCTGCCGTGACCCGCTCGCACAGGCATACTATGGCATCGTTTGCTGTGCGCTCAGGCAGTATGGCCGGTTCGATTTCCTGCAAGATTGTTTCCGGGTTTTGTATGCGAATTCCTGCCACGCGGTCGGCGACATCCGAGTTTGTTGCCAGAGTCACCAGTTTGCGGCGATCTTGCCACTTTTTATTGCTGACTTTCAGCACTTTTCCGATTCCCACAGGAGTTCCGATTTCATCGGTCAAAACGACTTCGCTTCCCTCTTCGGGAGAATCGGCCATTTCGTATGGCACTGTGACGCGCACGAAGCCTTCGTCCGCTTGCTTGCGTTTATCCACTAAGGTGATGGCCAGTGCCGGGCAGGCCACGACGCACTTGGCGCAGCCGGTGCAATCGCCTGCGAAAGTCGGCGTGTCCAGTATGCTTCCGGTTCTTCCTGAAAGTTTTATGGAACCTTTCGGGCAGGCCGCCTGACAGGGATCGCAGGGGATCTCCTGATGACAGAACAGAACCGGGTAGAGGTCCGCGTTGGGCGTCGGTTCGGCTGGCAGCTTTTCTCCCGGCTTGGCGCGCAGGGTTTTCATCAACTCGGGCCAATCGCCTATTTGCGCCTGCAAGTCGGCTGGTAAATCGAGACCCAGAGTCTTTAAGGCTTCTATGCCTGTCAGTTTGCCGGAGAACATGGCCGCTGAAGCTTCGGCAATCTCTTGTGCGTCACCGGCGGAAAGAACAGGCATTTCTGCTTCTTGGGCCTGTGTCACAAGTTCGTTGATGGGATTGAGGCCGACCGCTACAAGTACCGCATCGACAGGGAAGGAGCGCTCGGTTCCCATCAGTGCTTGGAAATTGTTGTCCAGTTTGGTGATGGTGACGGACTCGACTTTCTCGTCTCCGTGAGCGCAGACCGCGCCGTGAGAGAGGAAAAGCGGAACGCCCAAGCGGGCGATTTTGTCTGCGTGTACCTGATATCCGCCGAAATGCGGCATGGCTTCGCACAAGCCGACAACGTTCATTCCGGCCTGCAAAGCGTGATATGCCGCGATCAGTCCGACGTTGCCGCCGCCGACTATAAAGAGCCTGTCCGAACATGAAACCATGTCGCGGTTGACGAGCGTCTGGAAGGCACCGGCTCCGAAGACGCCGGGTAGATCGAAGCCTTCAAGCGGCAGCGTGTTTTCGCGGGCACCCGTGGCGACCATCAATAAGCGCGGCTTGACCCTGTGATAGCGTTTGCCGTCTTCGACTATGCCGACTATGCCATCAGAAAAAACTCCGATAGCCACGGTTTTGAGCATGATATTGACATTGCTGTTGTCGATCAGTTCTTGGTGAAGTTTCGTGGCAATGTCTATGCCGCGTGTGCCTGCATAGCAGTCTGCCACCGATCCGAAGAAGTTGTGAGTCTGCAAGACCAGCTTGCCGCCGACACAATCTTTGTCATCGACAATGGTGACACTGGCGCCTGCTTTTGTCAGCACCGAAGCTGCCGAAAGCCCGGCGGGACCGGCTCCGACTATCAGCACGTCGGTTTCGATGTCGTTGATGGATTCGTATTTTTTACGTGAGCCGGACTCGGGAGGAACTATCAACTCTTCCAGAGGTTCGACGCGCATACCTTCTTCCAGGGCCGTTACGCAGCCTTTTTTCGGCTCGCCGTCGACAATCAACATGCACTTGGAGCATTGGCCGTTGGCGCAGAAAAGCGACTGCGGAGCCTTGTCCTTGTAGTGTTTGCTGAATGTCCAGATTCCGTTCGAGACGAGAGCGCTTGTGACGGGCTCACCTTCGCGGCCTTGTAATTGGCGTCCGTTGAAGAAAAAGGAAACAAGTCTGCAATCTTTTTCAGCAACGATGGGATGGTTCTTTACATAGCCCATTATGCCTCCTGGGGTATGTGGCGAATGAACTTCAGGCTAAGCGTGCAAAGAAGAGTGAATATTTAAAGCCTGTAAAAATTTTACCTTTATGAAAGATCAAAATTTCATTAGCATGGATTTAAACCTGCAAGTATGGGTTTGTCAAGTTGCTTCGCTTATAGCTGCCTTTTTTTTGAGCAGCTCGGCTCGTGATTAATGAGCGAGTATCTGTGGCTGGATCTAAAGTGTGCCTTCCGTGCATTGTGAGATTCAGTGTCTATTGGAACACATGATTTTTAGCGCCATGTGTTTTGCCTTGAATGAAAAAGATCCAAAACGTTCATAATTGAGGCGAGCGCTAGGAAATTATTGCCTAGTTTGTCCTTTGTTAATTATAATTAGGTGTTTTGAGGGGCGGACACTTGTGCTACAATGCCCTAAGACGACCAAAACGACCAAGTGGTGTGCTTAAAATTTGTGCAATCTGGCAACTAAACAGGGTTTGGTGATGAAAGATTACTTGTCTACTACCGAAGCAGCACGGATTCTTGGAGTCGGGACTTCCAGCATCAAGCGCTGGTGCGAAGCCGGAGAAATTGACTGCATCAAGACTCCGGGCAGGCACAGGCGTTTCAAGCGAGAAGTTATCGAAGCTTTCAGAAAAAGCAGGGATCAAAAAATATCGCAGAATAAGGCAGAGTTGATCCGTTTTCCAAGCGAGCACTTTTCAAATGAGAGGGCTGTTATTGCCTGGACCGATATGCTACTTGAGAAACACTCCCTTGCCAATCTGGAATTGGAATTGTTGGCCGAGCATTCCAATCTGGGGTCTTGGTGGCGAGTTGCTAAAAGCATTGAAGCCGTTCTTGGTGAATGCGACAGGCGATTGAAGAACAGTGAACTCAGCAATCTTGACATCAAGCTTTTCGAGCAGAGGCTCATCAGGGTTCTCGGGAATCTTGGACGATATATGTCCTTGAGGCCCAGTGCTCACAACGCCTTACTGATGATGGCTGAAGGTTCGGATGAATCTTCCTTGAGGTTGTATTTCAGTGAACTGATATTGAATGAGGCTGGCGTCGGTACTTTTTTTGCAGGTCAAGGGCTTTCTGCAATAGAAGCGGGAGAAGCTTGTATGAGCGGTAAGTATTCCGCATTGCTGGTGGATTCGAATATGAGTGATCGGGCCGATAATGATTTGCTTGAGCAGGCAAAATATCTTGAGGCAGCGTGTTCGCAGGGGCAGGTTACTTTATTGTTGTCTGGAGGAGATGCATGGCCCGAGAAAGGGCGCTCTTCTGTGCGAATTACAAGTTATCAAGACCTTGTGGACTACGCAGATTCTATTGCCAGTGTAAGATGAGCTTGCCAGTCTCCATGATTTTGAATATCGTCTATAAAGTAAAATATTTAAAGCACAGTTGGTGCATCGTCTCGTAAGTATCTGTAATGATAGAAGAATAGGCCAGGTGAATTTGCCTGCTTGCTATTTTGAGTATCTTAAAGTTGACATCCGTAGTGTGTGTTATGTAGTGTAGTTCTTATAAGAGAGAATTTTTAGATAGGAATATTTTAAATTCAAACTTCTGAATAATAGCTATTATGAGATTTGCGTCTAGTTTGACATGAAATCTTGTTTGTTGTTCCTGATTGACATAAACTTTCGAGTTGTGTCACAGGTGGAATGGTAAAGGGGTCTATATCTCTTGTAAGATTTAAGTAGATCTGTATGAAATGAATGAATCAAAAATTTCATTGCAATCAATTATAAATCATTTCTCAA
>CAYTHG010000016.1:0-22263 GCA_964437525.1 uncultured Myxococcales bacterium | reverse complement strand
CATCCCATACACCTCTTCACCGTTATTGCCGATGTAGTATATCCCTGAGACTCAATTGCAGGATGTTGCAAGACGCGATATGGATTTTGTGAACAATTATAAAGCCCGGTTAAAAAGCTCGCGCTAAAGCCACAGCAAAGACTTCGGCACCCTCTGCAAGCAATGGTTCGGCGGCAGCGGCAAGCGTAGCGCCTGTGGTGACAACATCATCAACCAGAATAACGCTACGGCCCTGCAATGTAAGGTCGCGCTTATTTATCTCAAAAGCTCCCGAAACATTTTCAAGACGTTCCTGTCTGTTTTTCCCGACCTGGCTCTGAGTATTTCTGACTCTCTTCAAAGCTCGCGGGACATACCTGGCATCAAGAGATGAAGCAAGTGAGCGAGCCAGTTGATCGGGCAGGTTGAAACCTCTTTGCCTCAAACGCACCTCATGCAGTGGAACGGGAACCACCAGCAGTCTGGGCTTTAAAAGCAGCACCTCATCCAGCAAGGGCAAAAGCTCCCGCCCCAATCCCGGAGGGCAATCCATGTTTTTGCGATATTTCAATGACTGCATCATCTCGGCCACCGGCCCGTCATAACGCACCCGCGCCCGCATTTTCATACCGTCACCAGGCGTGAGGCCGTTAGCGCAGGAGAAACATCTGCCGTCTATATCGTCGCTCATATACGGCATACCGCATATGGGGCACATGGGCTGCTCTATGAACTCGGTCATCTTGAGACAGGCAGGACACATCGACCAGTCATTGCGCCCTAAAAGCCACGTCCGGCAGCAGGAGCAACGCGGAGGATACAAAAGCCGCAGAAATATATTCCTGGCACCGGATAGCATATAAAAAAAGGAGCCCTTTCGACGGGCTCCTTTTAACGATCTTCGATTGTTATCGCTTATCTTACTCACCGATAATCTGTTTAACCTGTGCGGCATCGGGCGCGTTGGGAGAAAGCTGCAAATACAATTTGTAATGCTTGATGGCCATATCGCGATTGCCCTTGGTGGCATATGAAATTCCCAAACCACGATGAGCTTGAGCAAACTTGGAGTTCTTTTTCAAAGCGGCGCTGTACTCGACTATAGCCTGATCGAGCTTTTTGGCCATCAGGTATTCATTACCCTTTTTGTAATGGTCCAGAGCCGACTTGGGCTTTTCTTTAGGCTCTTCTTTGGCGGGAGCTGCCTGAGCCGGAGGAGTCTGCGCCGGAGGTGCCTTTTTAGCTTGAGCGGCTTTCTTGGCTGCTTCCTGTTTCTTCTTGTCGTCAGCGGCCTTTTTAGCTGCTGCAGCTTTCTTCTTGTCGTCAGCGGCCTTTTTAGCTGCTGCGGCTTTCTTCTTGTCACCAGCGGCCTTTTTAGCTGCTGCTGCTTTCTTCTTGTCACCAGCGGCCTTTTTTGCTGCTGCTTTATTCTTGTCACCAGCGGCTTTTTTAGCCTGAGCTTCCTTGGCCTTGCGTCCAGCTTCTGCTTTCTGGGCTGCGGCTGCGGCTGCGGCTGCTTCTTGCTTCTTGCTCTCTTCGGCAGCTTTTTTAGCCTGAGCTTCCTGAGCTTTGCGTTCGGCTTCGGCCTGCTTTTGTGCAGCTATCTCTTCGGGAGTAGGGCCAGTGGGCTTGACTTCTTCCTTGACCAGCTCCTGGGCCAGTTCCTGGGCCAGTTCCGGCTCCGTTTCAGGCTCGGGCTCGACTTCGGGTTCAGGTTCGGGATCGGGCGCCGGAGCCTGAGCAATGGCATCCAGATCATCAAGCGATTTGGGCTGATGGACATCAGGTAAGTTCTCGTCTTCCTGATCGCCCTCTTCAACAAAAGAAGTCTCAGCCATCTTGAGTTTTTCTATCTCCTTGCGCTTGCTGATATTCGAGTTGATGAACAGCATCGTCACAATACCGCCAGCAACAAACAGGAAGATAATAATGCTGACCAGCATCCAGTGTTTACGGGAATCGTCCTTGCCCTGATCAAGGTCGGTAAAATCGACATGCTCGCGGGAACTTGGATATTCCTCCAAAGAAGATGGCTTGCTATCGAAGAAATCGGCAATCTCCGGCTTGAAGTGGCCGTTATCTATATCATCTTGCTCTATAGTAGACTTACCTTTTTTAGAACCTACATCCTTGGCAACCGCCTTTTCAGGCTCTTTCTGTTCGGCTATGTCTTTAGCGACTTCAGGCTCTTCCCGCTTGGCTTTGTCTTTTTGGGCTTCAAGCTCTTCAAGCTTTATGGGCTCAAGAAGAATCGGCTTTTTGTCTTTCTTCTTTTTCTTTCTGCTCTTCTTTTCTGCTTTGCCAAGCGGCTTATCTTCGTCTTCCGCCAGAGCGATAATGGGCTTTTTGTCGCCATTCTTGCGCTTTTCATCCCGCTCTTTGCGTTTTTCCTCTTCTTCAGCCTCGCGTTTTTTACGCTCAAGCTCACGTTCTTTACGACGCTCTTCTTCAGCAGCGTCCTTCTTGGCTTTGCGCTCGGCTTCTTCTTCGGCCTTACGCTCAACTTCTTCTTTAGCCTTGAGCTCGGATTCTTCTTTGGCCTTGCGCTCGGATTCTTCTTTTGCCTTGCGCTCGGATTCTTCTTTTGCCTTGCGCTCGGATTCTTCTTTGGCCTTGCGCTCGGATTCTTCTTTGGCCTTGCGCTCAGCTTCTTCTTCGGCCTTGAGTTCGGCTTCTTCTTCGGCTTTACGCTCAGCTTCTTCTTTAGCCTTGAGTTCGGCTTCTTCTTCGGCCTTGAGTTCGGCTTCTTCTTCGGCCTTGCGCTCGGCTTCTTCTTTAGCTTTACGCTGAGCTTCTTCTTCGGCTTTACGTTCGGCTTCTTCCTGAAGACGCTTCTGCTCGGTGTCATCTACTTCAGGAGTAGTTTCTTTATCTACTTCAGCAGGTTCCGCTTCTTCTTTCGGAATTATCTGAATCTGATAATTGACTTCGAAATAAGCACGGCAAATCGGGCAAGTCAGTCTCTTTTGACCGCTTGTGGGCAGATCGCCTGCATCAAAGGTAACTTTGCATCGGGGGCAACTTACATCCATTACTCAATCCTCGCTATCGTTGCAAAGACTTAATTTCTCGAAATTTTATCTCTTTGCAAAGGTGCTTGTCTAGCTTTATTTAGAGCTTTTAAGTATTTAAATCGTTTTATTTCCTTGATATTTGTTTAAAATACTTTTAGGAAATTTAGTTGACCGAATTATTTCGTTCATTTCCGAATCTTCTACAACAAGAGGCATTGAATGATACAAAAGAAATACCGTATAGCAGTAGTGGGTGCAACAGGGGCCGTCGGACGAACCATGTTGTCAATACTTGAGGAACGCTCCTTCCCTGTAAAAGAAATCCGTCTTCTGGCCTCGTCTCAATCTAAAGGCCAATATATCAAATTTGCGGGCGAAAACCACAAAATCAATCAGTTGACCCACGAAAGTTTCCAAAACATCGACATCGCCCTGTTTTCTGCCGGAGGCAATATCTCGAAGGAATTTGCGCCATCCGCAGTCAAAGCCGGCGCGACAGTCATCGACAATACCAGCCATTTCCGACAGAGTCCCGACGTTCCGCTGGTCATTCCCGAAATCAACAGGGAAAAAATCTTTGAAAACAAAGGCATAATCGCCAACCCGAATTGCTCTACAATAGGAATGCTGGTGGCGCTGAAACCCCTGCACGATAAAGCACAAATCAAACGCATAGTGGTTTCTACCTATCAGGCCGTCAGCGGTGCCGGGCAAAAAGCCATAGACGAAATGATCTCGCAGTCTCAGGCAATCTTGAACGATAAGCCTTTCGCCCCCGAACATTTCCCGCAGCAAATAGCCTTCAACGCCATCCCGCACATAGATGTGTTTATGGAAAACGACTACACCAGAGAAGAGATGAAGATGGTCTGGGAAACCAAAAAGATCATGGGCGACGACAAGATAGGCATCAGCGCCACATGCGTCAGAATGCCTGTGGTGACCGGCCATTCGGAGTCGGTGAATATAGAAACAGCCAAAAAACTTAGCGCCGATGACGCCCGCGCACTGCTCAAAGACGCGCCGGGCGTAAAGCTCGTGGATGATCCTCAAAATGCCCTGTACCCGACGCCCATAGACTGCGCCGGAGGCGATGCCGTGCTGGTGGGGCGCATACGCGAAGACGAATCCATCGCAAACGGGCTTAATTTGTGGGTGGTTTCCAACAACCTGCGCAAAGGCGCTGCCCTAAATGCCGTTCAGATTGCCGAGGAGTTGATAAAGGGGGTCTAAACCTAGCCCGCACTATTCACGAGCTGAAGGCGCGTTTTCGGCTACTTCTTCGGAGACTGCACCGATCTCGAACCATCTATCGAATTTTGAAAGCTCGGACTCGAAGCCTTTTTTCGACTCACCCTTGAGGGAAAGCTTGGTCGAACCGTGATACTTGTAGGGATCGAACACTCTTCCGGGTGGTTTTTCTATCTGGTAGTGCAGGTGCGCTGCCATGGAACGTCCGGTATTTCCGACATTGGCGATATGCGTACCTTTTTTGTAGACTTTGCCAGCTTCTATTCCAGCCGGGAATTTCTCAAGATGCAACATCAAAGCCTGCGTGCCGTCGTGCCTGTAGCGCAGATCGAGGCAATTGCCGTTGCTTCTGGTGGACCAGTTTTTACGCATCACCTTAGCGTCGAAGGGCAGATATATGGGCGTATTGACAGGAGCCTTCAAATCCACGCCGTCATGACGGGGACGCCTGTCTTTTAAAAGCGCCGTGACCTGCTCGAAGTCCTTCAAGGGGCCGTTTTTGAGGCGTTTTTGAACTTCCACACCGTCGCGGTCGTAGTGATGACCGAAGGTGTCGGAGTCGCCTTTATGGAAATAAGCCTCGAAGGTCTTTTTGTGGTACTGGCTTTGAAAACGCGCCGCTAAAATACGCACGCCATCGGTGCTGTCGTCGGTAAGCTTATACAAGATATCGAAATGGTCGCCTTTTCTGAGGTGCTTGCGCGGATTCAGATCGAATATCAAGAGTCTTTTCAAATGCGCCGCCAGCTTTTCGGCTAAAAGGCTGGATTGTTCTTCGTCTGGAAACTGCGCCGACAAACTCCTGTAAAGCGAGTGGCTGACTTCGCCGCCGACATATTCCATACCCTCGGGCAATTCGATTGCCTGCGGAGCCGGGGCAGGTTGCGGTGCTATGGCACGCGCTGTATTTCCGGCAGCTTGCGCGCCGCCCTTGCCTTCGGCACCCTGTTCTGTCGCATCAGCGGCTTCGTTTGCGGCAATGCCGGTATCATCATTCAATGCATCGGCGGCAACTTCGGTTTGTTCGTCGCCTGAAGGCGAAAGCATAAACCAAGCCACCAAAAAGCCGGTAAAAGCGCCCAAGACGAAAACCGCAAAGGTCGGCAGGCCGCGTTTCTTTTTTCTGTCACTTCCCAAAATATAGTTACCTGAGCGCAAAGCCATTAAATCCAGCTTTCTTATATATTTAAACAACGAACGGTTCTTGAAAATTCACTACACTCGATATAAAAACCGTTTCACTGAAGATAACTTTTATGCCCCAAATTGCAAGCATTAAATGGGTGGGAGAGCAGCAACAGACGCAGAAACACCTGGAGCAGGCTGGGTGGCATTGCTTCAATATAAGTAAAGCCAAGTAGGATGGGCAGTTGCCTTGCCCATCTGAGCCTATTGACAAAGCATAGTTTTCATCATCCGAGTAAAAAGACCCAACTGTCATTCCCGCGAAGGCGGGAATCCATTAAGGAAATCAAGAACTTGGATCCCCGCCTTCGCGGGGATGACGGAAGTTTGTCCTTCACCTTCTTGAGAGAATTGACTTTGTCAGCAATCGTAGGATGGGCAATTGCCTTGCCCATCTCTTTTATTATGGTGTGATTTTGCAACGATGGGCGAGACAAATGCACCTCCTACCGAAGCTCGTTTTCATGGGTGCCACGGTCTTCGATTCAAAGAATCGATGGCCGTGTTCTTCGCCATCAATGCACGGCCATATTTTCTTCGAAAACAAGACCGTGGCACCCGTCAAAAACCATTTTTCAGGTTGAAGCAGCCCGCAGTGAAACTATGGCACCCCAAAACTCTCCCACCATCGACCAGGAACATTTCCCTCTACAGGCTTTTTAATATATAAACTGCTGACGATTGACAGCAATGAATGGTTATTCATTTTGTTTGACAAATATGCTGTAAAGGTTAACATGATGCCCCACTGGATTTTCTCCGATGCGAACAAAATAATCATGCATTGAGCGGCAATGGAATTTTAGAAAGGCGCGAAGTATGAAAAAGACTTGGATAGGAGTAGGCACTATCGCCGTATTGCTGGCAGCGGTGATAATTTTCTTTATCAACATGCTGCACCACGGCGACGGTAACCTCGAAGCCGAGATCGGCCATACGCTGACATACTGGACTGTGATTCCTTTTGTCGCCATCCTTTTGTGCATCGCTATTTTGCCGCTTGCCTTCGAGCACTGGTGGGAAAACAACCTGCACCGGGGCATTGTGGCCTTCGTCTGCGCCCTGCCTATGTTCATCTACTTCGTATTTTTTGTAAACGACGGCGGCTCGGCCATCGTCGCCATTCTGCACGAATACTATTCCTTCATCATTCTGCTGGCGGCCCTGTTCACCATCTCCGGCGGCATTCACCTAGAAGGCGACCTGCGCGCCACACCCAAAACCAACACGATCTTTTTAGCCATCGGCGGACTGATAGCCAGCTTCATCGGAACGACCGGCGCGGCCATGCTCTTGATTCGTCCGCTGCTGCACACCAACGCGGAACGCCATCATACGCGCCACATCTACATTTTCTTCATCTTCATCGTGGCCAATATCGGCGGCTCCCTGCTGCCCATCGGCGATCCGCCCCTCTTTATGGGATTCCTGCGCGGCGTGCCTTTCTTCTGGACTCTTCAATTGTGGCCGATGTGGTTGTTTATGCTTGTTCTGCTTCTGGGCGTATTCTTCATCTGGGATACTATCGCATTCAAAAAAGAGAGTATGCGCGACAAGCTTTTGGACAAACAAATGGTAACTCCCCTGCGTATGTACGGGAAAAAGAATTTCATCTTCCTGTTCGGTGTAATCGCCGCTGTAGTCTTTTTGCAGGACTACCCGGAAAAGCATCTCAATCTGGCCTGGTTCCGCGAGCCCGCCATGATTGGTCTGGCTATCATCTCCTACCTGCTTGACAAACTCAAAGAGAGCAAGCGCACTGATGCCAACGCACTCACACCGCGCGAGAAAAATCAGTTCACCTTCTCGGCCATCATCGAAGTGGCCGTGCTCTTCGCCGGAATCTTCATCACCATGCTGCCGGCCATCTGCCTTTTGAAGGCAAACGGCGCAAGCTTCGGAATCGACCAGCCCTGGCAGTTCTTCTGGCTGACAGGTACGCTGTCATCCTTCTTGGACAACGCCCCGACCTATGTGACCTTCATGTCCTTAGGACAAGGCTTGAACGCCTGCGCAGAAGGTGTCTCCTGTGTCGCCGGACTGCCCTCCTCCATACTGGTTGCGATATCGGTCGGCGCGGTCTTTATGGGAGCCAACACATACATCGGCAACGCACCGAACTTCATGGTCAAATCCATCGTCGAAGAATCCGGAACCAAAATGCCGTCCTTCGGTGGATACATGGTTTACTCCATCATTATCCTGGTACCGCTCTTCGCTGTGGTAATGGCGATCTTCCTTTTGTAGGAAAAGACAAGCTTCATATAAAAAAGCCCCTGCCATCAGGCAGGGGCTTTTTTTGTTATCTTGATTTGTCGCGGGCTAACTCTCGCGTGTGATGGTAAAGATATCGTCTATCTTGCGCAGATCGTTGACCAGTTTGACCAGCTCACGGATGTTTTTGACATCGACCCGCAACTTCAGGTAAGCCTCACTGCCTAAGGTGCTGGCATCGAACTGCGACATGTTTATGCCGCGCTTGTTGACAGTCCGGAAGATACGAGCCAGAACGCCCTTGCGGTCACCGACGTGCAGATTCAAAACAGCCGACTTGATGGGCTTGTCGTCGTCCCAACGCACTCTGACCTGCTTGGATGCCGGGATTTCCTTGAGATTGGTACAGGTGTCGCGGTGAACCTCTATGCCGCGCTCGGCCTTGACGACGCCGACGACGTTATCTCCAAAGATGGGATTGCAGCAGGTGGCGTACTTGATGAACACATCGTTAATATCGAACTTCAAAGCTTCTTCCTGATCGCTTCGCAGGGCGGAGAAAAGCTTTTCACGCATGGAGGTGCTCTCGACCTTCTGCTGTTTGGCTATGCGGTCTTTAGAGATGATGTTGTTCGTGGATACAAACTGCGAAGGAATAATCTGGTGGTATGCGATTTTTTTGTAAAACTCTTTCAGTTTCAGCTTTTGCTTTTCAAGAATAACCCCGAAGTCTTTGCTGGCTATCAGCGCGCTGGGATCAAGACCGTATTTCTCGATTTCACGGTTCCAGATATCCTTGCCCAACTCGGCGGCGCGTTCCTCGGTGCGCTTGCGAATGGCGCGGCGGATGGCTGCATGAGCCTTGGGCGTGGTCGATTTTTTGAGCCAGATTTCTTCGGGTTGAACGGCATCGTCGGTGGAGATATCTACCACGTTACCTGAATGCAGTTGAAACTCAAGCGGGCGCTCGATACCATTGACCCTGGCAACCTTGGCGCTGTTACCCACCTCGCGGTGGATCTCATAAGCAAAGTCCAGGCAGGTCGAGCCTTCGGGCATGATGTACAAGTCCTTACGTGGCGAATAAACCGCCATACCTGCCACCTGCGTCTGAGACAGAACCTCGTCCATGCGGATTTCGTCGTCTGCTAAAAGCTCGGCTAAAAGGTTCATGTAGTTGGTATAGTAGGACGAAAGCCTGTTGGCGTTCTGCTTCCAATTGTAAATCACGCCGGTGTCGTTGACATCGTCCATTTCGTGCGTCAACAACTCGAACTTGAATATTTCTTTATCGAATACCAGCTTGGTCTTCAAAGCCTTGAAACCGTTTGCCAAGGGATTGGCCACGTAATCTTTTACCGAAAGCGGCACCGCGACAAAGGTATTGTGCAATACGCCAAGAGCCGTATATAAACTGATTACATTGTCTATCAATATCTGGAACTTGACGCGAATGTCGGCGTTGGGATTCCAGCCATCTATTTCTCGATAAAAGTCAGCCGGTTCCGGCCAGATGGGATTGACCTCCGCCTGAATCTCTTCTCTGGAAAGATCCTCAATCAAGCGGGAGCTGAATGTCTCCACATTGTTGCCGAACTGCTCCAGATGAATATCCAGCCGTTTAGCGATCTGTGCGCAGTCTTTAGGATATAGATACCTGAGCGAAAGATTCACCAAGCTGCGATAGTCTTTATACATTCCTAGGCGTTGCGCCAGAACGGTATAGACTTCGAGCGTCTCTTTGGAAACCCGCTTCCGGTGCGCTTCGGACATATGCTCCATCTCGCGCATGTTGCTCAAGCGGTCGTAGATTTTTATCAAAAGCGGTCTGATATCGCGCGAGGCGGCATTCAGGATCTTCTTGACGCTCGACTGGCGATCCTTTTCCTTACTGGCGGCGGAGAAACTTCGGATCTTGGTCAAAGCCGAAACGATATCTGAAATATAGGAACCGAAAAGCTCGACCACCTTGTCTTCGGTCGCCACCGTATCTTCGACCGTGTCGTGCAACATGGCCGAGATGATACAGCTTTCATCCAACCCGGCTTCGGCGCAGTACAATGCGACGGTCAGCGGATGGAAAATGTAAGGATCTCCCGAGCGACGCAGTTGCCCGCGATGGAACAACTCGCCATAGTAAACAGCCTTTTCGATACGCGATGTTTCGTGATTCGGGTAAAACTTCAGATACGTCTCCAGGATTTTATCCTGGCGGCTGGTTATCTCATTCTTATGATCGTTAACGGAGCGTGCCACAGCGCGCAAACCCCCACTAGGATTCAAGAAGGAATTCAAAACAGTAGTAAAATTCCTGGTTCAATCCGAATTAATTGGTTTAACTACATTTTTTCAAAGCCAAATCTTCATCGCATCTGGCCCAAACTCCTCATTTGATGGATATTAAATCAAATTTTGGGCATTAGCAACCCTGCATAATCAAAATTTTCGATCTAAAAAACAGTAAAGATAGAAAGCTTCGGTTATAATTCTCAGCATGAAGATGAAAATATTGGCAGAAAAACTCAGATCCGTTTTGCTAAGTCGTGATTTCTGGCTGGAAATCATAGCAATTTCCCCGGCCATATTTTTTTTCCTGCTCTTCAAAACATACGCCGCCGCGCCCTGCGCCGGTGACGAAAATATCTATTATTATCTGGGCCAGCGGGTCTCCCGTGGCGGTTTGACCCCATACAGCGACTTTTTGTTCACGCACCCACCCTTCCATCTGGCAGTAGCCACTCTCTGGACGTGGATTCATCCTTTCACACCTTTGTGGGGCAAACTCGGTTCAATATTCCCATCGCTGCTTTCCATTGTGTTCGTATACATAGCTTTGAGAAAAGCTGACTTCCCGCGCATAGCATCGGCCCTCGGACCGCTGCTGCTGGCGTTTTCATACAACTGGCTTTCGGTTTCGACGCACTTTACAGGCATCAACTGGACCACCCTTATGCTGGTGGCAGGCGTGACGGCATTGAGCGTCCGCAGACAGACAGCAGGCGGTATATCCTTGGCCTGTGCCACATTGACAGGCTTTCATGTCATTCCGGCAGTGGCGCTTGTAAATTTGTTTGCAGCTTTGAGACACAGATTGAAAGTCTGGCGATTGTGGCTGGCGAGTGCCGGAAGCGTATTGGGTGTTCACCTGCTTTGTCTCGCTTTGTGGGGCAAGGAATATTTCGGCCCGGTATTCGAGTACCACCTCAACAAGCCTTCCATGGCTCGTGGCGGAGCCTCGGCGGTCAACCGATTTTTCTGGAACGAATATCATCTGACCGCCATGGGGATCTTCGGGCTTTTGTGGTGCGGAGTGCTTTTGTACAGACACAAGCGCGAAAACAAGCAATCGCTTTCGCAAAACGCCTATTATCTGGCTCTATATTCCTTTGCCATCATAGCCGCGCAATTTCTGGCGGTCTACGCTATCTCACGTGTCTACACCTATTACCTGCAACCCATGCTGCCCTTCTTTGCAATTCTGAGCGTCTATTTTCTGTATTTCTACGGAAAGCTCATCAGAGACGCTTTCAAAGATATGCGCAAAAAGAAAAAAAGACTCTCCAAACTGGCGGCAAGCGGCGTCGTTCTGTTGCTGCTGGCTGGCGCTTTTGCCTACGGCGAAAACCTTGAGAGCAGAATCGGCTATTACTCCAAGGAATACGGCAAAACCTTCGACTATCCCTGGCGCGACTCAAAACACCTGCCGCAAGTTGCAAACGCGCTGGTCCAAGGAGTATTCCACACACCCGAACGCACCATTGGCCGCTGGTATTGCTCGATCACCCATTACCTGTGGCACGAAATGCGCACCGAAGATCCGACGCCCATGCTGGAGAAATTCATAGAGCGCAGCAAAGACAAGCCCGGACGCATTTTCGGCGACAATTCCTCAGTGCCTTATATCGCAATGGCAAGCGGCAGATTGATCTCGCAGGAGCAGGACACCAACAGCATGATTTTCCGCTCGAATCTGGTGCCGATTTCGGGGTTGATTGAAAAGCTGTCCGATGATCCGCCGGCCTGGATAATCATCAACCCCAAGCGCGGTATATGGGGCATAAAACCCTTCAGAGAGTGGGTCGGCAGATACTACAAGGCCGTTGCCGAAGCCAAGACCGGCAAGAAAGACAAGCTGATTCTTCTGGAAATCAACTCGGAGCAATAGCTACCCAGGAATCCTTATACCGAATACCGATAATAACTTTGACAGATCCGCCACTGCCTATACAATCCTTGGCTTGAGATTGAAAACCGGAAAGAGAATATGCGCGAAATAGAATACAAAGTCGTGGTCCAAGAGATCGCCAAGACGGTGCAGGAAGCAAATTTCAAGCTGCCCGAGGACGTTCTTTCTCATTTAAAATACGCCATAAAAAAAGAACGCTCCGAAATCGCAGTACAGGTTTTAGAAGACATACTATCAAACGCCGAAACCGCGAAAAACGATAATCTACCGCTGTGTCAGGACACGGGCAGCGCGGTGTTTTTCATCGAGCTTGGCGCAGATGTGAAAATAGAAGGCGGTCTTTTAGAAGACGCCATCAACGAGGGAACGGCTCAAGGCTACGAGGCGGGCTACCTCAGAAAATCCGTTTGCCACCCGCTGACAAGAGAAAACACCGGCAACAACACTCCGGCCATCATTCACCTGCGTCAGGTAAAAGGCGACAAGCTGCGCATCACCTACCTTGCCAAAGGAGGCGGTGCCGAAAATATGAGCTCGCTGGCCATGCTCTTACCCGCCGACGGCAAAAAGGGCATAGTCGAAACGGCAGTCGAAACGGTGCGCCGCGCCGGAGCCAAGCCCTGCCCGCCTACAGTGATAGGCATAGGCATAGGCGGCAACTTCGAGCGCTCGGCCTTCCTTGCTAAATGGGCCTTGCGTCGCAGGCTTGACGAACACAATCCCGACTCCGAGCTTGCTGCTATGGAATCGGAAATTTTAGAACGCCTCAATAAGCTCGGCATAGGACCGCTCGGCATGGGTGGCGACACAACGTCGCTTGCCGTACACATCGAGCTGGAACCCTGCCACATCGCCAGTCTGCCCGTTGCCATCAACGTAAATTGTCATTCGGACAGGCGCGGAGTCATCGAGCTATGAAACGGCACGAGATCGTCACGCCGCTTGATGACAAGCTGATAGAATCGCTCCATGCAGGCGACTCCGTTTCGATCTCAGGTGTGATCTACGCGGCCAGAGACACGGCCCACAAGCGCATAGTCAAAGCGATTGAAAATGGCGGCCAGCTTCCATTTGAGTTGCAGGGCCAGCTTGTATACTACGTCGGCCCGACACCGGCACCGCCCGGATTGCCCATAGGCTCTGCCGGACCGACCACATCCAGCCGCATGGACCCTTATGCACCGCTACTGATCGAACACGGCCTGAAAGCCATGCTGGGCAAGGGCGAGCGCTCCGATGAAGTGCGCAAAGCCTGCCAAATACACAAGGCCGTCTACATGGCGACCCTGGGCGGCTGCGGGGCTCTTTTAGGCAAGTGCATAAAAAAAGCGGATCTGATCGCCTACCCGGAACTCGGGCCCGAAGGCGTCTGGCGTTTCGAAGTCGAGAATTTCCCCGCCATCGTCATCAATGACGTATACGGCGAAGATCAATATGAAAAGGGAATAGAGGAATTTCACTCAAGAAATTCGAATTACTAAAACAGAAAGGAATTTTCAAATGGCAACAAAGGATATCCAAAGAACCCTGTCAATCGTCAAACCCGACGCAGTAGAGGCCGGAAACGCCGCTAAAGTACTGGCCATGATCGAGAAGGCCGGACTTAAGATCGTCGCCATGAAGCTGATCCACATGAACAAAGAAGAAGCCGCCGATTTTTACTATGTTCATAAGAAAAGACCGTTTTTCAAAAGCCTCCTGAAATTCATGACCAGCGGCCCGGTCGTCGTCACCGTCCTTGAAGGCGAAAACGCAATCGAGCGCTACCGCAAACTGATGGGCCCGACCGATTCCACCACAGCTCCCAAGAGCTCCATTCGCGGCAAATTCGGAACCAACATCGAACGCAACGCCTGTCACGGCTCCGATGCTCCCGAAACCGCAGCGTATGAGATCGGCTATTTCTTCAACGCCTTCGAACAAGTCAAATACGACAGAGAAGGCGCCAAATAAGCGCGAGGCTACTGCTTTTGATTAAAAAGACACTGCTTCCATTGATACTGCTTGCAATGCTCTGGGCCTTGCCCTGCAAGGCCCAGAGTTTCGCGCTAATAGCTGCCAAGGAATCCGCCGCCGTTCCCGGCGATGCTTCCAAGCTGACTCAAATCGACTTACGCCCTTATTTTACTGGCGATAAGTACCACAGTATGCTTTTTACCTGCGAAAAAGGCGACGAAGACGAATGCCGGGAAGCAGTCAAAAAAGCCCTTGCCACAGAAAAAGACCCCGACATGCGCCGCCGCCTGTCTTTCCGGTCGGCGCTGTCATCTGAGCGCGAAGGCGAATCCAACAAGGCCGAGAAGATATGGCGAGAAATCCTCGCAGCATACCCGCTGCTGTCCGACACCATTTCCTATTGGCTGGGCGAGGACATGATAAAGCTCCTCAAATGGGAAGAGGCGCTGGCATATTTTGAAAGCGTTCCGCAGTCTTCAAGACTCTACAAGCAGGCTCTTTTCCGTCAGGGCCATTGTCTTACGCGCCTGCGCAAAAAAGATGAGGCAATCGCCCTGCTTGAAAAGCTCGTAAGCGACTACCCCGGCTATTTCCGCACCTCCGAGGCCATTTTCAATCTGGCTGAACTTTACAGCTCGACCCAAATGCCCAAGACGCGCCGCCTCTGGAAACAACTGGTAGCCGACTGGCCCGGCAGCGGTTACGATCAACTGGCCGCACAAAGGCTATCGAAACTGCCGAAGAAACTCTGGTCCGATGCCGAGCGCGTCCGCGCAGCCACCAGCCGCGCCAAAATACTGATAGACCGATCCCACCCGCGCAAGGCCCAGCGGGAGCTGGAAGAAGTAGACGATCTTTTAGGCGATTCAAAGTCCGTTTTGAAAGGCGAATACGATTTCACCTACGCCACTGCGCTGTTTGCCCGTCGTCGTTACACAGAAGCGCTTAAATATCTGAAGCAGATAAAAGAAACCAAAGTAGACAACGACATCAAAGGACATGCCGTCCTTTTGCGATCCCGCGCATGGCTGAGACGCGGCGACACCGACAGATCCATCTCCATCATCAAGACATTCTTTCCGAAGTACAAAAACACATCAATGGCCTGCGAAGCCCGCTATCTGTGGGCGACAGCCTGCAAGCTGTCGGACAACAACGCCATCAACGAACAGGCGCTGGTCCAGTACAGACATGTAGTAGAAGACTACCCGGAATGCGACAGGGTCGATGAGAGTATGCATTTTGCGGCCTGGATGAGCTACAGAAACGGCGAGACAAAAAAAGCCCGCACACTCTTTCAGGGTCTGGCCAGAATGCAGGACAGCCGCTTCGAACGGCAAGTGGGCCAATACTGGCTGGCGCGCATTGACGAACTGGAAGGCCGCGAATACGACGCTGTTGAACGCTACACCATACTGGTCAAAAACTACCCGCTCGGCTATTACTCGCAGATGGCCATGGGCAGACTGATGCAGCGTGGCAAACCCCTGCCCTCCCCGGCCTGGCCCAAGATGAACCTATCGACCATGCCGGTCAACCTCGATCTCAGAATGGATCTGACCTTTTTGTACAACGAACCGTCTTTCGCCAAAGCCTTGGAGTTATGGCGCTTGGGACTTGAGCGCGAGGCGTCCAAAGAAATCTCCTACCTCCAGGAAAAGCTCGGCAACAATCAGGTCGATTGGATGTTCGCCTGGCTCTACCACATCGTCGGCGACCATTTTCGTTCTCACTGGATCGGACGTGTCAAATGCGCTAAAGACCTGTACGACTACCCCGTGCCGGGCAATCGCTCCTACTGGATGCTGGCTTATCCGCGACCGTATAAAGATCTGGTCGAGAAATATGCAGGCGAAAACAAAATCGATCCGTTTTTCGTGTGGGCCATCATGCGTGAGGAAAGCGCTTTCAAACCCGAAGTACACTCACCGGCCAAGGCTGTCGGCCTGACACAGATGATCTACCCGACCGGCAAGCACGTAGCCAAAAAGCTCGGCCACAACAACTTCAAGCTCGAAGACCTCGAAGATCCCGAGACGTCCATCCGCTTCGGAGCCTATCACCTGCGCGAACTGCTCGACTTCTACAAGGGCAACATGTCACTAGCGATTTCGGCGTACAACGCCGGGAGCACCGCTGTCGGGCGCTGGCTGCGCGAAAAACCGGATATGAGAATGGATGAGTTCAACGAAGACATTCCCTACGGCCAGACACGCCGCTACACCAGACGGGTGTTTTCAAGCTATGGCATATACCGCTACCTGTACTCCGCCAAAGACCTGGGCCTTGATTTGTGGGACTACCCCAAAAGCAAGACTGGCAAACCCGCGAAATGAATATCACTTAGAACCACAAGGCCGCCGCCTTCATCATGGAATCGAAGAACTGCGGCAACAATCCAAAGACCAGCATCCCCGCAGTTGTCATTAGCAGCGCGGTCATGAGCGCCGGGGAGATCTTGAATTTCTGCGGTGCGTCTTCTTTTGCCGGAAGAATGTATGCTGCCCGCACAACGCGCAGATAGTAATACAGAGAGGCGGTACTATTAAGCGCTCCGACGAATATCAGCCAGTAATAGCCGTACTCCGCCGCCGCAGAGAAGAGATAGAACTTGCCTACGAATCCTGCCAGTGGAGGAATCCCGCCCAGCGAGAACATGGCAAGCATCAAGATCAGCGCCAATCCGGGGTTGGATTGCGACATCCCGGCATAGTCTTCGATATTCTCTTTGCCGGTATGGTTGTAGTAGACGATCACGACAGCAAAGGCCGCCAGGTTCGTGACGATGTAGATCAGGATATAATAGACTATGGACGCCAAGCCCAACTGCGACACGCCAATGAAGGCCACCAATATGTAACCTGCCTGCGCGATGGACGAGTAAGCAAGCATTCGCTTCATGTTTGTCTGCACGATGGCGACCGCATTGCCGAAGGTCATGGTGGCAGTAGCAAGGATAGCGATGACCAGCGACCAGTGTTCTACAGTCTGCCCCAGCGCGACATAAAAGATTTTCAGCATAACCGCCAGACCGGCCGCCTTTGAACCGACAGACAAAAAGGCCGTGACAGGCGTAGGCGCGCCTTCATAAACATCTGCTGCCCAGACATGGAAGGGCACCATGGTTATCTTGAAACCAAGACCGGCCAGCATCATTGCTGTGGCTGCGATCATAAGCGGCGACCATGTAAGGCTCTGCGCCAATTCCCCGATGTGAGTCGTTCCGGTCAGACCGTAGATCAGACTGAAACCGTAGAGCAAGAACCCGGAAGACAAAGCGCCTATGATGACATACTTCAGACCCGCCTCGGCGCATTTAGCATCGCCTCGATGATAGGCCACCAGAATATAGAGCGGTATGGTACAAAGCTCTAAAGCCACATATAAGAAAACAAGCTCGTTGGCGCTGACCAGGAAGTTCATACCCGCCAGAACGAACAACAGCAACCCGAAGTACTCGCCCTGAAAGATGTTGGACGCTCGCAGATGCTTTGCACGATTGTGCACCACATCCAGCGATAAAAGCACTGTCAATATGCCGGAGATGTAGAACAGGCGTTTGAACCAGATTGCAATCTGGTCCTGAACGTATATTCCGCCGAAGGCCGTACCGGGCTTGCCGAAAACGAATATCTGTAAAACAAACATGATCAAAAGACCCGCCAAAGCAAAGTAACCGGCCAGACGTTTGCGCTCGCAGGGCAGAAACAGATCAAGCCCCAAGACCGCGAAAGCCAGCAATACCAAAAGCAGATCGTTTGCAACAACAAATAACTGTCCGCTATCCACACTATCCTCCTGCTACATAAACTGACGGCTGAGGTTGTTCATGATCGGCACCAGCGAGTATTCGATCAGTCGTACCAGCCAGCCGGGGAACATGCCGACCAAAGCCAGCATGAAAACCAATATTCCAATCGGGATCTTCTCCCAGTAAACCGCGTCTGTAAGTTTCTCGTGTTCGGGATTCTGAATGGGACCGAAGAACATGCGCCCCATGGCTCTCAAAATATAAACCGCCGTGACGACTATCGAACAGGTTGCAAGAATGGTCAGTATCCTGACGCCGATATCGTCGACGGAGAAAGCGCCCACAAATATTGTGACTTCCGCAATGAAGCCGGAAAAGCCCGGCAGACCCAGCGATGCAAAACCGGCGATGTAATAAGCCACTCCCAAAAAAGGCATGACCTTGATGATTCCGCCCATCTTGTCTATGTAGCGCGTATGCGTGCGCCCATATACCATTCCGATCAGCGCAAAGAAGAGAGCCGTCATAACACCGTGTGAGAATGCCTGCAAGACGCTGCCCTGCAAGCCCACGGAGGTCAAGGACATCAGACCGAACAGCACAAAGCCGCAGTGCGAGACGGAAGAATAGGCGGTGATGTACTTGAGGTCTTTTTTCTGTATGGCGGCGAAGGCTCCATACAAAATGTTAATGGTCGTCAGAACCATGAAAAAGTAAGCCCAGGATTTAGCGCCCTCCGGCAGCATGTAGACGGTTCTGAGGCAACCGTAGCCGCCCAGCTTCATCAGGACGCCGGCGTGCAGCATGGACACGGCGGTCGGGGCCGAGGCGTGGCCGTCCGGCGACCAGGTATGGAAGGGGAAAAGCGCACCCAAGATCCCGAAACCTATAAACAGCGTCGGGAAGACCCAGGCCTGCATGGACATGGGGAACTCGACCTGCGCCAGCTCGATGATATTGAAACTGTGCAGACCGCCGTAGAAGTATAGCGCCAGGATGCCCACCAATATCAAGGCCGAACCCGCCATAAGCATCAAGGTCAGCTTCATGGCCGAGTATTCTTTGGGTCCGGTGCCCCAGATGCCTATCAACAGGTACATGGGCAGGACGGCGACTTCGTAGAACAAAAACAGCAGGAACAAATCGAAGGACATGAAAACGCCGAAGACACCCGTCACCAGCACCAGCAGCATGGCGAAGAATTCCTTGGCCCGTTCGGTAACACCCCACGAGACAAGCACGCCGCAAAAGATCACGATGGAGGTCAAGAGTATCATGGCTACAGATATCCCATCGACGCCCAGGTAATACTCGATGCCGAAAGCCTCAAACCACGGGGCTTTCTCGACGAACATCAAATCCGTGCGCGTACCGCTCATGAACTCGCTACCGTTGATTCCGCCAATGCGCGACAGATAGCTAAACACCAGCCAGACGCTGACACCCAGCACTGCTGAACTTGCGATAAGCGCTGTCCACTTTATAAAACGCACTTCCTTAGGCGGCGTGAATACAATGACCATCGCTGCCATAAAGGGAATAAGGTATATACAACTGAGGATGCCCATAACCGACTAACCTCCAAGCACTTTCGTGTAATGCCACAACATCAACAACAGCAGCAGGAATCCGCCCGTGACAGTAAGCGCGTAGCTCTGCACCTTGCCGTCCATGGTCTTGCGAAACAGCCTGCCCGAGGCGACAGTTACGCGACCTATCAGGTTCATGCTGCCATCCACCACGTGACGATCAAACCACGCTGCCGGGCGCGAAATGCAATTGAAAATAATCTTCTTGGTGACGAACAGATAGACTTCGTCAACATAAAATTTATTTTTGACTAGAGTATAAACACCCCCCAGAGACTTAGCGATCTTAGCCGGCCTGTCGCCGCGACGGGAATATAGCGCAAAGGCGGCAGCAATACCGGCAAGCGCCATAATCGTTGCGGGAACGGCAATGGCCCAATTTACGCCGTGATGCTCTAGGGGCGAGCCGTAATATACGTTATCCGCAAAGGGTATGAATCCGGCAACGACCGACAACAGCGCCAGGATCAACAAGGGCAACGTCATGACCGGGGGCGACTCGTGAGCGGCATCAAAGCGCTCTTTATCGCAAGCCTTCGGTTCACCCCAGAAGGTCAAGAAGTAAATACGGAACATATAAAAGGCCGTCAGGCCCGCAACCAGCAAAGCCACGGCGAACACAAAGCCGTGCCCGCCTTCAAGCGCAGCCGCCAATATTTCATCTTTGGAGAAAAAGCCCGCCAAGGGCGGCACTCCGGCAATGGCCAAAGTCGCTATCAGGAAAGTCAGATGCGTCAGAGGCATTTTTTTGCGCAGGCCACCCATCTGCCAGACATCGTTTGTATGCACGGCGTGAATGACAGAACCAGCGCACAAAAACAGCAAGGACTTGAAGAACGCGTGGGTGGTCATGTGGAACATCGAGGCGGTGAATCCGAGCGTGTTTTCAGCCGACGAGACACCCAGAGCCAGCATCATGTACCCGAGTTGCGAAAGAGTCGAGAATGCCAGCACGCGCTTTATGTCGTTCTGGGTCAAGGCTATCAGCGCCGCGAACAGACAAGTAAAGGTGCCGATGTACATAACCACCGTCAGGCCGCCCTCGGATGCGACGAACAGCCCGAACAGCCGCGCCACCAGGTATACTCCGGCCACAACCATCGTTGCAGCGTGAATCAAGGCCGAAACCGGCGTCGGACCTTCCATGGCGTCCGGCAGCCAGATATGCAGCGGGAACATGGCCGACTTACCCGCAGCGCCCGTATATATAAGGACGGCAGCGATGCTTATCATCGGCATACCGAAGAGCGTGACGTTGTTCAAGACCTGCAGTGAGGCTTCAGATTGAAGCTTGACGAAATCGAAGGTGCCCGTGAAATAGCTGACGATCAGGACGCCCAACAAAAACCCGAGATCGGCAAAGCGCGTGACGATGAAGGCTTTTTTTGAAGCTGCCACCGCCGAGGGCTTGTAGTAGTAGAAGCCTATCAACAGGAAACTGGAAACGCCGACCAGCTCCCAGAATACGTAGATCTGGAATATATTGGTAGCAAATACCAGCCCCAGCATGGAGAAAGTGAAGAGCGACATGCAGGCGAAGAAACGCGCATAGCCTTTGTCTCCGTGCATGTAACCGATTGAGTAGATGTGTATCAGCGATGACACCACAGCCACGACCGTTGCCAGCATGACTGAAATGCGATCAAGCATCACGCCCATTTCCGCCGTCAGTCCGGCAGAAAAGCGCAAGAACTGCCAGCGCAAGGGGATGAGCGGTTCGGAGAAATCACCAGCGTAAAACTGCCACGCCATTCCCAGTGCGATCAGGGCCGAAGAAACCACGGCGGCTATTGACACGGCGGCGGCAGCATTTTTAAATCTCTGCAAAAATATACCGCTTATCAAAAATGCCAGAAAGGGCAAGAGCGGTATCAGCCAGGCGTTTTCTAAAAACCAGCCCAGATTTGAATTTGTCTCTATTCCTGCGCCCATTGTCAAACCTACCATTTCAAGTCGGTGATTTTTTCGACATCGACGGTCCTGCGGTATTTGAAGATGCCGACAATGATCGCCATTGCAACCGCCGCTTCCGCCGCTGCAATCGCGATGATGAAGATGGCGAAGATCTTGCCCGTAACCAGACCGGGCGTGACGAACTTACCCAGCACGATGAAGTTCAAGGAAGCAGCGTTTAAGATCAGCTCGATGGACATCAAGACGACGACGGCATTACGGCGCGTCAAGAGGCCGAAAATACCGATGGAAAACAGCGCCGCCGAAATTATCAGGAAGTGGTGAATGGTCAGCATCACTTGCCTCCTTCTTTTTTGGCCACGATGATCGCGCCCACCATTGCCGCGACCAAGAGGACAGAGACCACCTCGAAGGGCAAGATGAAACCGTCGGCACCGAGCGACAGAAGCTTTTCGCCTATGGCCTGCGCATAGCCGCCGGAGTTGTTCTCGACCGGGTATTGCCGCACGAATTCAGTCTGACTGTAGAGATAGACCAAAGCGGCGAATATCCCGCCGGACACTAAAAAAGCCGGAAGCGTTCGCGTCCAGGAACTCTCGGCCTGTCTGCCTCCGGGCTCTCCCGTCAGCATGACCGCGAAGATTATCAGGACGACGATACCGCCGACGTACACGAGAATCTGCACCGCCGAAAGAAATTCGGCATCGAGCATCAGGAAATATCCCGCAATACCCAAAAGCGAGCCGACCAGATAGAGCGCCGCGTGAAACACATACGGCGTCGTAACGACACGAACAGCGCATCCAAGCGTCAGTATTGCCAGAAAATAAAATGCAATCGTCTCCAGCATCGGGCGACCTCAGCCTTCCGTTTTTTGGGGCTTGACGAATTCGATTATCAATTCGTTGCGATCATAAACCGCGTTCTCGAATTCCTGGTTGAAGCGTATAGCGTCCACCGGGCAGACTTCTACGCACAACCCGCAGTATGTGCAACGCTCCGAGTGCCAGGTATAAAGCGTCGGATAACGTTTTTTGGTCTCGGGGTCTTTTGCGCCTTCCAGTATTATGCTTCCGTTGGGGCAAGCCTGAACGCACATGTTACAGGCGATGCACTTGGGTTTGCCTGTTTCAGAGTCCTGCAAAAACTCCAACTTGCCGCGAAAGGCATCGAACATTTCAAGCGTCTCGCGGTTCTCCGGATACTGCTGCGTGATGATGGTGG
>CAYTHG010000015.1:0-25150 GCA_964437525.1 uncultured Myxococcales bacterium | reverse complement strand
TGGATCATTCATCTCTCAGTTGGTTCAGGTCTTCCCCGTTGTAGCGTGTATCTCCGTGCATCCCGAGTGCCACCTGTTAAGGCGATGTATCAAGTGACGCTTCGATTTTTTCTCTGATTCGCGGTATTGCCTGTATTCCGGCTTCGTAACCCAATTGAAAAATATCCAGCATGGCCGAAGTCTGGAAAGAACTGAAGAGGTCCATACGGGCGGGCCTGATGACCACGTCGCACAGACTTGCTTTTTTATCCCCATCCATGTGATAACGCATATCCATCACGCGCTCTATGACATCCTGCATGGAGCGGAAATCTTCTTTAGCAATGGAACGAGGAGGATCGACGTTGATTCCTATCACTACATCGCATTTCTGGGCAAGCGGCTCCACTGGAAAGTTATCGATGATCCCGCCATCCATGTAGATCTTGTCACCTATTTCAACCGGACTGAAAACAATGGGAAAAGTTGCAGAGGCCAGCACAATGGGCCACAGTGGGCCGGAATCGAAATAATCCAATCTGCCACTGAGCATTTCGCTGGCACAGACAGTCAGGCCATGCGGTAGTTCTTCGAAGTTTTCCGCTTTCACGAAGCGCTTGAGCGGTTCAACGTAATTGAGGGTGTTGAATATGGCGGGACCGCCCAAGGCGAGGTTCCAGACGCTGAGAGGATTGGTTTCCGTCCAGAAGTCCAGCATGTCTTCTACGCTACACTCGGCGGCAGCCATGACTCCCACAAGCGCCCCGGCGCTGACGCCGCTAAAATCGCTTATGGCAATATCATTTTCCCTGAGCGCATTTATCACACCCACATGAGCCAGACCACGAACACCGCCGCCGGAAAGTGCCAATCCTATACGCACATTGCACTCCTTGATAAAGATGCTTCGCTGATGAGAAAGCATCATTAAAAATCCCGGAACCTCGCGGGCAATTATACTGCATTTAGCATTCCTTCGTTAGTCGCGTTTCATTTTTGCAGCAACATAGCGGCAAAGCATAAGCCCGCCGTTTTGATATTCTTGGTTGGTTCAGGTCGGGAGACCTACACACTTCGCTTGCCCCGGATTTTTAAGGTAGGGGCGCAATTTATTGCGCCCGACTGTGCTCCAAATAATAATCCGGGCAAGGGCGCGATAAATCGCGCCCCTACATTCGGGGCGGCAGTTTTACGCACCACCACTAACTCCCTGTTGAAGCAGCGCTTCCCAGCCTGATCTGACGAAAGATCTTAAACTCTTTAACGCTTGACAGTTGAAAAACTCTTGTTTATCTGGTAATCATTACGCCTGTTAAAAAATGATCGGTGGTGAACCATGCTGAAAGCTATCATATTCGACTTGGACGAAACATTGATCGGCTCTGCCGACGCCATCCTGCATTTCTTTCGGCAGATGTACGACTATATAGGTCTGCCTTTCCCCGAAGACCAGAAGCGGGTTTTCTATACCGCTTCCGAACAGGGAATGCTGGAAAAACTGATTCCCGATCCCGAGAAACAAGCGCTTGCCAGAAAATTCAAGAGAGAGGTATACGACAGCGACGGGCATCTCGACAGTCTGGTATTAAAGCCCCACGCCATAGAAACGCTTGAAAGCTGCCACGGCAAATACAAACTGGCACTGGCCACCAATCGCGGCTACAGCACGCCGCAGGTACTCGAACATTTCGGCATGGATAAATATTTCGAGATAGCCCTGCACGCCGCCAGTCTCAAACACTCCAAACCGCACCCCGTCATTGTGGAAACCATACTAAAGCACCTGGAAATCAAGCCTTCCGAATGCCTGCTGGTGGGAGACTCTCACGTGGACGTGCAAACCGCCAGCAACGGCGGCGTACGCTGTGTCATAGTCGGTACAAACGGTGGGCTGAGCCTGGGAGATTATCGTATAGACGATCTTTCAGAACTTGCACAACTTCTGGCGCACCTGAATTGACAGGTCCGGTCGATTATCCGTAAGCAATAGAATTTAGGCTTGCCTAAATATGCGCCGCCTGCCCAGATTATCTCTTCAGCAAGAATTCTCAAGCAGATACAAGCAACAAATTCACTAAGCTTTAACTGGACTTACGTAGTTTATTGACATAGCATGGCACAAAGACACAGTGGAAAATCGTGGGCCTGAAAAGGCTCTTCTTTGAAGCAAATTCTATCCGAAAAGTATTTATTTCAGACTGAACATGTAAGATCTGGAGATGTAGATGAGCGTTGAACCCAGCTTTAAGTCTAAATTCTTCATAGTGGAAAACCTTCCGGAATCATTGATAATAGTAGACGACAAGCTTCAAATCCATTTTATCAACAAAGCTGCACGCGAGTTTCTCGGATTGGGAAAAGAGTTATCATCCGTAATCGAACTGGATAGCCTGCTGGATCTGCCTTCCACAATAATTGATAAAGAAAAGCTGTCAAACGCTGTCATATCAGGCAGTGAGCTTGACTTTTGCGCCGATCTGAAAACTCAGGGCGCTTCTCCCCAAATCGCCCATATTCTGCTGCGTCCCTTGCTGCTTGACGGCGAAAACCGCGCAAGCTTGAGCATTCATCCACAGCCGGCAAGAGAAAAGTTAGAACCGTGCAGCAGTGACTCTCTGGCAGTAATGCCAGACGTGGAAACATTAGACAGCCTTCTGGACGGGCTGGTCCTTATAAATCAAGACTGGAAGTGCAGCTATATCAACAAAAGCGGCGCCGAAATTCTAGGGCTGAAAGAAAAACCATTTATAGGTAAGAGCGTTTTTGAGAGCTTGTCCAGATTTGAGAACCATGTTTTAGACAAGCTCAAATCGGTCATGGAATCGGGCCGGAAAATTCACTTTGAAGCCCACCTGAGAGAACTTGATATCTGGCTAAACGTGTCAGCCTATCCACATCCCAAAGGCATCGCCGTACACTTCTGCAACCTCACCCAGCACAAAAAAATGGCAGAGGAACTCAAGATACAACATGGAATGTTGAAGTCTATCATTGAGAGTTCCAATAAAGTTGCCATTTTTTCAATAGATACCAATTACCGCTACATCATGTTCAACTCTGCCTACAAGAAGATAATGAAGACTTTCTTCGGTGTAGATGTCTCTATCGGCTCAGAAATGCAGGCTTTAAGTGGTGACAGCGTACGTTCCCAAGAGACCATCAAAGCCATCAAACGAGTTTTGAAAGGTGAGCGTATAAATCAAATCCAATGCCGCCAGAGTCATGAAAAACCATTTTATTTTGATGTCAACTGCAACCCAATTTTTGATGCAGACGGCGGGATAACCGGCATGACATCCTTCATCATGGATATCACCGAGAGAATACATGCTCTGGACGAATTGCGGGAGAGCGAATCCAGATATGCGATGGCCATGAGTTCGGGAAGAATAGGAATCTGGGAAATGTATCCTGCAAGATTCTTCGTCGAGGCCGACCAGAACGTAAATGAATTTTTCGGATATCCCAGAGGCAGTGTCACAACAGACATGCATGAGTTCATGGAACAACTTGTGCCAAATGAATATCACAAGCTTATGGAATCGAAATTCTATGACATCATGGGAGGCAGAACCAGAAACTACAGCATCGAACATCCTGTCAAACGCGCAGATGGCAGCTATGGCTGGGTGTATTTCAACGGTTATGTAGTGAATCCTGATGCTGAAAACAAAGAAGATATACGCTTGATAGGCGCTTATCTTGACATAAGCGAACAGAAGCAAGCCGAACTAGACCTGCGCTACTCTAAAGAATTGTACAGCGTCACCATAGACGCCATGCAGCAAATAATTCACGTCGTAGACTGTGACATGCGCATTTTGCTATGCAACAACTCTTTTAATAAATGGGTAAACCGCGAATTCGAAAAAAGCGACCTTACAGGAAAAACCATAATGGAGTGCTTCCCCTTCCTGCCGGAAAATATAATAGGGGAATATCAACGGGTCTTCGACAAGGGAGAAACATTTTTCTCCGAAGAAAAAACAATACTGGGAGATACAACTATATACACAGAGACCTCCAAAATTCCGGTTTGGGAAAACGGTCAGGTGACAAAAGTATTGACAGTCGTGCAGGATGTCACTGCTCGCAAACTGGCAGAGAACGAAAAACTGATGCTGGAAGGCCAACTGCGCCAGCAACAAAAACTGGAGGCCATAGGAACACTGGCCGGTGGCGTGGCTCACGAAATCAACAATCCCATAAACATCATCATGAACTACGCAGAACTGATTCTGGGTCGCAGTACACAAGAGAAAGAAGTCAGAAAGTTTGCAGACGAGATTATCCTGGAATCGGAACGCATTGCCAACATCGTCAGCAACCTTCTGGCATTCTCGCGCCAGGATACTGAAATCCGCCTGCCCGTCGATTACATCGAGACACTGGAGAAAACCCTTTCTTTGACTGCACAGATATTAAAGAAAGACAACATCACCATTGACAAAAACATATCGGCAGATCTGCCGAACATATATTGCCGCAAGCAGGAGATCATGCAAGTATTGATGAACCTGATTACAAACGCCCGAGACGCATTGAACGAACGCTATCCAGATCCCGGCCCTGGAAAAGCCATTGAAATAAAAGTCGAACGGATAGACAACCATGCCGGCCAATGGATTCGCACGACTGTAAAAGACAACGGCTGCGGAATCCCCAAAGAACAGCAGGCACGAGTATTCGACCCGTTCTTCACTTCGAAGGAACCGGGAAAAGGGACGGGACTGGGGCTGTCGATCAGCCATCGTATAGTAGAAAACCACCAAGGACACCTGAGCTTTGAAAGCCTGCCGGGGCAGTACACAATCTTTAAGATGGACTTACCCATAGACAAACAACCCAAACCAAAAGAAGTAATCTAGCGGAGCTACTCAGGCGATTTTTTGTCAATCGGCTTTCTTTTTCGTGGATCCGGAAGCTTTAGCACTTGTCTTCTTGCGGCCATTTTGCTTCAGAAGAGCTTCTTTCAAGACTTCTTCCATATCACTGACGAAGATGAACTTCATGCCCTTCTTGCCGAAGTCGGAAATGTCGTCAAGGTCTTTGGCGTTTTTCGCGGGCAGGATGATCTTTTTGATTCCGGCGCGTTTAGCTGCCAGTACCTTTTCTTTGACACCACCGACAGGCAGCACCAGCCCGCGCAGGGTGATTTCTCCGGTCATGGCGATATCTTTGTTGACCGGCGTTCCCTTTAAAAGAGAAGCCAAGGCGGTCATCATGGTGACACCGGCGGAAGGCCCGTCTTTTGGGATGGCTCCGGCAGGAACGTGGATATGCAGATCGGTTTCGGCAAAAGCCTTTTCTTCTATGCCCAATTCTTTTGCATTGGAACGCACGTAGGACTGAGCGGCCTTGGCGGATTCTTTCATCACGTTGCCCATCTGACCTGTCAGCGTCAAGATACCCTTGCCAGGCATCTGCGTCGCCTCGACAAACAACAGATCGCCGCCTGCGGGTGTCCAGGCCAGTCCCGCAGCGACACCCGGACGCGATGTGCGCTCGGCTACATCTGAATAATACTTCTGCTTGCCTAAAATCTCCTCGACTTTACCGGCATCCAAGACGGCTTTCTTTTTGTTACCGCAAGCAACCTCTTTTGCCACCGAACGACATAATCCTGCCAACTCGCGCTTGAGGTTTCTGACTCCGGCTTCCCTGGTGTAGTCACTGATGACACGAGCCACCGCATCGTCTTTGAACTCTATCAGCTTGTCGGACAGGCCGTGCTCTTCGATGTTTTCGGGAACCAGGTAATTGCGGGCGATGTGCATTTTTTCTTCCTCGGTATAACCGGGAAGGTGAATCACCTCCAGCCTGTCACGCAGGGCGGGCGGCACGGTATCGAGAACATTGGCGGTGCAGATAAACAGCACTTTGGATAAATCGAACTGAACTTCCAGGTAGTGATCGGAAAATTCCGAGTTCTGCTCAGGGTCCAGCACTTCCAAAAGCGCCGAGGATGGGTCGCCCCTGAAGTCGTTGCCCAACTTGTCGATTTCATCCAGCATGAAAACGGGGTTGTTGACACCCGATTTTTTGATGCTCTTGATAATGCGGCCCGGCAACGAACCGATGTAGGTGCGACGATGGCCACGTATCTCGGCCTCGTCGCGCACTCCACCTAAAGAGATACGCACGAACTTGCGGTTTAGTGCGCGGGCTATGGATTTGCCAAGCGATGTCTTGCCGACTCCCGGCGGTCCCTGGAAACACAGGATGGGACCGCGCAGGTCGGACTTGAGTTTGCGTACCGCCAGAAATTCCAGGATACGCTTTTTGACTTTTTCAAGGTCGTAGTGATCTTCGTCGAGAATCTTCTCGGCGGCGTCAATATCGAGATTGTCCACCGTGGATTTCGACCAGGGCAATTCCACCAACCAGTCCAGGTAAGAGCGCACCACCTGATATTCAGGTGACGAGGGGTGCATTCGCGTCAGGCGACCCAGTTCTTTTAGAGCCTGTTCGTGGGCCTCTTCGGGCATAAGCGCTTCTTCTATCTGGGCGTGCAACTTCTCGTTTTCGTCGCCGCTGCCATCGGAGTCTCCCAACTCGCGCTGTATCTCGCGCAACTGCTCACGCAGGTAGGCTTCTTTCTGGTTTTTATCTATATTTTCTCGTACCTGGTTGTGAATGCGCTTGCCGATTTCGAGCATCTCCATCTCGCGGGACAAAATCTGCGTTACGCGCTTCAGGCGTTCGCGCACATCCATTATCTCCAGAATTTCCTGCTTGGTGTTGATATCCAAGTCGAGATAATGTCCGACCATATCGGCCAGATAACTTGCCGAGGGAACTTTTTCGGTCAAAAAAACGGCCTCGTCGGGAATGTTGGGCGACATCTGAATCACGCTGGAAACCAGACCCTTCAAGGTCTTCTGCATGGCGGCCATTTCCAGATCTTCTTTATCTTCTTCTGCTACATACGTGACTCGTGCCCGCAGATACGGTTCTTCGGTAATGTTTTCTTCTATAGTAAAACGGGCAATACCCTGTACCAGAATACTGGACATCATCTCGCCGTGGTCGGTTTTCTTGATGATACGGCCTATGGTTCCCACTTTATAAAGGTCGTTGAATCCGGGATCGTCTGTGTCACTGTCTTTTTGAGAAACGATGCCTATCAGTCTTCCGCCTTCCATAATGTCTTCGAGTATCCGCAGGGATTTTTCGCGGCCTATGGAAAGCGGCAAGCCCATCTGGGGAAACATGACAGTATTGCGAACGGCCATGATAGGAAGTACAGAAGGCAGGTTGTTGATATCGTCAAGCATTTCAATTTCCATTCAATCAGGTATGACCTGAATATCTATTTCAGTGTTCGTCGTCTACATATATAGGATATATGCTGTACTAACATTGTCAAACCGACCTTGTTTTGCAAGTAATTTCGCAAAAAGCTTCCATATACCGAACATTCGGTATCTCATCTGGTCGGATTGGGCAGTCTATGCCAATATAAAACGAAAAAGCGAGTTTTTTCTATGCGATTTCTGTTAACTCGTAGCTATACCAGAGCTGTCATGCCGAACTCGTTTCAGCATCTTCCACAATTCGATAAAGACCCTGAAACAAGTTCAGGGTGACAATAAACGATAACTGGTAATTGCCGGGTTTATTAGCCCACCAGCTTGTCAATCCACGGCATGGAGAGTATGCCCATCAGGATGCCCAGCACCAGACCGCCAAAGACATCGGTCAAAAAATGGCGCAGCTTGACCACACGCGAGACGCCTATCAGAGCGGCGAGAATCAAAAGCGGCGCAAACCAGATCGGACCGAAATAGTAAGCGAACAGCCAGGCAAAATTGAAGGAACGAGCCGAGTGAATGGAAGGAAAGGAGCCTGAATCGACGTATTTAAACATGGCGATGGAATTCTTAGGATTCAGATATTTCCAAAAATGCCACATCGGGAACGGTTTTTCGGGCCTGATTTTTTCGGGGTTGTCGGGTCTGGCTTTCCAGCGTATCAGTTTGTAGAAGTTGGACACGAAGGTAATTAGCACCAGATTCAAAGTGGCGATCAGTCCGAAATTTATATCGAGAACAAAGGCCAGAATAAGGAACAAAAATCCCGCCAGTATGGTTCCCCAGAAGCTGACGAATTCCCAGCCAATAATTTCCAGTTTACGCGTCGTACTCAAATTCTCCTGCATTGCAAACTATCCTTTCAAATATCAACTGTAAATCCGAATCCAGTCAGATGCGCGGCCTGAATCCTTCGCCCAAAACCTCGTGAACTTCGGTTATCACCACAAAGGCCAGGGGGTCTATGATACGCACGGCGGCCACCAGTTCGACGGTCTCGCGGCGTGTTACGATACAGAACAGGACTTCCCGCTCGGCATCGGTGTAGACACCGCGCCCCTTTAAGGCCGTAGCGCCACGATTCATTTGAGAGACGATCACGTCTCCGACTTCCTGCGTTTTGGACGAAATTATGAACGCGCCACGGGCATATCCCATGCCCTCCATGATAACATCGATAACCTTGGAAGAAACGTAAAGCGCCAGAAGGCCGTACATGGCAAGGTCGGTGGAATGGAAGGTAAACCCGGCCCAGGCCACCACCAGTGTATTGATGACCAGTATGGCGTTGCCGTGCTTGAAGCCTGTATAGTTTGCGATTATGCGTGCCAGCGTACCGGAACCGGAAGTCGCACCGCCCATCTTGAGTATCAAACCCAGTCCGACGCCCAGGACTATACCGCCGAAGACCGGCGAGAGCATGGGGTCACCGACATCTATGGAAAGGTGCATCCACTCGTTGAAGAGGTCTGTAAAGACCGATATCATTACGGTACCGTAGAGGCTTTTGGCTCCGAATCCCCTGCCGAAGACCTTGAGCCCGGCAAAAAAGATCGGAATATTGAAAGCCAGCATGATAAAACCGGCAGGAATGCCGCTATGATGATTGAGTATTACAGCCACACCCGAGATACCGCCGGGGGCGATCTTGTGCGGTAGAATAAAAAGTGTCATGGCCAAGCCGAAGATGGCGGCACCAAGGGTTATGATCGAATACTGGAAAAACCTCAACGCCACAGGATGCGTGAAATTTATCAGCTTGCTCCTGTCGGCGCTGGACGAGCCCGCGATCATCTCTTCGACCGAGCGCGGCAACATGCTCTTATGTTCTTTATCAGGCGTCATTTATAATATTTCCCCCATGTATCAGTCCTTGGCCTTTCGAGGCGGCCAGCCCAGCCAGATCAGCAGCAGAGCGAAAAACAATCCCCACGGCACGGCCACTATCAGCACCCTGCGCCCCAAGGCCCGCAACAACATATTGGAGCGCTCCGAGGGCAGGCCCAGTCTCAAGGTGGCCACTCGCACCCCGCCCTGACCATCCACAGGCAAAAGGTAATCCGAGCCTTCATGCTCCGAATCGTCGCTTAACAATTCCAATCCCTTATGTTCCGCCAGTTGCTCCAGATCCCGGCGTTTGATCTCTTTTTTTGCGTATACCAGAATATCCATTATGCCAAGCCGACGGGATTTGCAGACCAGCAGACCGCCTTCATCGCCACTTTCAAAAATCGCCCTAGATGCTGCCGCTTCTGCACTTGAGCGCATGTCCTTATCCCGCAGACCGATGCGGGCAGCCTTTGGATGAATGGAGAGAATCTTCGAGTTGGCATCTATGACGGCCAACTGATCCAGCGAATTCTCTTTGGCCAGACTACGGGCAAGTTCCACCATCACAGCGGCATCGCTGGCGCCGTTTTCAAAGTCGAGCCCTGCGCCTGTTTGCAGCTTTTTGACTACCTTCTCAAGTTGCCCCTCAAGCTCCTGCCCCTGACTTTCCAACTCGACCTGCATACTCTTTGCCGCATGAGCGAGACGCGTTTCCGTGTCGCGCCGCAGATATTCTTCCATGCCCTGCGGCAGATACCAGTATATGGCCGCAGCCAGACCGCAGATTCCCACAAGGCCCAGAATCGTAGATAAAAACAGTCTCGTTCTTAGATTCACTTTGCAGCCTCCCAAAGATCTTCCAGCCTGAAAAAGCCCAGGGCATCGAAGCCTATGCCCTTCAGGTTTTCGTCAGAGATCAGTCCGCCCCTGAAGACACGGTAGACTTCCAGCTCTTTCCGCCCACCTGTTTTTTGCAGGGCAGAAGAAACATAAAGCTCGGCCTCGTAATCGCCCGAGGCCAATTTTGATTTGTAACCAGAAGCTCCAAGTGAAAGCACTTCGACTTTGACGCCGTATGGTTCCAGCATCAAGGCCATGCGCTGGGCTATCAAATCCAGAGCGGCATCGGATTTACGCACCAGCAAGCGCAGGCTTTTTTCAGGCAGGCTCTCAGCCAGACCGCGCGCCTTGCCTTCGTTGATCTCGAAGCCTTTGCAACTGCGACCGATAAGCATCTCTGACAATTCCAGCAATCCGCGCTCGTTAGCGCCGGGCGCTTTTACTCCGGCAAAACTCGGTTTTTTCACATCGCCTTCAAAAGGCGCGTGCCTGCGCGGCTCAAACAACCTGACGGCCTGGCGGCAATCGAAAGCCGAACGCAACAGCTCGTTCCACAAAGCGGAATCGCTTTTTCTGCGCGGATTGAAATCCAGCATGACAGCCGCAGTTCCAGGAGCGATGAAAGCGCGTCCCTTGCGGCTTTTTAAAATGCGCCCCGAAAACGTCCCTGAGTATGCGCCCCGGTCGAGCTTTCTGCGTTCTTCGGCGACACCGGAGGCATAGGCAAATTCCAGCCTGTCCAGATAGGCGCGTCCTTTGTGGTGACGGTCGTTTAAGGCAAGTCTGACGCCCTTGGGAGAGATGTTCTCTATTTTGTAAGTTCCGCTACCTATGCGACGTTTGCGCCCTGTAATGGAGGTCTGCACCTCGCACAAAGCGCGGTCGAATCCAGAATCGGCTTTTTCAAGGTGCAATACGAACTCGTAGTCAGAAACGATCTCGAAGCCGGAAAGCTCATCGCCCTCACCCGAAACTAGTTTGTTTGCACCCTTTATGGGCAAAAGCAATTCCTGCCCCGTGGTCCCGCTTGAGGCTTTCAATACATATTCGAAAGATTTTCTGACATGCGCAGTCTGCATGGTCGAGCCATCGTGCAGAATAATATCCGGCTTGAGCCAGACATGCAGATCGCGGTCGCCGTTTTCAAAGCGATGCTTGGAGGAAAGCCAGTCTATAGCGCGTCCGTCGCGCAGGACAAACAGGGTTTCGTATGCCAGCAGCGAGACCTGCCGCTCCGCTTCGGTCAAGCGCTGAGCCGGATCAAGCGTCTCTATTTTCTGGCCGACCATGAAAGCGGCTTTACCTCCAAAAAGAGGCGGCAACTCGGCAAAGGCCGTAAGCCCGTAAAGCGATACAATCAATAAAGCGCACAAACAAAAAAGCTTGCCGATTCGTTTGTTTCTCAAGCCCGTCATGGATGCACCACGTTGATGTAGGTTTTATTGGAGGCTTTGTTATAACGGGCGGCGTAAAAACGCAAACCTTCGCCCGGAGCGGATGCAAGCGCCATCACCGCACCCTTGCGGGAGATGCAACGCCCGGCGGCCACAAAACCTTTAGTTCCGTAAGCAAAAATTGATATTTCTTCCTCGAAACCTCCAAAACTCGCAGCGCCGCAGGCTATCACCGCCTGCCCATCAAGGCCCGTTGCCGTTGCAGGATTCTGGCCGCAGGAGGCAGGGCTCGTCGAAGATTTCGAGACGGCTTTTACAAGCGCCCCGGTGTCAGTCACCAGCCACATGTCTTTAAGCGATATACCACCCGGCTTGATGATGGCCGAGACAAAATTATTTGAAGTACGCAGTTTTTCCGCGCCGTCGAAATTATCGTCAAGCCTTTCAAGACGGGATTTGAAAAGCGGCGTGCCTTCGGCATAACGTGCGCCGATCAACGTAGAAGGCGCTCCGGAGGCACCGGACAGGCAGGCCAGGGGCGCATGATCCATTCTTTGAATACGGGCCAACTCAGAGCCCGTCCACTGCAAAGCCTGCCCGCCTTCAAACGTATCCAGACCGAACAGTATTTCCAACTGGCCGTTGCCGCTGATATCGCAGGCGATAAGCGTCCCGCTCTTGTGACGGACGGGGATTTCCTCATCGTCTGACAACGTATATGTATAGCGGAAATAAAATCCCTCGTCGCTGCCGCACCACAGTTCTATACGGCTTTTAAACAAAAGAGCCAGATCGTTTACGGAGTCTCCGTCGAAATCCCCGGCGGCAATATCGAGTACGCGGTCACTGCTTTCAAAAAGCCTGACCTCGGTCCAGGCCGGGGCTAAAGGCCCGAACTCCAGCGTACTGCGTTCCAGTTGCGACCACAAAGGCGAAGCCGGCAACTTGACAGAAGCCGGGCGTTCGTAATAGGGGCGCGGCGGATCCAGCATGGCGTCCCAGACATCGCGGTCCAGCCAGAAGGCGCGGGCCGAAAGCTCGACTCCTCCTGAAAGCGTACGCACATCGACCTTCAAGAGACGGTCAAAGCCGCGCCTGTCATATGCCGCTAAAGAAGCTTCATTCAAATCGGCACGACCCGAATAAACGCGTTCGGCCAGATGCACGCGAGCGAACAATCCCGGCCCCGAAAGCTTCAAGGCTCCCGAATGGGCCACCAAAGCTGTCAGGCGGTTGCGCCCGCCATCTCCGTCGTCTATCCATAGCAAAAGATCCGAGCCGCCGTAAAAAGGTCGCTCGGGACTGTCGGACAAGGCCGCCAGCAGATCGTCCCAGGCGGACTCGATTTCTTCCTGTCCGCACATGGCAAGAGACGGCGCAATCCACAGCGCTAAGAGCGTGAACAGAAACAGGCAGGTTTTATATGTTTGAACAACTTTCAAAATCGCTATCTCACTTCATCGAGTTTCAACCCGTTGCTGTCGCTTGATGCATCTTGTGTCATTTCCGGCTGCGTGCCGTCCAGAAAAACTTCCAGAATCGCGCCTTTGCTGCCGGGTTCGACACGCATTCCCGTCTCATTATCCACAGGCACAAAACTTACACCGACAGGCGTGGGGAAATCCGCCTTGGGCATGTCTTTCAAGGCCTGTGCCATAAAATCCACCCAAATCGGCAAGGCGACTCGTGAACCGGTTTCCCCCCTGCCAAGCGGTTTGTGATTATCGTACCCCACCCAGACCGCACAGGCAAGTTGCGGCGCAAATCCGGCGAACCAGGCATCACGCATCTGGGAGGCCGTGCCGGTTTTTCCGGCCAGCGGACGCTTCAAAACCTTTGCGCGACGCGCTGTGCCGTGATCGACTACGGATTCCATCATGGAAACCAGCACGTAAACTTCCGCCGAATCGACGGCTTGCCTGCTGTCATGGGGAAATTCCAACAGCGGCGCATCATCCGGGCCGATTACTTTTTCTAAAAAATCCGGGCTGGAATATTTTCCGAGCGAAGCCAAACCCGCGTAGGCCGAAGCCATTTCATAGGGCGTCACTTCGCTTGTACCCAGCGCCAGCGAGTGGTTGTTCTGCAAGGGCGACTCTATACCGAGTGCCTGGGCGGTTTCTATAACCTGCAAAGGACCGACATCGGCTATCAGGCGTGCTGCCACGATGTTTACAGAATGTGCCAGAGCCTCGCGCAGTCTCATTTTCCCACGATGCTTGTGGTCGAAGTTGGCAGGTTTCCAGTCCGGCGCACCTTTCTGCCTGATCGTCAAAGGCTCGTCTTGTACAATACTGGCTGCCGTGTACTTGCGGCTCTTGATGGCTGTCAGGTATGTAAAAGGTTTGAAACTCGAGCCCGGCTGGCGACGTGCTCTGACGGCACGGTTGAACTCTCCGATATTAAAGGAAAACCCGCCGACCAGCGCCCTGACTTTGCGTGCTTCTGGCTCCATTGCCACCAAAGCGCCCTGCACCTCGGGTATGGAAACGATTTCCAAAGATGGCTTGTCCTTGTCGGACGAATTTGCCGAGAGCATAAACTGCACCAGCGCACCCTGCGCAAACAGCGATGCCGGCTTGCATTTCGATGCATCGGAATTTTTGCAACTCTTTATAGTCTGTGCCACTTGTTTGGCTGTGACCGTGCCTCGCTTTGATCCAAGCTCTATCTCCAACGCGCCCTTATCGTTGCGCTTTTCAACGAATCCCCAGAATATGCGTTCTTTTTTCACGCGTTCGATTCGCGTTCGCCAGGGCGGAGGAGTCGCTGCTTTTTTGTCTATTTGAGATTCTCCGGTCTCTTCCGCTTTTTCTCCAGCAAGGTTTTCCACTTCTTCTTCAAGAGGCGGCGGACGGCGCTCGGCGGTAAATGCAAACAGTCCGTCTTCAGGATAGCCACTAAAAAGCGAACGCCACAGGGCGCGTTCTTCTTGATCGAGTACGATTCCCGTCGGGCGGTAACCGTGGCGGCGGTCGAAATCCAGCAGGCCGCGCCTCAATGCATTTTGCGCGGCTTTCTGCATACGCGAGTCGATGGAGGTATAAACCTTCAATCCTCCGCGCGCGATAGCAGCACTGCCCAGCTTTTCTCGCAGGCTGCGCAACACTAAATCCTCGACATAAGGCGCGTCGGCGGCACGTCTTTGGGAGGGTTTGTACAAAAGCTCTTTTTCCGTGAAACGCTGGTATTCGGCTTGGTTGATATAATCCAATTCCTGCAAACGGCGCAAAACGTACAACTGGCGTTTTTTGGCGCGTTCGGGGTGGCGATTAAGGCGGTAGCCGCCGGGGTTTTTGGGCAGCCCGGCCAGATATGCTATCTGCCCCACATCAAGCTCAGCGAGTTCTTTTGAGAAATAAAAACGCGCGGCTTCGGCCACACCATAGCAACCGTTACCGAAATAAATGCTGTTGAGGTAAATCTCCAGTATCTGCCGCTTTTCAAGCGTAGATTCTATCCTGTAGGCTAAAATTGCTTCCCTGATCTTACGCTTGAATGAGCGCTCGTGGGTCAACAGCAAGTTTTTAATGACCTGTTGCGTGATGGTCGAAGCACCCTGCCGGACGCGCATGGAAAGCACATTGCGTATCATGGCCACCACGATGTGCGGCAGGGAGACGCCTTCGTGCTGGTAAAAATCCTCATCTTCGGCAGCCACAAAAGCATTGGGCAGCAAGGGCGGCATTTCTTCCATGCGTGCTATGGTGCGGCGCGGTCCGAACTCGCCTATGATGTAGCCGTCGGATGAATAAATGCGATTGACCTGACGCGGCGAAAAATCCGCCAAGGATTCGACTTCGGGCAGATCCTTTGAATAATGCCAGAAAAGCCCGGCAGTCAAGATCGCTCCGGCAGTCGCCAGCAACAAGCCGAAAAGCACCATATATCTAAAAATATTCCTCATACCATAACCTTATATAGATTGCTGAAAGATAACAGTTCGGGCCAAAACTGGCAAGGTTTGAGTCATTGCCAAAAAGGTGGAATCCTGAGCTTTTCAACCTTACTGATAGTTTGCAAAACGGAGAATATTTCAGGATGCTTAACCAGAATTTAAACGAATTTCACGGCTTTTCATTTCCATAAAGTAGACAATACAAGTATTGTATCTCACTGGTTTCAATTTCCCCTTGTTTTTACAGGTTGTAAGCATGAAGTATTTGGAAATACAGGTTGATGATATTTATCAGATGGAGCTTTTTTTGCGGACCAAGCGGGGTTTCGAGTTGCTGCAACGCCTGCCCGACAAGTCAGTTCCCGGCTTCGCTTCGGTTGACATGAAAAAAGACGGCGTTCTCCTCAAGGTTTCGTCCACTCCACAAGATTCATCAAAGAATACAGCAGAAAAAAGCCCGGAAAGCGTGCTTTTGGAAAGCATGAAAAACTTCACTGGACAAGACGACTCTGCCTCACAGGTCGATTTCTCCCCCCAACCATCGCCCGAACTCAAGGCGATCATCTTCGACTTGGACGGCACGCTGATAGACTCCGAGCCCAACTACTACGAATCCGACCGCATCATGCTTGCCGAATACGGCATAAATTTCACCGAGGAAATGAAGAAACGCTACGTCGGTACCGGCAACTCCTTTATGATGGAAGACCTGCGCAAGCGCTTCAATCTGCCGGATTCCATGGAAGATCTCTTGGAAAAGAAAAACCGCCTTTACATGGAGCTTGCCAGAAAACAGACCGAAATGTTCCCCGAGATGGAAAAGCTGCTTGAGAAACTCACGGCAATGAATCTGCCCATGGCCATCGCCTCGGGTTCTTCTCTGGCTGTCATAGACGAGCTTACCCGCAAGGTCGGCGTGCGCGATTGTTTCTCTAAAATCGTTTCATCCGAAGAAGTGCCGAAGGGCAAACCGGCCCCCGATATTTTTATAGAAGCCGCCAAACGCCTCGGCATAGCACCTGAATGCGCAGTTGTCTTTGAAGATACGCAATACGGCGTCGAATCCGCCATACGCGCCGGAATGCGCTGCGTCGCCATCCCGACCATCAGCGATCCATTAGATGACAATTTCCACATGGCCGATCTGCTGTTTGCCTCGGGAATGTCACAGTTTAAAATGGAAAAGGTCTTGGACTGGCTTGAAACGCTGTAGAAAAGAACCTCAGCTTTCCTCACCCTCTTCCTTTTCGTCACAGACCTGAATCACGTATCCCAGGCCCTTTCTGCGGCTGGGCTTTATCATAACCGGGCCAACTCGCAATATGGACGCAGGGTGGGCTTTTACTTCAGAACGGAAAAAGTCTTCGATGTTCTGGTCCGGGTCTTCGGCGGGAATATCCACGTTGAGTATGGTATTGATATCCCCGATTTCAAGATCGGGACGGACGCGGTATACGTTTTCGCTCAACTCTTTTACAGGGTCCTGCTCGCGGTCGTGCTCGTCTGCAATCTCACCCACGATTTCCTCCAGGATGTCTTCCATTGTCACAAAGCCTGCCAGCTCGCCTTTCGCATTTGTAACGCCTACCATATGTTGGCGGCTGATCTGCATTTCACGCAGGAGGTCGTTGGCCTCCATGTTTTCATCGCGCAGCATCATCGGGCGTATCTGCGAACGCCACGAGGCGTCATATCGTCTGACCACCAAGTCCTTGATATGCAAGAGCCCCAAAAGGCGTCCGTTGCCCTTTACAAAAACAGGGTAGCGGGTAAAACGACTGCGGTGAATCTCCTGCAATATCGTCTCTTCCGACGATTCGCTGTCGAGACGCGCCATATCCTTGACCGGAATCATCAACTCGGAGATTTTCACTTCCACAAGGTCCATAACTTCGTAGACCATCTGAGCCTCGCCCGGCTCAAGCTCGCCTGCATCCTGGCTGATATCAAGGGCCGTGCGTAACTCGTCTTTTGAGTAAAACCTGCGCCGCTGGCCGAGCTTCTTTCTGATGGGCCACAAAACCAGATCGGTCAAGGCGGTGGTGAACCAGACCACGGGGGAGAAAACCCAGGTAAAAAAAGTAATCGGCAAAGACACCAGCCGCGAGAAAGTCTCGGGCCACGAGGCGGCGATGGTCTTGGGCGGTATCTCTCCCACCAACAGCAGGGCGACAGTGACGATCACCGTGGCCTTGGCAGGCCCGAAAACCGTGGTGGCAATAGCTGCCGCCGTGACGTTTACAAGGTTGTTGCCGACCAGAATCGTCCCCAAAAGACGCCCGGGATTCTCCAAAAGCTTCAGGACGCGCGCGGCGGACTTGCTGCCCTTGTTGGACATGTCATGCAGCGTGACCCTGCGCGCCCCGATGATGGCAGTCTCGGCTCCGGAGAAAAAGGCGGACACCAACAACAAGCCAGCCAGCGCCATAAATCCGGTAAAGTTTTCTTCCAGCATGGAAACGACCTCTCAAGAAGTTTATCTCTTACCCTTAATATTTATCTTAGCTCAGGGATATCAAGTGCGAAAGTTAAGAAAAAGTATTTGGGGATTGATTGCTGTCGGATATGGCTTCGGATGGATGGCCAATTGCCTTGCCTGACAATTCTCTGTGAAAGAATTACACCGTAGCGGCGCAATTTATTGCGCCCGAAGACGAGCCCGATGGTGTCCCCGGTGATGCGCCCGATGATAGCGATGATCCGGGCAAGGGCGCGATGAATCGCGCCCCTACATTGGGGTGGATTGCCCGGTCCGTTAAAGCACAAGGGTGCCACGGCCTTGTTTTTGAAGAAAACATGGCCGTGCATTGCTAACTGCGAAGACACACGGCCATCGATTCTTCGAATCGAAGACCGTGGCACCCTTTGAAATATTTAGTAGCAGGCAAGGAGACCCGCCCCATTGACATCCGCGCCGCGATAAGCGAACATAAGGGGCCGTTCGGCTGTCCCGTTTTCAATTTATGATAAGGGAAATGAGCTTATGAAAGATACTTTCGACAAGTTTCACGGTACGTCCAAATACATAACCTCGCGGGAATTGCGCGATGCGGTAAATGTCGCCGTGGCGCTGGAACGTCCACTGCTCATTAAAGGCGAGCCCGGCACAGGCAAGACGCTTTTGTCCTACTCCATCGCCGAGGCGCTGGAGATGCCGTTTTATAAGTGGATGGTCAAATCTACCTCCAAGGCCGTAGACGGCCTGTATGTTTACGACACCGTTCAGCGCTTGAACGACAGTCGCTTCGGAGATAAAAACGTATCCGATATCAAGCAGTACATACGTTTGGGGCCGCTTGGAAAGTCTTTTGTCTCGGACGAGCGCGCCGTGGTACTGATAGACGAAATCGATAAGGCCGATGTGGAATTCCCCAACGATCTATTGGCCGAACTGGACGAGATGGCCTTCGATATCATAGAGACCGGCGAGCACATCAAGGCGAAACAACGCCCCGTGATAATCATCACCTCCAACTCGGAAAAAGAACTGCCCGACCCCTTCCTGCGGCGTTGCGTTTTCCATTTCATCGACTTCCCCGAGCAGGAACTGATGGAGCAGATAGTGCGCGTGCATCACCCCGATTTGAAGAAAAACCTGCTGGAGCAGTGCATAGCCAGATTCTATCATCTGCGTTCGCTGGAAGGATTTCGGAAAAAGCCTTCGACATCAGAGCTTATCGACTGGATAGGCGTCCTGCAAAAGGCGGGCATAGGCGAAAAAGAAATACGCAAGAGCATTCCCTTTTTAGGCGTACTGCTCAAAAACGAACAGGATCTCGAAACCTTCGACAACATGACCGCCCCCCGCAATTCGAGAAACTGGTAGATAAAAGTGCTGACGACGTTTTTCTACAAACTGCGCGAGTACAAGGTTCCCGTCTCCATCACGGAATGGATGACCTTTATGGAGGCGCTCTCAAAAGGCTTGGCCTATTCCGACTTGAATACCTTTTACGCCCTGTCGCGTTCGCTGCTGGTAAAAGACGTGGCCTACTACGATGCCTTCGACCGCGTTTTTGCACACGTTTTCAAGGACGCCGATATCTCGCCCGCCCTGCGCGACGACATCGAAGAATGGCTCAAGACTCCCATTGACGTTTTGAATTTGAGCGAAGAAGAACGCAAGCTGCTCGAGGCGCTTGATTTTGAGAAGCTCAAGGAAGAGTTCGAGAAACGCCTCAAAGAACAGGACGAACGTCACGACGGCGGCAACCGCTGGATAGGCACGGGCGGCACATCACCTTTCGGCAACTCGGGTGTAAACCCCGCCGGGGTGCGAGTCGGCGGCGAAGGCGGAATGCGTTCGGCGGTGCAGATTGCGACCCAGAGGCGCTTTCAGAACTACCGCAAAGACTTAGTGCTTGATGTACGCCAGATGAAGGTAGCCTTGAAAAAGCTGCGGGCGCTGGAGCGCGTCGGGCCTGCGGATGTGCTGGACTTGGACGAATCCATAGACCGCACCTGCAAAAACGCCGGAGAACTTGAACTGATATTTCAGCCCGAGCGAAAAAACCGTACAAAGCTTCTGCTGCTGATGGACTCGGGCGGCTCCATGCAGCCATACGCCCGGCTGGTCTCACGCCTGTTTTCCGCCGCCAGCCAGATGAAGCACTTCAAGGAGTTCAAGTATTTCTACTTCCATAATTGCATTTACGAGCATGTCTTCGAGGACATCTATCTCGACGAACGTATACCGACTGGCAGGCTGTTTCAGGATTTCGATGCAAGCTGGAAGGTGATACTAGTGGGCGATGCGGCCATGGCGCCTTATGAGTTGAGCGCCCGTCACGGAGCCATTTACTACTACCACATGAACGACATCCCCGGCGCGATCTGGCTCAAGCGCATAGCCGACCACTTCCGCAAAGTCGCCTGGCTCAATCCCATACCGCAGCATCAATGGTGGTCTTCGACCATCCACTCCATCGCGGATATCTTTCCCATGTATACACTGTCCATCAAGGGACTTGAGGACGCGATTGCTCGCTTGAGGTGAATTTAGACCTCGATCAGAATTCCGGAATCCAGAGTGCTTCGAAGTACAGATCGTCGATGACGAAATCAGGGTCGTTTGCCTGTGTGATCCAGAGATGACGCATGGGTTCGTCCGGCAAGACGTAAACCCAACCGGAGTTGTGAATCATGGCATCGTATACTTTGTTTGTATCGTGGTTGTTGGGGTCGAAACCGTATTTGTTGTAAGCGCGAACACGCAAACCGTTTTGGAAAGTCTGACCCACGGCAAAGGCGGCGAAATTTGCAACGGTAGGAGCAGAACCGACACTACCGTTCTCGTTGGGCCTGATAAACGCAACATGAATATCGCCTTCCCAGCGCTTGCCGGTGGTTTTATCCATAGTCGAACAGCACACGCCCTGAGAGTAGCCATCCAGTTCCCACGATGTGTCTGTGGCAACTACAGCGTTCTGCTTATCTGTATAGAAAACAACGCCGTTTGTGTCATAAAGGGTTTCTACATTCACTTTGTCGCCCAGAGCCTGCTGGTGAAAATCGTAATCGAACGCGATTAAACTGCCGCAGTAGCCACCTTCGTTTTCACTGCCGACACAATATTTAGCAGGAACACAACCGGGTTTTTTACAGCAATATGCAGGTGATGGCCCCTGCTTGCAAATACCGTCTATGCAGTCGACACCCTGTGGGCAACCGCAGGCACTTGTGCAGGCAATACCTTGGGACAGGCAGGCATCGGCATTGAGAGAATTGTAATCGGTCACGATCTCGTTTGCACCTTCGGCATTGACGATCTCGGATACTGTCTTTGTTTCAGGGTTGATGCAGACCGCGTTCAAGAAACCTCCGTCGCTGCTAAAAGTAACGCCCATTTCTTTTTTGACTTGGCCGTCTATGTATACCGTCAACAAAAGATTGGTACTGACAGGCACCATTACATAGCTGGCGTAGTGGACTACGACCCTGTAAGGGCCATCCGAAGGCAGACCGATATGAACCATTTCCGGATTCATTGTATCCCAGTTATTGCCTCCGCCGGAGGAAATATCGTCACCGTATGAAGGGTCGTCGCTACTTAATCCCGCTACTCCCCAGTCGGGATTGGGATTGGAGAAATAGCAGTCGTCTTTGTCCACAATGTAATCCGTCCCGAATTTAGCGCCCGGTCGCATCAGATGCAGATCGAGATTTACATTCTGGCGTTGCCAGCGCAACTCTACACGGATTCCCAAATCGGGATTGGAGCAGACGTTGTCCTCATCCGTGCTGCCATCGCAGTCGTCATCCATGCCATTGCAAAGCTCTTCGGCTTCGCAAGGTTCGGGAGGACAGACGCACTCGCCGTCTTCAGGATCACAAACCAGACAGCCGGGACATTCGATTGCATCCTTATGCTTGCACTGGCCGTCTTCGCAATATTCACTCCCGTTGCAAATGTTGTCATCCGAGCAATCGCCCGCATCGTAAGGCACATCTTTGCAGGACAAGGAGTCCTCGACACAAACCATTTCCATACACGGGTTGCTGCTCTCAGGACATACGCCATCGGCAATAAATCGGGGCTTGCACTTACCATCGGCAGGATCGCAAACTTGCTCTGTGCAGGGATTTTCATCCTGCTCGCAATTCACATCCTCACATAAAGCATTGTCGAAATCACCATCGGCATCGTCGCCGTCGGCATCGTCGCCATCGGCATCGGCATCGTCGCCATCTACATCATCACCATCGGCATCGTCGCCATCGGCATCATCACCATCGGCATCATCGCCGTCGGAGTCATCACCATCGGACTCGTTTTTGTCTCCATCCGGCTGAGTATCTCCAGAATCTCCATCTTCTTCAGAAAAGTCTCCGTCCCCTTCTTGGACTTCGACATCCTTGCAGAAGCCGTTCTCGCAAACCTGATCGTCCTTACAATCTGAGGCAGTCTGGCAAGGCTCTTCCAGGGAAGCCAACTCAACACTGCAAGCGAATGAGAAAGCAATCAGCAATACGGACAGAAGCAAAATATCCTGGTTTTTCATGGCCTTATTCCTAACAGCAAATAGCCGACAAGTCATTCTCAGACGTTAAGAGTATCCAGAAAATAAGTATTCAGGTCAACCCCCGATACGAAGTATTTTGTTAAATAAACTTGAAATTACGCCTCTTCAATGAGATTCACTTGAAATTATTCAAAAGAAACCTATTATAAATAATAGATCATGGTTTTTACCTTTCTGAGCAGTTAGCAGATAAGGGCCTGCTCAATTATTTGAATTAAGAAAGAATGTATCGACTTGAATAAGTTATTTGTAGGGTTAAATAAAAAGTCGTTGTTGATGTTGGCGGTTTGCCTTGGCCTGTTTGTCTTTTCCGGCGGATACGCATCGGCACAAAGCACAAGCCAGAATCAGGATGGGTCTAAAGACCTGCCTGAGACATCTCAAACTTCAAACGTTGCTGCCCAACAACAGGAAGCAGCACCCCAAGCTGCCGAAACTTCCAAGGAATCTGAAGCAGAAACACCTGCTGAAGAAAATCAGGAATTAACCGTTGAGCCGAAACAGGAATCCGATTCCGAAGTTGCCGATCCCGAGGAGAAAAAGAAGCATCTGGAGTGGATGTTTCTTTTGAATCCTTCCGGTGGATACCTGCAAAATACGGCTAAATTTCACTTCAAAATCCCTCATCAAGGTGGATTCCAGGAGCGTGAGGCGTCCATTTCGGATGACGGCTGGGGCATGGGAATGACATTCATGGGCTTTTACAAATGGCTCAGCATCGTCAATGTCACCTATCTTTTCCCCGAGGTGAACGAAAGCTTTTTGTGGGGCAATATCCTCGCGGTATCGGGCACGGTTCCGACCGGCACCTTTGTCGAACCTTATTTCGGTTTGAGTTTCGTCTATCATTCCACAAACACCGACTATAAAAACCTGAAGATCACCGAGCGTGACGAACTTGCAGGCAAAACGGCAATAGCCTACGCCAATCTGGATAAAATCTCCGTGGACGTAGATGTTTTCGCACCGCTTCCCAAGATCGGCGCTAAATTCAAGATTCCGATTCAGCACTGGTACGTACAGCCCTGGTACTGCCCCATGTACGAAAAAGCTTTCACCCATGCGCGCTCCTCAGGCGGACATGTAGATGTTTACGAAGAGGGCTACGAAGATAGCAGGCCACCGGATGTATCGGCGGATATTCCGGTATTCGACACAAAAGGCGACAAGGATTATTTCTCAAACCTTGTCGGCACAGACATCTTTCTCGATTTCCACTATTTCCTGCAATTGCGTAGCAGGATCTATTATAATGTGGATTACAACAACTGGACAGTACGCACTATCGGATCTTTCCTGTTTTCAAAGTATGTCGGGATGACGCTGTACTTTGAGTATTCAGAGAAGATCACCGTTAACAACATGTATTTTCTGGCGGGTCCGTCCTTCCTGTTCATGCCGTCGGGATTTTTCGATAATATGAAACATGGGAAAAAATGATGAAAAAATATCTCTCGATTTTCACTATAAGTTTGCTCTTGCTTTCAGCTATAGCGATCTCTTCATGCTCGGAAAGCGACGACCTTGTCGGAGGCAGACTTGAAATCACGGCCACATGGACAGAAGAAGTCCCCGAGGCTGCGGAACTGCTGCTGATCATGATGAGCTGCCCCTTCACAATGCCCCCGGAATTTGATTCTTTAGGCACCATCGAAGATGGAGTAATCACTGGAGCCATAGAAGATGTTGAACCGGGCGATTGGTGCCTGCAGGCGTATATCGATGTCGATCCCGATGACGGACTGATCCCCAAGCCCGGCTACGACGTAACACTGGTACTGGAGGACGGCGCTCAATCGTTGCCGGTAACCATAGTAGAAGGCGAAACCACATCGCTGACACTTGAGTTCGAGATGGTGGATGAAGACGGCGACGAAGACGGCGATGGTGAAGAGGGCGAAGATGGCGACGGCGAAGAAACCGAAGAACAGCCGGGCGCAGACGATGTCTGGATAAAAGTAAACGTGGAGTGCCAGACCTGCACCAGCGATATAAGCCTGCTTTTCTACGGCTACCCCGGAACCGAGATGGGAACCATTCCGCTTATCTACAACGAGATAAGCTCGCCCGAATTCCCCTTGACCTTTATCGTAAAAGAAACCGGCCCCTTGACAACAGGACCGGTTCCCGAAGGTCAGCACTTAATCAACCTCTACCAGGATCTCGATACCACAGACGGCCCCGGCCCCCAAGCAGGAGACCCCATCGGCAGCGAAGATCAGATAGTCGATCTGAAAAAAGGCGTCTGGAACGAGCTTGATTTCACAATGGAGTGAAAAACCTCACTTGGCGTTCCGGATGATTATCAAAGCATTGGGATGAGCGACGATTTCCACCTTGGCTCGATTTAAGATGGAGATATCAATCCCAAATTCTTAACTCCTCCTGCATTCTTTGTGATTCTTATCTGATAGATTGCAAAAGAGACGAGACATGTCAAGACCTGGAAGCATAATTGCTGACCAGTATGGACACGGCATGTCATATTGTTCATTAATGTACCTAAAAACAATAAAAGATCATATAAAGTTTGCCTTTTGGAACTTAAAAAAGAAAAAATTGAAGTTGATAAAAATTCTTATAAAAAAGCACTAATAGAAAACCCTACCACTATAACAACTGGGAATGGTGAATTCAATATCTCCATTGGTACTGTTCATGGGAGTGTGAATGTTAATGGGAAATAAAAATTATATCAATATAAATAATTCAAATAATATTAATATTAATATAAATAATTCTAATAAATATGAAGAATATGAAGAAAATGAGGAGATTTTTCTTCCTAGTGTATTTATAATATCAATTATATTATTAATAACATCTTTGATTATATTTGCCCCTAATGGCAATTTAAAAGATAAATCTAAATAA
>CAYTHG010000014.1:1990-25466 GCA_964437525.1 uncultured Myxococcales bacterium | reverse complement strand
CGCATTAATGCGCAGTCTGGAAGGCAAAGTCGGAGAGCCGCGCGCCAAGTACGTGCGCTCGGTGGTCAAGGGACTGTTCGACAAGCCGACGGTCTTGAACAACGTTGAAACTTTAGCCTGTGTGCCGTATATCATCAACATCGGCGGCAAGGCTTTCAAGAAAACGGGAACCAAAACCTCCTCCGGCACCAAGGCTTTCTCGCTGGTCGGCAAAGTCAACAATACCGGCTTGGTAGAAGTTCCTATGGGAACCACGCTGCGTGAAATCATTTTCGAGATGGGTGGCGGAATTCTTAAAAACCGCAAGTTCAAAGCCGTTCAGACCGGCGGACCCTCAGGCGGCTGCCTGCCTGAATCCATGCTGGATCTGGCGGTGGACTTCGATACCCTGAGCGATTCCGGTTCCATGATGGGCTCGGGCGGCATGATCGTCATGGACGACCGTACCTGCATGGTGGACGTGGCCCGCTACTTCATCGAATTTTTAATCGGAGAGTCCTGCGGCAAATGCACTCCATGCCGCGAAGGTCTGCGCCAGATGCTGGCTATATTGGAGCGTATCTGCAAGGGTGAAGGCAAGCTTGAAGACTTGGAGCGCATTGAAAGATTGTGCAGCACGCTTGAATCCGCCAGCCTGTGCGCCCTGGGCAAATCCGCTGCCAACCCGGTCCGCTCGACTCTCAAGCATTTCCGCGACGAGTATCTGGCCCACATAGAAGAAAAACGCTGCCCCGGCGGTGTTTGTAAAGAACTGATAAGGTTCGACATAACAGACAAATGTATCGGCTGTACCAAATGTGCATCGCAGTGCCCGACAAATGCTATTTCGGGCGAGCGCAAAAAGATGCACATCATAGACCAGTCGTTGTGTATACGATGTGGCAGTTGCGTTTCGGTCTGCCCGACCGACGCGATTGACATTACATAAAGGAAGGAGAAGAGGCGCTATGCGCATGGTAATCGACGGACGTGTAGTCAAGGCCGAACCCGGCCAGACTCTGCTAGAGGTCGCCACTAACGCGGGCTTCAAGATCCCTTCGCTGTGCTATCACGCCGGTGTGGAATCCTGGGGCGGCTGTCGTTTGTGTCTGGTGGAAATAATCAAAGCTTCCAGACCCGAGCGTAGCGAGCTGGTTACTTCCTGCATTTATGAAGCAGAAGAAGGTTTGGTCGTCCAGACGAAAAGCGAGCGTGTCATCGAGGCCCGCCGCGACATACTGGAAATGCTTTTGGCTCGTGTGCCAGACTCCGAAGTGATTCGCGAGCTGGCTTATGAATACGGCATTATCGAGACGGCTTATGTAAAGCGCGAAGATGCCGACAAGTGCATCATGTGCGGCCTGTGCGTGCGCATCTGCGAAAAGATGGGCGCGGGTGCCATCACCATGGCCGAGCGCGGTGCCGAGCGCATCATCACGCCGCCTTTTGGTGAAGCCTCCGACTGCATCGGCTGTCTGGCCTGCGCCAAAAGCTGCCCGACCGGAGCCATTGCCTATTTAGAAGAGCCGGACGAAGTCAAGATCTGGGACCGCAGCTTTGCGAGAATGCGCTGCAAGCTCTGCAACGCGCCCATGCTGCCCAAGGAGCAGGTCGATTTCGTGGCCGCCAAAAGCGGGCTTTCTCCCTTGTATTTCGAAGTCTGCGACGAATGCCGTAAAAAGCAGTCGGCCAAAAGCTTCGCCCGCTTGATGGCTTAAAGGAGGACAACATGAAAAAACGTTTGATAGTAACTCCCGAACGTTGCATAAACTGTCGCTCCTGCGAAGTTGCCTGCAGTTTCACTCACGCGCCCAAGCCCAACAGCCCGGCTATTTCGCGTATCAGGGTTTATCCCTTCAGCGAAGAACGCAACGTTCCGGTAACCTGCCTGCAATGCGAAGAAGCGGCCTGCATGATGGTCTGCCCGACAGGAGCGCTTTCGCGCAACCCCGAGACACTGGCGATAGAATACGCCCCGGAGAAATGCATACACTGCAAGTCCTGCGTTTACGCCTGTCCCTTTGGCAACTGTCATTACGATGAAGCCTACAATCAGGTTGCCAAGTGCGATCTGTGCGGCGGCGACCCGGCCTGCGCCAAGTTCTGCCCGAGCAAGGCTCTGGTATGGGACACCCAGCCGCCGATCGGCAAAATCGACAAAGACGCCGTGCCGCGTATGCAGATCAAGTTCACCTTGCCCTCTCCATAAAATCTGTACATCATCCCGACTGTTGGGATATAGTGTTTTTACAAAGGCCGGTTGTATTACAACCGGCCTTTGTGGAAACAGACTCGAAGACAGCCGCAATATATCGAAGGAAAAGCCATCGTGCCCGCTGCAAGTGACTATCCCGCTTTGATGTTCGTCGTCCCCGCACTTTGTCGTTGCGGACCGATGAACGACATTCTGCGCCTGTGCCGCGAGTTTGTAAAAAACGATCTGCGTCCTTTGATCTTCGAGCTTGGCAAAGCAGAACAAGACAACCTGCACGATGAGTTCTCCAAGCTTGGGATCAATGTTCATACATTTAAAGGCAATCGTTGGAATCTGGCGCTACAGGCCGTTTGTGCCTCCAAACTCATAAGAAATAACAAAATCCGCATAGTGCATTCGGTAGGAATGCGCCCGGATATGCTGAACGCCCTCTTGAAGCTGACGCACCCGCGTTTGAAGTCCGTTGCCACCGTGGTGAATATCACCGTGGACGATACCGTCGCGCTGGCAGGCAAATTGCCCGGTCTGGCAATCTCCAAGGCTTGGCTGGGCGCGTTCAAAAAAATGAACATCGTCGCCGCGCACTCAAACGGCATAGGCGATTACCTGTCTAAAAACGATCTTCAAAAAGAACGCCTGCGCGTCATTCCAAACGGCGTAGATTTAGACAGCTTTCCTTTAAAAGACGTTTCACTCTCGGCTTCCATGCGCAATGAATTAGGCATCGCCGCAAAAGATTTTGTCATAGGCTTTGTCGGCAATCTCCTGCCCGTCAAGGGCTTGGACGTTTTGTTCGAAGCTTTGGCAAAACTGCCGCAAGAAAAACACTGGCGCTTGCTGCTGGTGGGCGACGGCCCGGAAGAAGGCAATCTGCGTGGCCTTGCAAAGAACCTGAGTATTGACGACAGAATCATCTGGGCCGGACGCCAGAGCGACATGCTGCGCTATTACGCCGCCATGGACATCTTCTGCCTGCCTTCGCGTTCGGAGGGGCTTTCAAATGCACTTCTGGAGGCGCAGGCCAGCGGCTTGCCGAGCGTCGTCACAGATATTCCCGGCTCGCGTGAAGTGGTGCGCGACGATGAGAACGGCTTCGTTGTTCCCAAAGAAGATCCGTGCAAACTGGCCGAAGCGCTTGAAACCATGCTTGATAAAGGTCCGCAGCTTGAACACATGAGCGGAAACGCCCGCCGCCGCATAGCAGAAAGATATTCCTCCCAATCCATGGCCCGCGATTATTTGCAGGCTTATGATGATTTGGGGTGAGGTTTTGTGCCTTATTTATTCTGCACTTTCAGGGTGATTCACCGTAGGTCGGGCAAATTTCTTGCCCGACAATTCTTTTACCCGCTCATGCTGGCTGAATGATTTTGCGCAGCGAAATTGTATCGAAGCATCCCTCGATACACCTCCCTGAAGTCGGCACTCGGGATGAGCGGAGATACACGCCTCTCGCACTCGGGGTGAGCGGAGTCATATTTTGTTTCTTTGAACATAAAAAGCATGCGGAACAAGCTGGGAAGCACTGCTCCAACGGCAAGAGATGGGCAAAGCAATTGCCCATCCTTGTATTATTGATTTCAGGGTGATTTACCGTAGGTCGGGCAAATTTCTTGCCCGACACAAATCAGGAATTGTCGGGTGAAGAATCAGCCGACCTACAACAGCATAATACTTCAGCCGCGTTTTAAAAGCACTTCATCTTCATAGGACATGACGGCATCTATCATGCCCGCGCCGTTAGGGGCTTCCATGCTGGCGCAGTAATAATCCCAGACATCGCCGAAGGGCAGGTTCTTTGCTTCTTCAAGCAAGGCCAGTCTTGCAAACTTGTTGCCGTCTTCTTCGAACTCGCGCAATTTTGCAACAGGCTCTAAAAGCGCCAGCAATAGAGCCTTCAAGGTCGAGCGCATTCCGATGGCCCAAGCACCGACGCGATTTAATTCGGCATCGAAAAAGTCCAATGCGATATTGACACGCGAGAGCGCTTTGGCGCGCACTATCTCAGAGGTCAGCTCTTTTAAGTCGTCGTTTAAGATCACGACGTGGTCGGAGTCCCAGCGCACCGGGCGCGAGACGTGCAGCAGCAGCTCATCAAAGAATGGCAAAAGCGCCGAGACTTTTTCGGCCACGGATTCGGTCGGGTGATAATGACCCATGTCCATGCACAACATGCGACCGTTTGCCAGAGCGTAAGCCAGATAAAAATCGTGCGAGCCGACCACGAAGGACTCGGAACCTATGCCGAACAGCTTGGATTCGACCGCGTCTTTCAAATGTTCATCCGGGTAATCTCGCCCGAAGATTATATCGAGGCTGTCGCGCAGGTGCTCGCGGTGACGCAGGCGCAGAAGCGTGTTGTCCTTGGAGCCGTCCGGGATCCAGATGTTATGAACGCAGGGCGTCTCAAGTACCTGCCCCATGTAAGCACCGATATTGCGGCAGGCTTCGACATGCTCTATCCAGAACTTGCGCACGCCTTCATCCATGCTTGAGAGCGTAAAGCCGGAATCCGCCATGGGATGCGAGAAAAGCGTGCTGTTGAAATCAAGCCCTATCTCAAGCTCTTTTGCCCATTCGATCCAGCTTTCAAAATGCTCGGGTTCAATCATGTTGCGCTCTATGCGTTGACCTTTAAAGTCCCCGTAGATGGCGTGCAGATTGAAGCGATGGCTGCCGGGTATCAGCGAGAAGGCTTTCTCCGCATCGGCCCGCAGCTCATCTATATCGCGCGCACGTCCGGGATAGTTGCCAGTTACGGCGATACCGCCGCCTGCAAGTTCCGAATCAGGCGCTTCAAAGCCGCCCACATCGTCGCCTTGCCAGCAATGCATGGAAAGCGATACTTGCTCGATTTCGGAAAGCGCCTTTAAAACATCCACTCCCAACTCTGCGTAACGCTCACAGGCTTCGGAAAAACGTCTTTCAATATCTTCTCTCACGCTCGTCTCCTTGATCGTCAACGCGGATTCAGTTCACAAAATCTTTTATAAGCTGCATCCCATGATTCGGGCTGCTCGGGCCGGTATTCATCAAGCTTGACCGAGTTGCGCACAACTTCTCGCAACTGCCCAAGAGATGAGATTTCCCCATCGGCCCAAGCTTGCATCAAGAGGTTGCCGATTGCAGTGGCTTCTTTCGGACCAGCTGTTACCGGCAGCTTGCAGGCCGAAGCGGTAAAGCCGCACAAGAGGCGATTCTTGATTCCGCCGCCGATAATGTGCAGGCGCTCGATGGGCTGTGCAGAAACCTCCGATAGCTGTTCCAGTACGAAGCGATATTTCAAAGCCAGACTTTCAAGCACCGCGCGCGTTATCTGGCCCGGTGTCTGCGGCACTATCTGTCCGGTGCGGGCGCAGTAATCGGCTATGGCTTTGGGCATGTCTGTCGGAGAGGCAAAATCTTCGTGGTCGGGATCTATCAAGGATACAAAGGGTTCCGCCTTGGATGCCAACTCCACCAACTCGCCGAAGCTGTGGTTAAGGCTCTTGGACCAGGCCCGGCGACATTCCTGCATGATCCACAAGCCGGTGATGTTTTTGAGTACACGGAAATTACCGGAGGCACCGCCTTCGTTGGTGATGTTGTATTTCAGGGTCTTGTCGTTGATGATGGGCTCATCGGATTCTATGCCCATAAGCGACCAGGTGCCGGATGAAATAAAGGCCCAATTTTTGCCCTGCGCCGGAACTGCCGCCACAGCCGAGCCTGTATCGTGGGATGCTACTGCAACCACCGGCACAGGCTCTATGCCGCAAGCGGCGGCTACTTCAGGCTTGAGCGTACCTATGGTCTCGCCCGGCATAACGATTTTCTGCATGATCTCATGGGAGATACCGAGCGCGTCGAATATCTCTTTTTCCCAAGAGCGCGTCTGCGGATTGTACAACTGCGAGGTGGTGGCGAATGTGAATTCGCTGCGTTTTTCTCCGCTTAAAAGATAGTTCAAAAGATCCGGGATAAACAGCAGATCGTCGGCTATCTCAAGCTGCGGAGAGTCACCCCGCCGCATAGCCTCCAACTGGAAGACGGTGTTTAGAGGCAATAGCTGTATGCCTGTCAGCTCATAGAGGCGCTGGCGCGGCAGCTTTGCAAAGAAACTCTCCATAGCACCTTTGGTGCGCGGGTCGCGGTAGGCGTAAGGCAAGCCGATCAAAGATGAATCGCGATCCAGCAATCCGAAGTCAACGCCCCAGGTGTCTATGGCCAGACTTTTTAACGGACCTTTGAAGCGCTGCGTGTAGATTTCGAGGCTTTTCAAAAGCGATTTATACAGGTCGATGATATTCCAGTGCAAGCCGCCGTTGAAATCCGTCATGCCGTTTTCGAAACGGTGAATTTCGCAGACGGAAATCTTTCCCGATTCGAGTTTTCCGACTATGGCGCGTCCAGAACTTGCACCCAGATCGAATGCCAGATAGCGAGCTTCGCTCATGCCTAGCCCTTCTTCAGAAATTTTTCTACCAGTTCATCGAGCTGTTCGGAATTGATTCCCTTAGGCGCATGTCCGCATTTCAGGCAATGCATAAATATTGTTGCGGCCTTATTGAGCGTGTCTATCTGGTCGAAAGCCTGCATGATGGTTTCGCCGGTGGCCAGACAACCGTGCATTTCCCACAGTATGACTGAATGTCCGCGTTCGAAAGCGGCGATGGTCTCGGCTGCAAGCTCTTCGGAGCCGGGGCAGCGATAGGGAGCCAGTCCCGCGCCGTCGGGAATGATGACCTTGACTTCCGGCATCATGCCCCACAAGGCAGGGTTGAGTTTGTCCTCGTCTTTATATTCCGGCAAGTGTGTCATGGCTATCAACTCTGTCGGGTGCGTGTGCAGGACTATGCGCTGCGGCTTACCTTTGTCTTGCAGGTAAGAGTGGATGGACAAATGCGAAGGCAACTCCGATGTGGGATGGAAATTCAGCTTACCCTCGGGCCAAACATAGCGATAGCCGGAGCCGTCGTCGTCCAACTTGATGATACAGGCGTTCTCGCCCAGATTTCCAGACAAGTCTCTGAAGCGGCGACCGGAACCCGTCACCAGGAAATAATGTCCCGAAAGAGTCGGGTAAGAGCTTTCAAGCTCGACATGCTCGCCTGCTTGCAGGCAGGGTGCATTTGCGACGATAAGCTTGCTGACATCGACTGACAGATTGCCGCCGTTGCATTCGGCCCAGCCCTTCTGCCACAAAAACGACGATACTTCTTCCGCTTCATACAAACAGGATGCGAGTTCGGGACAAGCGCTGGTAAGTTCCTTCATAATACCTCCAAATCGGGTTCAAGGCTTTTTTATAAAGCCGGTTTAGTCTTAAGTGCGAACATTTTACGCTTGCTGCTGGGTTTTTTCAAACTGAATGGTTATAATTCGGGAAATAGGTTCGGTGTAGCCCTCAGTCTCTCTCGTAGCCGCTTCCCGATGGTACTGAGGAGGAAACCGGAGGTTTTCGTCTCGAAGTACAAGGGAAGCGATGCCTTAACCCTTCGAGACACTCGCTTTCGCTCGTTCCTCAGGGCAGCGGCGTATGTCGAATGGAATTTATGCGAAACAGATGGTTGCCAATTTACAAGTCAGTCTTGGAGAAAGTTTTTCGATGATGGCCCCTTTTTCATTCACCCGTAACCCGCGTCTTAACTTCGGTGTGGGTTCTTTCAGAAAGATTCCCGAACACATACTGGCGAACGGGCGCACGGCGCTTCTGGTTACGGGTCGCACATCCTACAAGGAAAGCCCGCAGTTCATGGAACTGATGGAAATGTTCCGCCAGCAGTCCATAAAGCATCATCACTTCACTGTTCAAGGCGAGCCCTCACCCGAGATGGTCGATGCAGCCGTGTCCAAATACCAGGACAAGCAGATAGACTGCGTTGTGGCCTGGGGCGGAGGTTCGGCCATCGACTGCGGTAAGGCTATATCGGCCATGCTGCCCATGGACGAATCCGTCGTGGAATACCTGGAGGGAGTCGGCTCCGGCAAGGAGCATCCCGGAGTGAAAACGCCATTCATCGCAGTTCCGACCACAGCCGGAACGGGTAGCGAAGCCACAGAAAACGCGGTCTTGTCGCAAATAGGCCCGGAAGGATTCAAAAAATCCCTGCGTCATACTAATTTCGTACCGGATATCGCGGTGATCGACCCGGCTCTGTCGGTCTCCTGTCCGTCGCACGCCACCGCCGCCTGCGGCATGGATACTCTTTCTCAGCTTATCGAATCCTACGTTTCTTCGGCGGCCTCGCCTTTGAGCGAAAATATGGCCTTCTCCGGTATCGAACATGCATCTAAAAGCCTCGTGTATACGGTCGGTGATGGCTGCAAGGATCTCTCGGCCAGAAGCGATATGGCCTATGCTTCGTTTTTGTCGGGAATCTGCCTGTCCAATACCAACTTGGGGGTGGTACATGGCATAGCCGGACTGATCGGCGGCATGTTCTATATTCCCCACGGCGTGGTATGCGGTAGCCTGCTGGCAGTCGGGATGGAAAAGACCATAGAAAAATTGCAGGAAAAATATCCGGACGGGCATTCCGCTCTGGAGAAATTCGCAAAGCTGGGCCGCTTGTTCTCCGGCAAACAAAAAGCCAATACGGACGCGGCTTGCGAGCTTTTCGTCGAACGCCTCTATGAAATGACCGAAGAGCTTGGTCTGCCGCTGCTGGGCGAATACGGTATCAGAGCATCGGATCTTGAGCAGATAGTCAAAGGCTCCGGCAACAAGAACAATCCCATCCACCTGGATCAGGAAGAGATGACTGAAATGCTGAAGAAACGCCTGTAACCGGATACCGACTTCGAGAAATTCAAGTTTTATGCTAAATTTCCAACAGTTACGACAGGGCGTTGAGGCCCGATGGTCTTGAGGCGTTGCCCGGTATATGCTCAGAAACGAGGATGAGGCTTACGACCTGATGCAGGATGTGACGGAGGCCACGAACTGCATCTCGGCCCGGGTTTCATTCTGGGTGTAGAGATATAGTTGTAATTTTTATCAAGTTTGCTTCACCTATCAGCCCTCAAGGTTTATACTTTTTCAATGCCGATCTTGTCTTATTAGAAGATTGCAATACATATGCAAGACGGCGATGTGCATTTAAAGGGATAATATACAGACTTAGATTTGAAGTGAGGGTATAGATGGCCAAGGTTCTGGTAGTTGACGATGAGCGCGGTCTGCGCATCACCTTACGGGCTTTTCTGGAAGAAAACGGTCATGAGGTCGAGACAGCCGACAGTTACGAACAGGGGAAAAAAATCATCGAGAACGATGTATTCGATGTCGGCATTTTCGATATAGTCCTGCCCGGCGGCAGCGGCGTAGATCTGCTGCAAAGCCTGAGAAAAATATCGCCCAAGACTCAGGGTATCTTGATAACCGGCGATCCGTCTGTAGATACAGCCGCTGAAGCTGTTCGTACCGGAGCTTTCGACTATCTTCGCAAACCTGTCTCAAAAGACATTATAAACAAGATCGTCAATAACGCCGCCCAGATAAAATCCCTCGACGACGAACGCGAGCGGCTTGAGCTGGAAAACCAGAAATACCGCGAAAAGCTTGAAGAACTTGTGGATGATCGCACTCGGGCATTGCATCAGAGCGAGCAGTTGTACCGCATGATAACGGAGAATGCTACCGACGTTATATGGACTACCGATCTTGAACTTAAACAGACTTTCGTCAGCCCGTCGCTTAGGAAAGTTTTTGGATTTGAGCCAGAAGAAGTCATCGGCAGACCACTATTGGACAGACTCTTACCAAATTCCCTCAAAGAGGTTGCAGACAAATTCGAGGAATTGCTTGGCAGCGACATCAAGAACATTCCCGAAGGCAAATCATTTACCTTTGAAGTAGAACAAAAGTGCAAAGACGGCAGTGCCTTATGGACAGAGGCCACTGTAAGTGTTCTCAAAGACGGCAGAGGAGAACCCATCGGCCTGGTAGGAGTTACGCGCGATATCTCCGAACGAAAACAGTCAGAGAAAACTCTCAAGAGCAGCCAGGAACGTCTGGAATTGGCTTTGCAGGGAACCGAAGCCGGTTTGTGGGACTTGAATATCCAAAGCGGCGAATTGTATCTGAATCCTTACTGGGTAACCATGTTGGGTTATAAAGACCATGAGCTGAAAAGGCGATATGAAACCTGGGTAAATCTGGTGCATCCCGACGACATAAAGAAGACTCAAGAGCTTTTAGAAGCTCATTTTTCCGGCGAGTTTCCAAGCTACGAAGCCGAATTCCGCATGAAAACAAAGAGCGGAAACTGGAAGTGGATCTTGGGGCGCGGCAAGGTGGTCGAGCGGGACTCCGAAGGAAAGCCTTTGCGTATGGTAGGCACGCATCTCGATATAAACGAGCATCGCGTACTCGAAATAGAATTGCGAGAGAGCGAAGAGAAATACCGAAATCTGGTGGAATTGGCTTCCGACGGAATCTGCATAATCCAGAATGGCAAAGTCAGATACGTCAACCAGCGTCTGGCTGAAATGATGAAGCTTGAACCAGAGCAGATAGAGGAAATCGAGTTCACAAGCTTCATGCCTCCTGAGGAACGCGACTTCATTCTAAAACTGCACGACCTGCATATGGGAGGCGAACGAAACCTTGGAATCTATGACACAAAACTGCAGTCGGGCAGCGGCAGTCAAATAGACGTAGAAATAAACGGCAGTGTGATTTTGTACGAGGGAAGCAACGCAGAACTTGTCACCATACGAGATGTCACTGCCAGAAAACTTGCGGAAAAAGAAATCCATCGCCTGCACCAGTTCAGAGAAAGCGTTATCGACAACGCCAATGTCTGGTTGAACGTGCTGGATGAAGATGGTCGTGTTTTGATCTGGAACAAGGCCGCAGAAAAAATCAGCGGCTACAAACGCTCGGAAGTCGTCGGCAACAACTTGATCTGGCAATGGCTGTATCCAGAGCAAAAACAACGCAACGGGATATTCGACAAAGCCAAAAACATCATCAGTGGCAATGAGATGGTGGAAGATTTCGAGACGATCATCACCACCAGAGCTGGCAGGCATGTAATTGTTTCCTGGAATTCACGTAGCCTGATGGATGAAGACGGAAGATCCATAGGCTCCATAGCTCTGGGGCGCGATGTCACTGAACGCAGACAGACCGAGAAAAAACTCAGGGAAAGTCAGGAAAGCCTGAAAGCGACATTTGCCTCCATGAGCGACGCCGTGTTTGTCATCGACAGACAAGGCATATTGATAAAAATGCACCAACCACAGGATATGCCCCCCCTGTTCGAGGACGGTCTTCAACCTTTAGGAAAACGCTTCGACACTTTGCTGCCGAAAGAAACTTCGCTAGAGTATTTTGAACGCATGAAAAACGTGGCGGAGAAAGGCAAGCTGGAGCAGATGTATTACCCCTGGATAATAGATGGGGAAGAGCGCTGGTTCTCTGCCAAAATTTCCAGGCGAGTAGATGCCTCCAACGAATACGACGGCGTTACTGTAGTCCTGCGCGACGTGACCGAGAAAGTAAAAGCCAATCATGCTCTTTCCAAGAGCGAAGCTCGCTTGCGCGGCATAGTCTCTTCCCTGCACAAAAGCGCCATCATGGTTATGGACATAGATGGGAACTACATTTCGGCATGGGCGGATAAGGACTTCGATAAACCATCCGGTATTACCACTCAAGAGGTCGCAGGTAAGAATATATCTGAAACAATGCCTCCGGATGTTCTGCCGCGCATGAGAGAAATCCTTAGAAGCGTCATCGAACATGGGCAATCCACGCGCGAGCAGTTTTTCTTTCCTGACTATAGTTGTGGCGATATCTGGCATGAAGCCACTTTTTCCCCCTTAAAAGACGAAAACGACCAAACCGATTCGGCGGTTATCATCGTACAGGATATTACCGAACGTAAGCTGGCCGAGGAATCTTTGAAAGCCAGAGAAGCTTTCGAAAAACAGATAATCTCAATCTCAGCAGATTTCCTTAATATGACGCCGGATTCCTATAATGACATCATAAATACCTCTCTGGCTTCCATAGGTGAATTTTCCAACGTGGACCGTAGCTACCTGTTTATGTTCAACGAAGACGATGCCCTGATGTCCAACACACATGAATGGTGCGCGGAAGGTGTAAAACCCGAGATTGAAAACTTGCAGGAAATAAAGACGGAAGAAACTCCCTGGTGGATGAATGAGCTTGAAAATCATGGAATAATTCACATTCCGAATCTGGAAGACATGCCGGATAATGCGGAGCAAGAAAAGCACGACCTCAAATCCCAAGGCGTAAAATCACTTGCAGTAGTGGCCATCAAATATCGTCAACGCCTGATAGGTTTTCTCGGTTTCGACTCGGTTAAGGAACTCAAGACATGGAGCGAGGAGGCCATATCCTTATTGCAGGTTGTCGCCGACTTATATGCAAACGCCATCAAACGGGTTGAGAATGAGAAAAATTTGCAGGACAGCGAGTCTCGCTACAGACTTTTGGCCGACAATCAAAGCGATTTGATCTGGACTCTCGATTCCAAGCTGCAATACACATACGTAAGTCCGTCCATAAAAGAACTCCGTGGTTTCACTCCCGAAGAATTGATAGGCAAAGCCAGTTTCTTCGATGCAGTATCGCCGGAGAATATTGCCATGCTCCAAAATGCCATCGAAGACGAGAAACGTCTTCAAAAACTGGGGCAAGCTGAACCCAGAAAAGAATACCGCTTCGAGTTGGAACTGATGCACAAAGATGGACACAGAATATGGGCCGAAAGCAGTGTGAGTGTACTGCGGAACAAGGAAGGCGAGTTCCAGGGAATATTGGGCGTCACAAGAAACATTGCAGATAGAAAAGCCACCGAGATCAAGCTGCGCGAAAGCGAGGAGCTATATAGAACCTTAGTAGAAAGCGCAGGCGAGACCATCGCCAATATAGACTACGATGGAAACATCTTGTTTATGAACCGTGTCGCAATAGAACGTCGCGGAAAGACTCAAGACGAGGTGATCGGCAAAACCATGTGGGATATATTCCCGAAAGACTTGGCCGACATACAGCAGGAGCATTTCAGAAAGGTTATCGAAACTGGCAAGCCCCATGAGTTCGAGCTGATATTGCCAGTAAGAAACGGAGATGAGTACCACCATTTCAAGGTCGGAGCCCAACCCGTCCACAACAGCAAAGGGGAGACCACATCGGTACTGATCATATCTATCGACATAGAGAATTTCCGCCGAACACGGAAGGAATTGCAGGAGAGCCGTGCCAGCATTCAAATGCTGTTCAATTCCATCCAGGAATTCTTCATAATAACCGATACGGAAGGAACTGTGCTGCATGTCAATCCATACGGATTGAAGCGCCTTGAATACAAAGAACACGACGCAAGCGGCAGACAGTTCAACAGCTTGATACCAGCTAAATACGAACAAACTGTTTATGACAAAGTAAAAGACTTGTCTGTCGGTGACATTGCCAATATGTTTATTCCCTTGATAGACAGCAATGGTCAGTGGATTTACACCGAAGCCAGAATTTCCAAATCATCCTGGCGAGGCCAGGAGGTTTATTTCGGTATCTGTCGAGATATCAGCGACAGGATAAAATTCGAAGAGGACCTGAGAGAAAGCGAAGAAAACGCCCGTCTGCTTCTCGATGAAATCCCCACGGCGGCAATTCTACTGGACTCAGAAGGCAAGTTGCTGGGTATGAACCGCCGTGCCGAACAACGCTTCGCGTACGCAGAATCGGAAATGAAAAACAAATCAGCCGAAGATGTCTTCGTTTCGGAATTTGCCAGACAACGCCTGGATCAATTGGAACAGGTTCGTCGCAAAGGTAAAACCATAAGTTTTAATGAGATAATAGAAGGCGTCGAGTTCATAAACACCATTACACCTATTAAAGATGGTAGCGGTAAGATATTGCGTTTCGCTATTTTCTCATACAGCAAAAATGACGATAATCCTGACCTTCTCCGTTTCAGAAAGCTGGATTGATTTCAGGTCTTAAACCTTGGCGCTCATTATCTCCACTATTCGCCTGTCCACCTGGCGCATACTGCGGGCCAGCTTGCCTATGCTTTCCAGGGTTTCCAGAGCGCCACGGCCTACGATACCATTGGAACTGGGTACAGACAGACCGGAGGCGGACATCAGTGCCGATTCTACGGCGGTTCCAGCGGCGGTAGACAATTTCAAGGCGCAACCGACTTTAGCCCCGTCGCAGATTTCTCCTATGATATTGGCCGCCATATTGTTAATGGCACCTTCCACAACCTCGGGCTTGTCGGACAAGAGCCTCGCCACCGCAACGGCGGCACCCAAGCCCGCCTTTACAACACAACCGCACATGCCGCCCAAGAGCCCGGCCTCGTGTGTCATTACTGCGGTAATCAACTGACCGAGCGCCAGCGCTTCACCTAAGAGCCTGTCGCCGGAGTCGTATTCTTTTGCAACCATTGTTGCCGGAATGTAAATCATGATGCCCTGGTTGCCGCTGCCACCTGATGCCATGATCTCCACATCGTCGCCCGACATACGCGCATCGCAGGCAGCGGCTGTCATAATGCGGGCTTCAGACACTATACCTTTTCCAAGACTGCCCTGCTCCCGCATATTGGAAAGAGCTGCCCCGACTCCAAGACCAAGACCAAGCTCCAAACCTCGCTCGGAGGCCTTGAGATTAAGCGCCGCGCCTTCAAGCAACATATGAACATCGTCGTCCGAAAGCGTTCCGGACAGCTCTATCAATTGCTGTATGGACATATGCGATAAGGCTTCAAGGTCGCGCCCGAAGACTTCAGCCGCCGCGTCTACTCTGTTTTCCAGAAGCTTACAACCGTCAAGACGTAAAAGCGACAGGCCATCGTGCCTGCCCCTGACGATCACTTCGCCGATGTGCCTCTGGCCGTCTTCAAGGACTATGGCGCGGGCTTCGATGAAAATCTGTTCGTCGCGCTCGTCCACTTCGAAATCGACTCGCCCCGCTCCGATAAGCGTGTGGGCCGACGCCAAAGCTTCCGGGTCTATACCCTTGAGCAAACCGAGACCCAAAGAGGGATCGAGGTAAGCACCCAGAGCCGCTGCCAATTCTATTCCGCACTGGCCGTCAGTATTGGGAATGCCGACCGACATGGCGTTCTTGAAAAGATTCTTAGACGTGCGCACCGTCATGGACTCGATGCCATCGGAATTTTTTTTAAAAGAAAAAGGTGCTGCGCCTTTGTTCTCCAGCCCGCAGCACTCGGGCACTCCGCCGCGCGCCAGGTTTACAGCCAGCGATGAAGCCAGCGCCAGCGCTGCCGGTTCGGTGCATCCCATTACGGGCTCGGTGATTCCTTTTAACAAACGTCCGATGTCTATCATGATTTCTCCCGGTAAAATAATCTTCAGTATTCAAATAAAAATATCAATCAGGTCGAAAAATAAAATATCTCAGTTCAGATTTATGGCAACGATAGCCGCGATTGTCAAGGCCACGCCGAATACGCCCCAGCGGGTCATTTTCTCTTTAAAGAACACGGCGGCAATCAGGCTTATCAGCATCACAGTAGAGGCAGAGACAATAGGGAAAACCACAAAGGCCTGCAATTTTGCCAGAGCCGATACGACAAAATATGCCGCCAGCATGTTAGGCACGCCCAATGCGAATCCCCACAAAAGGTCTTTTACTCGCGGCCTGATACGCCGGACAATTATTTCGACCGCAAAGACCATCAGAGCGACAGAAAAAAGCACCATAAAGAAAAGCGGCTTTTCTCCGGTCTTACCGAATTCATCGAAGAGCTTTAAGCACAAGTCCGCCACACCGAAACATAACAGAAACCCTAAAGACGAAATCACCAGAAGCGCCGAATTTCCCTTGGGAGCGTCTGTCATCTCGCCGCCCTTTACATTGACAGAAAGTATCACCGCCGCGCAAAGTGCCGCGACCAATCCCGAAAACTGCAAGGCAGATGGCGACTCGGAGAAAAACGCTATTGAGGCTCCGATGGGAACGATGGCCGAGAGGCGCATCAAAATCACAGGCAGAGCCACGCCGCGCTTTTTGATTGCAAGCGCCATCAAAAAGAAATCCCCGGCAAAGATGGCACCGGCAACTAAGGCGATTGCAAGGCTTGTGCTCGACAAATCGGGCTGCGCTCCGCTTTTTACCCACATGACCGTGCTGATGGCAACGGCGACAATGTAGTTTCCTAAAAGCAAAGTGGCTCGTTCTTTTACGCGTTTTTCGGACAGCTTGAAGACGACGCCTATGGCGCTTGCAAACAATGTGGCAAGTATAAGATCGAACACGGGTACCTCACTGACAAATCAAGTCCGCACCCCTAATACCATGCCGCCTGTTGTTTGTCTATTCGGAAAGAGCATACCTCAGTTGCGAGTAAGACAAGTGGCTGGAGAACTGCGAGGGCGAATCCTGAGATTGAAAATCTTGTAAGAAACAAAAAGCCGCGCTCTATCGAGCGCAGCTTTTTAATAGGATATTTTAATTTTTACAGCAGAGATGTCGAAAAATAGCGCTCGGCACGGTCGGGCAGGACAGTTACGATACGAGCCTTGGGGCCGAGCTTCTTCATCATCTGGACTGCGCCGAACACGTTGGCTCCGGAGCTGGTGCCGACCAGAATACCGTGCGAGGTAGCCAGTCCGCGTGTGATCTGCACAGCTTCGCTGTCATAAACGGTGATGATCTCGTTTATCAGGTTGACATCCAGAACGTTGGGGACAAAGCCGTCGCCTATGCCCTGAATCTGGTGGACTGTGTGCAATCCCGGTTCCTGCTGCAACAATGCCGAGTGGCCTTCAGGCTCCACGGCGATGATCTTGATGTCGGGATTCTTTTCTCTCAGAAAAGAACCGACACCCTGACAGGTTCCGCCCGAACCTATACCCGTCACAAAAGCATCCACACGACCATCCATCTGTTCCCAGATTTCAGGGCCGGTGGTCAGGTAGTGGATCTCGGCGTTGTCGGGATTGTCGAACTGATGCACCAGCCAGGCGTTGGGATCGGAAGCGGCCATCTCGTTTGCAAGCTGGACGCTGCCTTCCACTCCATCCCTAGCCGGAGTCTCTATCAATTCAGCGCCCAAAGCGCGAATGATCTTTTTACGCTCGTCACTCATGGATGCAGACATGACAATGCGCACAGGATAACCCTTTAGGCGACCTACCAGGGCGACACCGATTCCGGTGTTCCCGCTGGTGGCTTCCAAAATAGCCATTCCGGGGCGCAAATCACCACGCTCTTCCGCCTTGTTAATCATGTGCAAGGCGGGTCTGTCTTTCACGCTGCCGCCGGGGTTCAAGAATTCCGCCTTAGCGAAAATCTCGCAACCCTCGGCCCAGCGAATAGACAATAACGGCGTGTTGCCGATCAGGTCGAGTACCGAGCTTCTCATGCTTCAGTCTCCCGGTTCGCAAAAACGAACCAACAAGCGATAAAATAGTTGGTTTAACGCTTGGAGAACTGGAAGCTGCGACGAGCACCGCGCAGACCGTATTTTTTACGCTCTTTGATGCGGGCATCGCGTGTCAGGAAGCCAGCCTTCTTCAGCATAGCGCGGTATTTATCTTCATCCACGGTCAAAAGAGCGCGTGAGATACCGAACTTGACGGCATCAGCCTGCCCGGAAAGTCCACCGCCACGACAAGTGCAGTGAATGTCGAAATGGCCGGCGGTACCGGTCAATTCCAAGGGCTGATTGACGATCATCTGCAGAACGGGTCTTTTGAGGTAATCCTCGGAGACTGTTCCGTTGATGATGATCTTACCGCTGCCGGGGCGAAGCCATACTCTGGCTACCGCACTTTTGCGTCTGCCTAATCCATGCCACTGGGTCAAACTCATCTTGATTCCCCGCTAGAATTTCAAAGGTTGCGGCATCTGAGCCTCATGAGGATGATCAGCGGAACTGTATATTTTCAGTTTCTTGATCATTGCACGTCCCAGTTTGTTCTTCGGCAGCATACCCTTGACGGCGTGCCTCAAAACTTCCTCGGGCTTTTTCTCCAACATACTCCTCAGCGGAGTGGCCTTGAGGCCTCCGGGATAGCCGCTGTAGCTATAGTAATATTTGTCATCAAGCTTGGCACCTGTCACCTTGATCTTGCCGGCATTTACGACGACAACGAAATCGCCGGTATCGACATGAGGGGTGAATTCAGGTTTGTGCTTGCCACGCAGCACGCTAGCGATTTCGCTTGCGGCACGTCCCAGCACCTTGCCATCAGCATCGACGACAAACCACTTCTGTTCAACTGCTCCCGGTTTTGCACTGTAAGTAGCCATTTTCAATACCTTGCTCTAAGCTCTACTTAAGATGGTTACACTCGTAACTCGTTCAGAGACACATAGATTTTGGTCAGAAAGTGAAGATTGTCAAGAAATTTATTTGACACAGACCAAATAATTATGTAAATCAGTAAATCCGTCTGATGGGCGGCGTCGTTTTGCGGCGCCTATAACATAGGAGCGAACATCCATGGTAACGGTTCTATCGATTGTACACATCTTATCCGCCATCTTCATGATCTTTGTCGTGCTATTGCAGGCCGGTAAAGGAGCTGGCATGGGTGCCGCGTTCGGAGGTTCCAGCCAAACCATGTTCGGTGGTGGCGGTGGAATGTCCTTAATGGGCAAACTGACAGCTACTGCAGCAGCAGTATTCATGCTGTCCTCCATGACGCTCTCGTACGTATCCAGCCAGACCGACTCCATCGTGGACGAACTCCAGGAAGAAGCTGTTCAGGCTGTCGAAGAGGCCGCTCCTACTGAAGAGGCCAAACCGGCAGAGGGTACCGCAGCATCAGAAGAAGTCAAGGCTGAAGAGAAAGCCCCGGCAGGAGAAGCTAAGGCTGAAGAAGCCGAAGCTGTCGAGCCTGAGAAGAAAACAGAAGAAAAGCCCGCCGAATAAGGGTTTTTCTGACTGACGATTGATTGTTCTTTACAATACGTGCCCAAGTGGTGGAATTGGTAGACACGCTATCTTGAGGGGGTAGTGTCGTAAGGCGTGCCGGTTCGAGTCCGGCCTTGGGCACCATTTTAAATAAGCGACCGTTCGGGAAACCGGGCGGTCGTTTTTTTTTATGTGCTCGGACAGCGCTTGATAATATATTAATTATATTTGTCCGGACAGTTCTCCGATCGTCCCATTCTCCATGAAATTGGCGGAAATCACCGTTTGGGAAAGATTTCCGGGAAAGCTTGGCTCAATGGTACCTAGCCTATATACTGGGTTTCCTCAATTGAAAATCTAATCAATCAAGTACATGAGAGAGGAGAAATCCAAAAGTATGCATTGGATCGATTTCACCATTATTTTCGGGTACATGGCAGTTGTTTTGGGCGTGGGTGTTTTCTTTTTCAGAAAACAAGCATCGGTTGACGAATATTTCGTCGGTGATCGCAAAATGACTGTTGGGCATATAAGCTTCTCGGTTGTTGCGACCGATGTCGGCGGAGGTTTCTCCATCGGACTCGGTGGTCTGGGTTTCGTTATGGGCCTGTCCGGTTCCTGGCTGCTTTTCACGGGTCTTGTAGGCGCATGGATGGCGGCGATAATTTTGATACCCAAGGTAAAACGACTGGGCGATAAATTTGGATTTCTCACTTATCCCGATTATCTAGAAAACCGTTTCGACGGGAAGACTCGTCTGCTGGCAGCCATAGTCAGTGGCATAGGTTATGCCGGATTTGTCGGCGCTCAGGTACTGGCAGGAGCCAAGCTGGGTTCGGCAGTTTTCGATATCAACCTGATGTTGGCGGTGGTCGTGATGGCCGGTGTGGCGGTGCTTTATACCAGCTTCGGCGGAATTCAGGCGGTGATCTACACCGACTCGATCCAGTGGATGGTGTTACTGTGCGGACTACTTTTCTTCGCAATTCCGTTCGGTTACGTTGAAGTAGGCGGCCTTGCGGGAATGAAAGAAGCTTTGCCGGAGTCTCATTTCAGCTTGACGAACGTGAGCGCAGGGACACTTTTGACTTGGGCGATGACAATCATTCCCATATGGTTCATAGGGATGACTCTTTATCAGCGCATCTATGCCGCCAAAGACTTGAAGACAGCCAAAAGAGCCTGGTATCTGGCCGGCTTGCTGGAATATCCCTTGATGGCTTTCATGGGCGTTTTGCTAGGGATGTTCGGACGGGTCATGTTTCCGGATGTGGAATCGGAAATGGCCCTGCCGATGCTGATAAAAGAAGTGTTGCCAATAGGATTGGTCGGGCTGGTGTCAGCAGCTTATTTCAGCGCTATCATGAGCACCGCCGACAGTTGCTTGATAGCCAGCGTGGGAAACATCGTCAACGATCTTTATCAGAACTACATAAATCCCAAAGCCTCGCAAAAAAAAGTCCTCGCAATCAGCCGTTGGATGACGATTATTGTCGGTGCAGCCTCGGTGGCAATCGCTTTGTCGGTTCCCAAAGTTCTGGACTCCATGCTGATGGCTTACGCATTCATGGTTTCCGGCCTATTCGCACCTACCTTGGGCGGCTTGATCTGGAAAAGGGTTTCTTCCATAGCCGCATTGTGGAGCATCATAATCGGCGGCGGCTTGTCGATCATTCTGAACGTCTTTCCCAAATTCAACCCCTTCGACGATGCCATTCTTCTGGCACTGCCTGTTTCCGTAGTGGTCCTGGTGGTGCTAAGCCTGATCTTCCCCAATCAGGACAAAGCAAAAGCCGAAATAGCCGACGCATGAACCTGAGTCGCCTCACTAAAACCCCGCAAAGTTTTTAAAACTTTGCAGGTAAGGCAAAAAATGCTGTAAAGAATTTAGTGTGTATTCACAAAGGAATCGATCAATGCGTCAAATCAAAAAGCTTGAGAGGCAAGACAAACATTCCTTCAAACACCTCTCGGGAGTTGCCTATCCGGGTTTCAATAACGAACTCATAGGGCGTGTTTTCGATCTACGTCTGAACTCACAGGACACCAGACTATACGGTCTTTTCGAGGATGAAAGAGCACTCGGGATATTTCGCTATCACGATTTTCAGATGAATTTTCACGGCGAGATGATTCCCGTCAGCGGTCTGGGCGGGGTGGCAGTGGATATGGTGGACAAAAAAGAAAAAGTCTGCCTGGAGATGATCAAAGAATTCCACGAGATCAGCCTCTCTCAAGGTGCCGTATTCGCGACACTTTATCCCTTCAGACTAAACTTTTATCGCAAAATGGGTTATGGCTACGGGCCACGGATGCAGCAATACGGCCTCAAAATAAAAGATTTTCCCACAGGCGACAAATCCGACTGTTTCTGGCTTGAACCCAAGCACGACGATGAATGGCTGGATTTTTACAACCGCTACGCCAATGCCCATCACGGCATGATGGAGAAAAAATATCCCGACCTCAAGGCACAGGATGAGCTTGGAATTCCCCGCAAAAAACGCATCGGCGTCAGACGCGAAGGCCGCCTGACGGCATCCGCCACCTTGAAGTTTGTAAACATTCCCAAGGACAACCTGTTTTCCTATGACCTTGAAATAAGCGAGATATTCTACGAAGAAAGCAGCGATTTGAAGTCCTTATGCGCCTTTATTCGCGCTCAGGAAGACCAGATCGAAAACGCCATCGTCATAGACTTCGACGAAGATTTGATTTACTCGCTGGACAACTTAAATAACCCCTTCGATACCAGCGAAATTTTCGGCGGCGCGCACGTCGGGCAGAAGGTCGGCTACGGTTTGATGTACCGCGTTCTGGATCTGGAGCGCTTTGTAAATATTCTTGGAAAACGCGACTTCAACGGGGCAAATTTGTCTCTTGTCTTCAATATTTCGGATACCATGCTCGAAAAAAACAATCGCCGTTTTGATCTGAATCTTGAAAACGGACGGATTTCGAACACTAAAAGCGCTCAAAATTCAATTGAAATCAAACTGGACATAGCCGATTTTTCGTCTTTGATGATGGGCAGTATCAGTCTTGAAAGCCTTTATCGCCACCAACGGGCCGATATTTCGGAGCCGAAAAAAACACCTGCGACAGATGCGGCGCTTAAACCTGTAGAAAAACCGCGCTGCTGGACGATGTTTTAGACCGGATTTTTTCGGGGCTAATCGATACCGCACAATTTGGAGAAACGGCAATGCGAGTTCTGGCATAAACTTTCCGGACAACGTCGCCACCTGTCGAAAGGCAGATGCGAACGGGAATGGGCCTCGCGCACGATATTCTCAAAATGTCCCAGAAGCTCTTGGCCTTCGGCTCCTGAAAGATCAACTTCCACAAGCTGCGGTGAACCTGACAAATAGGCGATTGTGCAATCTATTTTTCGTTCGCCCCAGGCTTTGCCTAAAGCAGCGGCATAGGCGGCCACCTGCAAGGCGTAACGTTTGTGCCTGCTTTTATCGAATCTGGCGTACTTGAAATCCACCAGTTTCAAGGCACCTTCAGACGGTACCAGCAATAAATCGACGCGACCTTTCAGGCGCATGGATTTGCCGTCCGGCCATTCGATACGCGAGATAAACGGCAACTCCTGCATAACCTGCGCCCCGCCAGCAACTTTTTCACGCAAATCAAACATGAACGGGCCCGCCATGAATTCGGCCAGCGAACGAGCAGCGGCGTTTTCGGCACTCGACAAGGCGCGTTTTGTGGCAGCCTGAAAGAAATCCAGAACATCTTCGAGAGAAGCAGGCTTATCCAGCGGCCAGACTTCCATAAAAGAATGCACCAGGAGCCCCAGAGATGCCCCACGATTGGATTCCTCGTCGTCGCGCTCACCCGGCTCCATCCACAAGGTTGTAGAGCGTTCCAAGAGGTGTTTGAGGTGATAGCGTCTCTCGCATTCAAGGAAATCCTCCAAGAGCGTGACGCTGAATGTTCCCAAAAGCGAAGGATCGACGGCATATGGCGCGGCACGATTCCACAGGCTCGCCAGACGCTCGACCTGCCCTCCGTCACGCTGCAACTCGCCCAGAATATCTTCGAGCCTGCTTTTCGGATGCAGTTCGGGAATACTTGCAATTATCTGCTTCTCACCTTCAAAGGCAGTTGTTTCGCAGGCATGTTCCAAAACTTCATCGAGCTTGGATTTTTTATCACTGGAATCCTTGCCTAAGATCAAAAAATCTCTGGCGCGTGTCAAGGCCACATAGTAGAGCCTGCGGCGCTCGGCGGATTCCATGTCCTTTTCGCTCTCCTGTCTTTCTTCGTAGACTTCTTCGCGGTATCTCTTCGAAATCACGCCGTGCTTGCCGTCCATCATGTAGGGGAAACTGGGTTTGCGGTTGCTTATATCCATATCCGGCACGGCAACGATGGGGAATTCAAGTCCCTTGGACTGGTGTATGGTCAT
>CAYTHG010000014.1:0-1980 GCA_964437525.1 uncultured Myxococcales bacterium | reverse complement strand
GCCCTGAGCAGCCTGCCCCGCCTCACCCTCGCCTTTGTCCAAATCAGTCATGCTTTTCAATTCCAAAAGCACGGCAGCCAGAGAAGAATTTTTTATGCGGCGTTCGATTTGACGCACTAAGCGCAGGAACTTTTGTTGATTGGCCAGCACACGACGCGAATCGACGGCGCAAGCGGCCACGGCATAGTAGTCTAAGCGTTCGCACAATTCCTCGAAAATCTCCGAGGCTGGTAAAAGCCCGAGCCTTGAGCGTAGATCTTTCATAACCGATGCAGCATGTAAAAGACGTGCGCCTTCTTCCTCTCCCAGATCGGCAAGCTTTAAAAGCTCTTCGGCTTTTTCAGGATCAAGCAACAAGCTGGCAATATCCAGCGAGGACTTGCGGGCCTGATCGAATAACTTGTAGAGCCCACTGTCGCTCAGGTGCACCGCCGGAGAACGCAGGACAGTCAAAAGCGCTATAAGATCGTGGGGAGTTATCAGGTATCGTCCTACAGCCATCAGGTCCAGCACTTCCGGGCGCTCGAAAAGCCCGCCGCCTTTTACGACCGTGAAGGGAATACCGGCCTTATGAAAAGCCTGCTCGTAAGCCCACAAATGCGTGCGTGTACGCAGCAGCACTGCCATATCTTCATAAGTAGCGCGGCGCATCCGGCCATTTTTTTCCGTAACCAGATTCTCGCCCTGCCCTTCAGCGGCCTCTTGCATCCAGGATGCCAGAAAAGCCGCCTCAGCCCTGCGGCATTCGGCCTTGCCGCCCAGACCTTTTTTGTCAACATCGTAAATCAAAACAGGCGGAGAAGTCGCAGCCACCTGACCGGGGCCAACCAAATCGTCGCCTTCGCCATAGTTGGCTTCGTAATCTTTATCTCCGCTACCCAAAAGAAGTTTTGCAAAAACGCCGTTGAAGAATCCCAGCAGATGCTCGCGCGAGCGGTAATTTGTTTTGAAATGCAGCATTCCGCCGTCGGACTGGTCTTTCCATTGACGTTCCATAGCTCCGAATATGCTGACATCCGCGCCCCTGAAACGATAGATGGACTGCTTGCGGTCTCCAACGAAGAGAAGCCGCGTGGCGGGTTTGCCCGCTGAGGACTCCTCCACAGGGCGTGTCAAAAGCTTTATCAATTCCAATTGCTGACCGTTGGAATCCTGAAACTCATCGACCAATATGGCATCGAAACGCTCACGCCATTGAGCGCGAACTTTCTTGTTGGACGCCAGAAGATCTATGGCCATGTCCTGCAAGTCGTCGTAATCCAGCACCCCGGCGCGGCGCTTGGCCTCTTTGTATTCCAGGTATACCTCTTGAGTCAGATCATAAGCCGCCTGAGCCTCGCGCCCTCCGTGATAGCCGCCGAAAGTCGATTGGGCCTCTTTGATACAGGACTTGATCCGACCCACAAGATCTGCAAAGTCTTTAGGGCCATTGCTCCTGATATTGGAAAAAGCTGTCGCCAGTCCGGCATCGCCTGTAAAGAAATTCATGCCGCGCTCATAAGACATGTCGATGTCGGGCCAGTTTTTGCGGCCCATAAAATAGCTGCGGTGCTTGAATATCTTCTGGCAAGCCTTGCCAAAAGCCGCCGTGGCTTTTTCGACTTTCACTCTCTGTTCTAACTCTTCAGTCAGCTTGACAACAGATTCGAGGTTTTGCTTTATGGTCTCCTGCACCAGATCGGGATCGTCCGCCATCTCGAATTCTTTACCGGACAAAATGCGGGTCGACTCCGACATTTTCTCTAGTTCCTTCAAAACGTTGTCATAGCTGTGGTTGCGCAATATCAAGAGGATGCGTTCGTCATGGGAAGCGAGAGCGGCAGAGACGATTTTTTCCGCTGCCATATGCTTAAGCTGGGCCTGCTCAGCTTCTTCGGCCATGCGAAAATCAGGGGCCAGACCGGCTTCAAAATGGTGCGCTCTTAGCAGACGAGAGCAAAAAGAGTGAAAGGTGTGAATATATGATTCTGAAAAACGCTC
>CAYTHG010000013.1:0-25554 GCA_964437525.1 uncultured Myxococcales bacterium | reverse complement strand
GCACGACGGTGCTTATCACTTTATCCTGGGCGGCTGGGGCGGCAAAATCTCTACCATCGCAAAATTCGATGAACACGAAAATAACCGCGTAGAGGATCGCAGCACCCACCAGAAAGAACATTGGTACAAAGTCAAGATAGTCCGCAAAGACAAGCTTATAGACTGGTATCTGGACGGCAAAAAATATCTCTCATACAACGACAGCGACGCTCTGCCCTATCCACAGTATGCCTATTTTAGTTTCGCCAACTGGAAAACCCACTGCGAATTCGACAACCTCAAGATCTACAAATTCAAGAAATAAAAAAAGGCGGGGACTGATGCCCCCGCCTTCGACTGACTGATACTTCGCCTACTCGCAACCCTGCGGCGTCTGCGCACCCCTCAAAATAAAGGCTTCAGCCGTGACCGCTCCGCTGTATGTGTAGGTCTGCTGTGTAAGCATAACCGTGCCATCGAGAGAAATCGCCACAGCCCAGGCGCCTTCGGTCAGGTTGTCTATGCCGAAATAACCGTTGTCGGGATTTGTGGAAGTTCTGGTGATATCTACGCTGGATGCATCGTCGTTCCAATAGAAGACCGCACCCGGAGCCTCAAAGCCCGAGGCTGTGGCAGTTGCGCATCCGATATATCCTTCGGACATCCAGGTATTGCGAACCTGCCCGATTAAGAGTCCCTTGGTATTGTCGAAGCCGGGAATCTGTGAAAGTTGCGTATACAGGGCTTCCGGTATTCTGTACATACGGAAGTTGGAGACTTCCAGCCAAGCGATGTTGTAAATGTAGGAATCGCGCCACACTCCAGACTCGCCGACCAGCTTCAGTCCTATTGCTCCACCTACCGAGCCATCAAGTTCGAAGCTCACATAACCGAGCGAGTCGCTTGTCAGAGGATCGATCTCCGCAACGGCAGTACCGGTGGTGTTGTCCATGATATGCACAACGGTTCCCTCTACGGGATTGAAGTCAGCCAGACTGACAACCTTGACGCTGAAATTCCATGTGCCGCAATAGCAGAAGTCCCATTCGCCGCTGTTTCCGCACAACTCGGTTCCCTGCGTTCCGCCTTCACAATCACAGAAACGCCAATCCCCCAGATCGCAGCTTTCATCTTCTGGATCTTCGTCACCATCGACAGCTTGATCGCCATCCTCGGCCTGATCGCCATCCTCAGCCTGATCGCCATCTTCGGCTTGATCGCCATCCTCGGCCTGATCGCCATCCTCAGCCTGATCGCCGTCCTCAGCCTGATCGCCATCCTCGGTCTGATCGCCATCTAGCTGCTGGTCGCCGTCTTCAGTCTGGTCGTCATCCTCGACCTGATCGCCATCTAACTGCTGGTCGCCGTCTTCAGTCTGGTCATCGTCATCGTCTCCCCCGCAGGCGACCAGAACAAAGACCGCAAGAACAGCAATCAGCATTAAGTTTGTCCAAAGACATACTGGCCTTCTCATGGTTTCCCTCCTTTTTCGGATTTCGCAATTGCTTGATAGTATATCATGAAATGTCTCAGAAGGTATAGCCTGATAGAAATGCACCCATAGGCCAAAGCTATGCAATTGACCTGAAGCTCCGCACATGGTATTCAGGACGCGTAGTTTTTTTTAATTCTCTGTTTCAGGAACCATGAATAAAATGCAGAACAAATCCGATGAGAAGCGTAGATATGAGAGGCACAGGGTCAGTCTCCCTGTCGAAATAATCTTCAGAAACAGCAGTTCCTTTGCTGTGACCGCCAACATAAGCAGGCATGGAGCGTATTTGCGAACCGACAGCCCGGCTCCCGAAAGACAGCTCGTCAAATTGAGCTTCAAGCTCCCTCATGGGCAAGAACTGGATGTGATGGGCATGGTTTCGCGCAGCATATTCCCGAACGATTCATCAGGCTGGGCTCCGGGCATGGGTGTAGACTTTTTCTCCATCGGCTCTGAGGAAAAGGATATCTGGGAGATGTTCCTCAAGCAGCTTTCCAAGGGAACCAAAGTAAAAGACATGGAAGAGCTTTCCATACCGGACCCCGTCAAACGCAAAGCTCCACGTTTTGCAACATCCTTCCTGGTGCGTATGCACGACAAAGAACGCCTGCGTGATTTTTATACAAAAGACATCTCCAACGGCGGAATGTTTTTGAAGACTCCGCTTCTAAAGAGTGAAGGCGACGAACTGGAGATCCTGTTGATCCACCCCGAAAGCAAACGGGAGTTCGGACTGGGAGCAAAGGTGGTAAGAGTCTTGAAAACACAGGATCGTACAAAAAAGGGTATGGCACTGGAGTTTTTGCCATTGGACGAAAAACAGAAAAAGCAACTTGAGGACTTTATTGAAACCGGTGTTTCATTTTTAGATGAAGGTGTGGAACCGATAACCGAAGTCTGAACTGCATGAACTCAATACAGAAAAAAGCCTCCAGGCAAAACCTGGAGGCTTTTTTTGTTTGTATCGGCACCCACTAATTGATATTTGCCAGAGCAAGCATGAAGTCGAAATAGGGAATGAAGAGAGACAGGGTGACAAACAGCACCAGCACACCGACTACCAATGTCAGAATCGGGCCGAGTATAACTGAGAAGCGGCCTATCATCTGTTCTAAGCTGGCTCGCATGGCTTTTGTGGTCTGACCCAGAACGAAGGGCAGCGTTCCCGACTCTTCTCCGACCATCATCATATCGACCATAATGGGCGGGAAGAAACCGGCCTTAGCCAAAGGCTCGGCCAGACTCTTGCCGCGCTCGACGCTGTCGCGGGTGCGCATCAATACTTTACGAATAGCACTGTTATTGACGACACCTGTTGCAAGCTCGATACTCTGCAAAATGGAAACGCCGTTGGATACCAGAATGTTCAGACTGGCAGTAAAACGCGCCATCGCGCCCAGAATGATGATATCTCGTACCAGCGGGATCTTAAGGAAAACCCCATCGAAATAGTCTATGGATTGCAGAACGCGCTTGCGAACAGCCCAGATACCGACAGCGATAGCGGGCAACCACAACCACCAGAAATCAGTCAGCGTCGAGCTGGCCCAGACCAGAAGCTGTGTCAAAGGCGGAAGAGGCATATTGTTTTTCTCGTATACATCCGCAAAAGTCGGAACCACGAACAGGAGAATAACCAGAGCAGCCAGACAAGCGAAAATTGCCGTCAAGACAGGATAGGACATGGCCTGAGCGATTTTATCGGACAATTCCTCATCCAGATCAAAATCGTCGGCGATGCTTGAAAGAGAATCGGCCAAGCGCCCCGAGGACTCGCCGGCTTCTATCATGGAGACAGTCATGGGCGGGAAATACCAGGGGAAGTTGGCCAGAGCCTTACCCAGAGAGTTGCCTCGCTCAACCATCTGAGCAATGCGGTCGATGTCGCCTGCAAAGTGGCGGTTGGTAGTCTTGTTGGCCAAAAGCGTCAAGGCTCTCATAATGGGATAGCCCGCTTCTACCAGAATAGCCAACTCGCGGAAGAACATGGCCACATCTTTCTTTTTGGCCATGCGTGTCAAAAAGCGATTGGGCTGAGTATAAGGCGCCGACCCTGGGCGACTCTCCTTAGTCTCTTCTTCCGCCTTGGGTGCTTCTTCCGCAGTGCTTACCTGCTGCTCTTCCAGTTGTTTCTTGATTTTTTCTTTTAGTTTGTCTTCCTGGCTTTTCTTTTTTGTCGCCATCGGTAAATCTCCCTAAAAATCAGTTTTAAAATCTTTAGCCCCAATTATCCGAAATCTAGAAGCGTAAAATTCTCAAGAATTCTTCAGCGCTGGTCTCGCCTTTAATTACCTTGTCCAAACCATCAACTGACAGCGTTCGCATCCCGTCTTTAATCGCCTGATTGCGCAGTTCTTTTTCGCTGTGCTCTTCCAGTATTGCATCGCGCAAAGCCGGAGTGATTTCCATAACCTCGAAAACGCCCATGCGATCCAGATAACCGGACCCGAAGCATTTAGGACAACCTTTGCCTTTGTATAGCTTTTTGATCTTGGCCTGCTGAGCGGGCTTGATTCCAAGCTCTGTCAATTCGCGCTTGGTGGGTTTGTATGAAGTCTTGCAATGCGGACAGACCTTGCGCAAAAGACGCTGGGCGACCACTCCCACAAGGGAATTCGCTATCAAGTGTGTCGGCAGATGGAAGTTGTAAAGCGCTGTTATTGCACCTGCGGCGTCATTTGTATGCAGAGTCGAGAACACCAGCAATCCTGTCATGCTGGCGCGGATCGCAATCCGGGCGGTTTCTTCGTCGCGAATTTCTCCTAAAAGAATGGAGTCCGGGTCCTGGCGCAGAAGAGCGCGCAGACCTTCGACAAAACCGAAATCAAGGTCGTAATTGACCTGAACCTGATTTGCAAGGCTCAACTCAAACTCGACCGGATCTTCAATGCTCATTACATTGTACAAGGAGCGATCTATCTCGTTCAGGCAGGAATAAAGCGTAGTGGTCTTGCCCGAACCGACCGGCCCGGTCGCCAGAATCATACCGTGCGGTTTGGCTATGAAGTGCTGTACCTTATCAAAGTCTTTGCCTTCCAGACCAAGCTCGTTCATGCGTTTCATTACGCGCCCGGCATATACCAGACGAATAGCCATTTTTTCGCCGTAGCGGGTCGGAACAGAAGCGATACGCATATCGAACTGCTGCCCCTTGATGTTGATATTGATATGCCCGTCCTGCGGGCGGCGGCGCTCGGTGATATTGAGATCTGCCAGAATCTTGATGCGCGAGGCAATTTCTACATAAAGCTGCAAATCGAGATTCAATACATCATAGAGAATTCCGTCTATCCTGAAGCGCAGCTTGACGCCATCGGATTGAGGATCAAGGTGAATGTCGGTGGCGCGGGCATCGAGTGCGCCCTCGAATATCTGGCGAACCATATTGACAGCCGAAGCAGAGGCGACAATGCCCTGCACGCGGGAAGCGGTTTCGCTGTCGTCAGCCACCATCATACCGCTTTCTTTCATCTTGCCCATCAAGCCGGAGCGCAGCTCTTTCAGCTTACCAACTTCAACAAAATGGAAGTTGATACTTTTTCCAGTGGCCTTTTCTAAATTAGCGATCCAGAAAGGCGTAAACGGCCAAAAGACACCTGCATCCAGGGTTTTTCCGGTAACGTGCAAAGGCACGATATCGAACAAGTCCATAAAGTTTGCAGGTATGGCTTCTGTCAACTTCTTGGAAACACGCGGCATCGCTTTTGCCCAAGGAGGCAGACCGGTGTAGCTTATCAGCGCATCCTTATAGGTCGGTGCATCTATGTATTCCTCTTTGCTGACCAGACGACCTATACTGACTCCAGCCAGCTTGCTTTCTTTTTTAGCATCTTTAAATACCCTGTAGGGCAGATATCCTTTATCCAGCAGCCATTCATAAAACAACCCTTTATCCTCGTTCTGCAAAGGATAGTAAGGCATCGAACGCAGAACCTCTGCCAGCAAATTCAGATCGGCATTGTTCTTGATACATATGGAACCCAGAAAACCCTGCGGGTCACCTTCGTTGAAGTTCTGCAAGTCTTCTCTGCTGCAGACTCCCGCCAGAATCAGGCGTTCTTTGAAAAGCTTATCCTTGGGGTTAATGCTACCTATGACAGCATTGAAAACATCCTCGTCGAGATCTGAAAACAGGTTGCGGAGTTTCTCAAGGGCTACAGTCGTGTTCTTGTCGTCGGCCCTGACCAATCCGCCCCCGGCTTCGCCGCCTTCGGACAATTCCCAGTCCAACGACTTGAGCATATCTTCGCGCATCTCTTCCGATGCCGACTCGCTGTCCGCCCTGATATCACTCTCAAGGTCAATGCCGTAGCGCTTCAAGGCCTCCTCTATGGCTATGCCTTCCTTGTCGGCAATGGTTCGGGCCATGCCCAGAATGCGCTCGGTTTGCTTGTCCAGGTTCGCTCCGGGCCGACCGCGAGTTTCTTTTTTGGATGATTCTAAAAATCCGACCAATGGCTTCAAGTCAATCGGCTGGTTGAGGAAGTCAATAATGTTTTCGACAGAACTCCTCTGTTTGCCACGCGATTTGCTCTTTTCGGACATATACACCCCCGCGTAATTCTATTTTTTTATCTGGCGCAAGCTCACCATAGATAGGAACCCTTGCCATGGCTGGATTAAACTGCAGGTATGAACCTCCAATTCATTTTGATTATAATCGACAACTCGAAAATAGTTAAGAAGATATGCTTTTAAAATTGAGTGAATCGAATTCAGACGGGCTGTTCCGGAGCTTGATCACGAGAAAAGGCAAGCAATACATTCAACAGCAGCTAGATGCTTCCCGCTTCTCATTCTTTATGCTCTCAACAAATTAATTGCCAATTGCCGTCACCGCATGGCAAAGTATAGCGCGTAACAAACAGCGAATTACCAATTTGAAAGTATCGCCTTATGAGCGACACTTATGGACAGTACAGATTTATAGAGCGCATCGCCGAAGGCGGCATGGGCGAAGTTTTCAAGGCCAAGCTGGTTCGCGGCGCGGGCTTTGAAAAGCTGGTGGCGGTCAAGCGTATGCTGCCGCAGATCAGCTCCAAAAAAGGCTTCGCCGAAATGTTCAAGGCCGAGGCTCGTTTAGCGGCGCGCTTCAATCACAACAATGTGGTTCAGGTCTACGACTTCGGACAGCAGGCAGGTTCACTGTTTCTGGCAATGGAGTATGTGGAAGGTGTCGATCTGGGCGGATTGATCGCCATGCTGAAATCAAGCGATGCAACCATCCCGCAGGCTCTCCTGTTGCGCATCGCCATAGAAGCCTGTCGCGGTCTGGATTACGTTCACAGATTGAAAGACGAACACGGTCAGGAGCTTGGCCTGGTACATCGCGACATCAGCCCGTCAAACATACTGGTCAGTTTCGAGGGTCAGGTCAAAGTTACCGACTTCGGTATCGCCCGCCCCAGACAAAGTGGCAACGACGAATGGCTGGCCGGGAAATTGAGTTATCTCTCGCCCGAGCAGGTCTGCGGCGAACCGCTTGACCGCCGCAGCGACATTTATTCTCTGGGCGTGGTGCTTTACGAACTGCTTTATCTGAAAAAAGCTTTCCCGGCCAACGGCGTCGATACCGAAGAAATCCTGTGCGCTGTGCGCGAGGGCCACATGAAATGGCAATCGAACAACAGCATTGCACCGGGACTGACGGAGATTTTAAAAAAGTCCACAGCCTGCCAGAAAGCCGAACGCTACTCCACAGCACGGCAAATGCAGCGCGAGCTTGAAAGCTGCCTGGATAAAATAGACTCCGAAGATGCCGAATTGGGACGCTGGCTTGCCGTACTCTTTCCTGAACGCTCCGAAAGCTCAGTGGTAATGCCTGAGCGAACCATCTTATCGACTCAACCCATATCGCCGGTAAAGACTCCACCAAAAAACATAATCGACAATGCAAAACCAAAGAAAGCGCTGAAGCGCACGTTACTGCTGGCTTTGCCGCTCTTGTTGCTGGCCGCCCTCGCTTACTGGTATTTCTTTGTGCCATCAAGCGTTTTGTTGAAACTGCAAAGCACTCCCTCAGGAGCCCTTATACAACTGGACGGGCGAACTCTGGGAATCACGCCGATGGACAAGGCACGTCTGCCCTTGGACTCTCAGCCGCACAAACTGCGCTTGACACTGGCGGACTTCGCTCCTTACGAGGAAAGCCTTTTAGCAAAAGGGCGCAAAGCCATAGAGCGCAAGATCGTCTTTGAGCGTTTACAAAGGGCAGTCAACGTAAAGAGCGATCCTGAAGGCGCATCGGTCTGGTTGAACGGCAAAAAGCTCGATGGCGCGACACCGCTTGAGCTGGGGGTGCTTGATGTGGGAGTGCGCCACAGCCTGCGTCTTGAAAAAGACGGGCAGGTGCCCATAGAACGCGAGTTCATCATCACCGAGGCAATAGATGAACCGCTTGCACAATCCTATAAATTCCGCTCGCTATATGCCCGCCTGAAAGTCGAATGCACCCCTGCCGATTGCGACCTGTACATGGAAGGCAAGCGTCAGAAAGGCAAATCTCCCTACACCATAGAAGGCGTAATGCGCCGACGAAAAGTCACCTTGACCGCCAGCCGCAAGGGATACATCAGTCGGGAAGTTCCGATCACGCCGGGTCAGGAAGAAACAACGGAACTGAAAATTGCTCTTGAACCTTTCTCCGCCGAGGCTGTGGTAGATTGCGCTCAGGCGGCAAAGCTCACCTTAGACGGCAAACCGGCATCCAGCCCGCTCAAGATAGAGAAGCTGCATCAATCCGCCCGCATGTTAAAGATAAGCGACAAAGCGGGGAACAATTTTGTAATGCGCGCCAAAGCCCAACAGATAAAAAACGGCCACGGACGCTTCCTGACACAATTGGAATGCAACATCAACGCCTCGCCCTGGGCTAAAGTTTTCATCGACAACCGCGAAGCCCTGGCGACCCCGGCCTCTAAAATAAAACTGCCCGCCGGGAAACACAGACTGCGAGTGAAGTTCAAAGATAAAGAGCCGCCCTTGACCATGCATATCAATGTAAGATGAAGGCAGAGCTTTATAGATACGGATGTACGTGCTAGAATCTAAGAAAACGTATTGAGACAGGTAGAGCGATGAAAAAGACCTTTTACATAGCACTGATTTTGACCTTGCTGTTTTTAACGGCATCATGCGGCGGAGACGAAGACACTCAGCCCGATGGTGATAAAGACTCCGATCCAGATTTCATTTATATCCCACCGGCTCCCGACGGCGACAATAACGGTGCCGATGGGGATCTTGATATCGAAGGCGAGATGGGCGAGCAAGCCGAAAATGCCGAGCAGGGAAACGACGGCGACATCGATAGCCAGCCTGATGGCGATGACGAGCAGGATGTGGACGACAGCGAATACGAATGTGATCCATACAATGCTGTGGGCACTTGCCCGGAATACGACATCAGGCGCTATTGCGAACCTCCCGGTTACTGGCAGGAAGAAAGCTGCGCCCCCGGCGCCTGCGTGACAGACGGCGCTTCGGCATGGTGTGTCGGCAAGGAAGATCCCGACGGGGATCAAGAAATGGATATCGTAGAAATAGATTCCGAAACCGAGATCGAAGAACAAGCTCAAACTGTCGAACACAATTGCGGTAACGCTGGATCCATTTTCGGGCCGTTATGCACTTCAGATGAAAATTGCATAGAGATCTGCCTCAATATTGACGTCTTCTGTTATGCCTGCGATCAAGGCGTTTGCGGCGATGTTCCGGACGGCCAGGGTACATGTACTCCCGAAGGCGACGGAGACCTGGAAACCGATTTCGACAGCGAACTTGATGCAGTCGAAACCCAAGAAATCGAAGTCGAACCGGAAGCCGAAACGGAATGCCAGATCGGCGTCGACCCGTGGTACTGCACCGGCAGCGTAATGCATTACTGCGACTTCGGTTCGTGGTTCGAAATAGATTGCAGTCCGCAGGCCTGCATCGAAGAAGGCATCGGTGCCTCTTGCGAGAATCCTCCAGCCTATGGCGACAAATAAAACCGCGCTTACAAAATACCTACCGGAACCGCAATAAGTCTGAACAAAAAAAGCCCGTCAGATTGCTGACAAAGTTAATTCTTTCAAGAAGGCGAAGGATAAGCTTCCGTATCCCCGCGCAGGCGATCTTTTTACGCGTATTCGGGCGGAAACCTGCACAGGACAAGGGTCTCAGTCATCCGACAAATCTTCTCGCCCCATGATTTTTCCGGCATACAAATGAAAACCCCGCCGGATTCGACGGGGTTTGTCAACAGTCTAAGGCCGCGCCCTTGCAGGGCGCGGCCTTTTTATAAGCTTTTTCTCGTTTACCAGTTGACTTCGGCGTCTATGGTTTCGCGGCCTTCGAAGTCCGAAACATAGCCCTGCCAGCCTTCGGGGATGGGAACTATCATCTCGATATTGCGTGTTTCAGGAGATCCCTGCATTCCCTGTTCATCCCAGCCGGTCTGGCTGTCAATCAAGGTCAGCTTGCGGGATAATTCACTCATGCCGCCTTCTTCGCCCTGATGATCTACTACGGCGGAGTTGATGGAAAGCGTACCGTTGCCGTTGTCCACCATTTCGAAGAAACGGAACTGCTGCGGGAAATCTATCAGCGAAGTGGTCTCTATTTCAAAGTAACCGCCATCGCCGTCTGCATCCTCGGGTGTGTGGATACGCACACGGTGCGTGTGGCCGTGGCCGACGCAGTGCAGAACTATATTAGGATAACTCAAAGTGGTCTCCAGAAATTCCTCTTCGGAGATGAAGCGCCCGTCGTCGAATCCGTCGTTCTGCAAATGGTCGCTCTGTTCATGGGAGGCCAGCACTACCAGCTTGTGGTCGTTGAAGGCGTCTTCGAGTTCGGGTTGCAGGAAATGCTCGAACTGCACGCGGTCGATGACACCGCTTACATAAGTGGTGTCGGAACCCTCGAAGCCCAGCGGACGGAAAGTGGTGTCCAGCACTATGAAGCGCACCGGAGCGCCGTTGGGGGCGTCGAAAGCGTAGTAGCCGTTGTTTTCGTCTATGTTGTTCTGTGTATAGCCGTGACCTTCGGGCAGGCCCGGGGTGTTCATAATAAGGTCTATCATCTCATCGTGGTAAAGCGATTCGCGATTTTCATCGGCGGGAACTTCTTCCTTTGTAACCAAAAAATCGTCGCCTCGACGCGTGCCTGAGCCGGGAAGAGAACCGACGCCGACGGCTTTGGCTTTTTCGTTGATTTTCCAGTTACCCATGATGAGTTCGTCGTGGTTGCCCAGCGCCAGGTAGAAGGGCATTTCAAGCGCTTCAGCCTGGAAGGGATCCTGCCCATCGTTGTTCTCTCCGGCTACAGGATCATCATCTGCTCCCGAGTCGGGATCTATCAACTCGCCGTTCATAATGTCCAGCAGCGCCTTCATTTCGTTATACTGGGCGGTATCGGTCGCATCGCCTGTTACGAGTGTGAAGTCCAGTGTACCGGTCTTTATGAAGCGGTTGATGGTTTTGATGGCATCTGCAAAAACCCGCTGAGTGTACATATCTTGGGGACGCAGGGCCGAGGGGATCGAGGTGCTGTCGAAAGAGGCGGTGCGGCTGGGTGATTCTTCGTCGGTGATATGCACGTCGGTGAATTGCGCCCAGCTTAAAATTGCCTGACGCGTTCCCGGCTCACCTTTGGCTACACCCAAGTCTTCGCGCAGGGTCAGAGGTTCGCCGTCCTCAACGCTCCATTCGCCCATACCTTTTTTGAAGTAAACATCGAAATCCTGCTCGTAGGTAGCCGGGTTCTTGCAGTATTCGAGCTTGCGACGATCAGCAGAATCCTTGCAGAACTCCAGGAACTCGACTTCGGGCACAAGAGTCTTGCTGACTGTGGTAACTGCCGGCTCGAAAGGCTCGGCGTCACCGTCTTCGGAAACATCGCCGTCTTCGACAGTGTCCTGATCTCCATCGCTAAGATTATCGTTGGAGTCGGAGTCGTCTCCGCCACAGGCCAGAGAAAACATGGCTATCATAACCGCCAGTAAAATAAACTTCATTTCTATGCGCATTGCAAAACTCCTTGATTGGAAATTCACTAACTTTTATTGAGCAATAAATTAACACAGGGCTAACGATATTGGTAGGCCAAATTTAGTGAAAATGACGAGTAAGAAGCAAATGAGAACTCGACAGGCAAGGGAGGTTCATTCTCTGAAACATCTTGATTTGCCTACCATTATGCACTAACTTCATGATTGCAGGTGGCGGAGGCAACCTGCTCCTTCATTTATATATAACCTGGAAGTGTACAATGAGGACTCACATAAGCTGTTGCCCGTTGTGGCGCTGGATTGGGATTGTCTTCCCGGTACTTTGCTTCTTCTTTGCGGTAAATGTTGTCCATGCAGGAGAGAATATCCGCCCGGGCATAGTAGTGTGGAAATTGTCTGCAAATCAGGAAGTAAATGAGGAGGATGTCAATTTACTCTCAAATTTTGTGGCTAACCAGGTAGCTAAATATTCAGGCTATAAAGTCATCTCCGAAGCGGATATCTGGACAATCTTGAAAGGTGAAGAAACCCGCCAGCGTTGCGGCGTAAATGATACCTCCTGCGTAGCTGAGATCGGCAACGCGCTGGGTGTACCGGAAGCTGTCAGTGGAGACATCGGTAAAATCGGTTCCTACTGGATGCTCAATCTACGGCGTATCAATGTCCATTCGGCAGATGTAGTGGGCAGAAGCAGCAGAAATGTTGAAGGTTCGGTTGATAACTTGATACGTGTTCTTCCCGGAGCTGTGGCACAGTTATTCGGCATAAAAGATGGGAAAATGCCGCCTGCAATCAAAGTGCCGACGACTGGCATCTTGTCAGTACACGGCGTACCCGAAGGCTCTGACGTACTCTTGGATGGCAAGCTAGTCGGACAGACTCCGTTTGAGAAATCTTTCAAAGTCGGCAAGCACAAGATTAGCCTGGAGCATCGCGGTTACGTCAGTCATGAGGACACCTTGCGCATCCTGCCGGGTGGAAAGACGAATATTAAAGTTGATCTGGAACGTATCCCACCGGGAAGACTCCACATTGCTTCTGAACCTTCTGGTGCTGTGTTGCTGCTGGACGGAAAAGAGGGTGGCGAGACCCCCTACAATAAAAAAGTTGAAGTGGGCGATTACAAGCTGGAATTGAAACTGGAAGGCTACAAGACGCTCGAAGATTATGTAACCGTCAACTCAAAGGAAACTATGCGTCTAAAACTGACGCTTGAGCATGACTACCCGATGAATCCATATAAAAAATATGGTTACGTGACGTTTTTTACGGGGGTCGGTTTTATGGCTTTTGGCGCTCTGTCGACGGGTATGTCAAGTATGGAGTCTGACAACTACGACAAAGCTTCTTCTGTGAATTCGGCCAATGACGCTGAAGGCGCTAGCAGATCGTGGATGGGTGCCGCTTATGCGGGTTACACTATTGGTGGCGCTCTGATGATAACGGGGATTGTGTTGTGGGTGCTCTCTCCCGGCGATCAGCAATGGTGGGAAGATCATCAGGTTTCAACGGGACCAACGCCTGATGGTTCCGGCGGCACATTAAGCCTTAACGGGAGGTGGTGAAATGTTACGTGTCGATTTCCTGTTGTTCATGTTATTCCTGCTCTCTTCCTGCGGTGTTTTGCTGCCTGACAAAGGTCATCTAGGCCAACCCTGCACGGATGGCGGCGTGTGCGTTGATGGTTCTGAGTGCGTGGATGATCGTTGTGTAAACATCGAGACAGTTGACGGAGATCACGAGTTTAATTCTGACGAAGATATAGAACCTGATGATGCCGACAATCTTCCCGATGGCGATCAAGACGACGATATCCTAGTCGATGGAGACACCATAGATGACGACAATCCCTCCACGAGTGGCAAGATTGGTGCAGCATGTGAGATAGATGATGATTGCGAATCCCAATATTGTCTCACCGAAGAAATTATAAGTGAATTGCTGGGAGCCAAAATCACTATTCCCAATGGTTATTGTTCCAATCTGGTCATATTTGGCACTGATTGTGACAGTGAAGTTTGTAATGATAGCACTGGTGGTGTTTGTATGCGTAGTGGATTTATCGGGCCGAGCTATGTGGACCTGATAAACATTTGTTTACGCCCCTGTGATTTTATTGGAGACTGCCGTATAGCCGACAGCAACATCTGTATGGATCCGCAAGATTGGGTTGATGAAGAACGACTTACATCTGCTGCAAAAGAGGAATATTTCGGCAACCTGAAACTCTGCGTGCCTTCCGATTTAGTGAATATGATAGAAGAAGAGATGCGCTCTGCAGCAGATCAGTAATACTTCTTTTAATAGAAGGAACCTGCTCCCTGTATTGGTCTTCTTCCCCTTTAAAAAACGGCACTGACTTCGCGTGGCACATCAGTTTCTCTGATGGAATAGTCTATAGTTACACTGTCTTTCCCATTCACGTCCGATGCGTCAGATAGAAACTTTGGGGGAATAGATTAAGGCTCCTCACTGGATATTCTTTCAGCAACAAATCCTGCCCTATCTCCATCCGGGCTCAAGAACAGCATATTTCGTAAAAAAACCTGTCCCAAAACAGCTAAGCTTGAGCTGTCTGTAGAATTACGAATGAAATCAGACACCAAAACCCACCCTTATATATGTTGATAGCTCAGACAATATATTGTAAAATGCAATGGGAATTTGTGTACCGTTAAAGACTGGCATTCGTTGGTTTCACTTGAGCGTAAAAGCTTAGTGATTCAAATGCGTTTCGGTCAGATGGGAAGAATTTTGCTTTTGCCGATAAGAGAAAAATTTCATTGTCTAGCTGTTTTGGGGGGAATTTCCCTCGCCAGTGGGCGCGTAATTGCGCCTATGGGAGACGAAAAATGAGTAATTTCAGGTTTTTGTTGTGTGTGTTGCTGCTTTCCGCTCTGCTCTGGAGCTGTAACGGTTCGTCGGAATCGGATTTCAATCCCGACGGTGACAACTCCGGTCAGGCCGACCAGGATAATCCCTGGCAATTCGGTGATAAAGACGATGAAGTCGGCGACGGCGATTCGGCAGACGGAGATCCCGACTCTGTGGATGGCGACAAGGGCGATGGCGACTTTGACGGCGATTTTGATATAGAGCCTGATTCCGAAGGCGAGGGCGACGGGGACGAGGAAGTGGATACCGAAGAGGATCAGGACTCAAACGGCGGTGTCATCAATGCGCCGGTGGAAGTCGTTTTCGATCAGGTGCAATTGAACACCTCGACCACTTCCGGTCTGCCCATTGGCAATATAGGCAACGGACCACTGGAAATCACGGCAATTGATTTCGTGGGTTGCACTGCAGAATTCGGATTCGTTCAGGATCCGGTTTTACCTGCCGTCATAGATCCTTCCGGCAGCCTGATTGTGGTCTTGCGCTATGAGATGCAGGACGCAGGTCAGGATGAATGCGATTTGAAGATCACCTCGGACGATTCCATGGTGCATGAATATACAGTGCATCTGCGCAGCACTTACAGTGGAACTCCCATGCTGGAAATCTCCCCTGTAACACTGGATTTCGGCGATGTGGAAATGAACGAGGACGTTCCCGAATCGGGTTCCGTGACCTTGACCTATAGTGCAAGCGAAGCAAACACCAACGCGGTTTTAGAGCTTGGACCTTTCAATATTTACAACGGCCTTGATGACTTCGATTTTGAAGCGGAGTTCGATGCCGAGTGGGTTTATCTTCTAAAGCCGGGTGAGAGCCTGGATGTTCCGCTGGCGTTTTTACCGACGGCTTTGGGCGACCGTGAGGACTACGTTCTGTTCGACACCAACGCCGAGGACGGGCGCGGTCAGCGTTCTTTCAATTTAGCGGGTCGCGGCGTAGCAGCCGCAGCAAACATCTTCCCGAGTCCGGTGGAATTCGGAGACAAACCTGTCGGAACCGAGACCATGATTCCGGTCACTCTGACAAACGACGGCGAAGCCAATGCCATTATCAGCGGTATAGAAATCACCGACGCCCCGGAAGGGCTGTTCACGCTGATTACCACAGGCGTCCTGGATGTCCCGATTATTCCCGGCGGACACGCCATATTTTATCTGAGCTACAATCCCACAGAGGCGGGCAATCACTCCGCTTCTCTGCACATCGACGGAAATTTCTATCCCGACAGCGAAGTGACGGTTCCTGTTTCCGGACATGCGGTCTGGCCCAACTGGATAGCCGATCCATTGGCCATCGACTTCGGGCAGGTCTCGGTCGGGCAGGATGTGACGGACACGGTGGAGATTCAAAACGTCTCTTCCTCGGCTATCACAATATTGACTCTTGATTTTGCGCGCGGAGATATTTATGTCGATTCCGGCGATCTGGCGCTTTTGCCAAATGAGCTTCAATCCGGTCACAGCATGGATGTCACCGTCCATTACGCACCATCAAACGAAGGCCCGGACTCGGAATCTCTGATCATCGGCACCGACGACGATGTGCTTCCGACTTTGGATGTAATCGTTTCCGGTTCCGGTATCGCTCCCGAGATGACGCTGGAATTGGCCTCGGGCGGGACATTCGATGGTTTGATTTATTTTGGCGAAGTGCGCTTGGGCGAAGAAAAGCAGGTCGATCTTCTGGTGGGCAATACTGGACAGGCCGATCTGGTGGTGGACCCGGTTTATATCGATACACAATCCGATCCCGGCTTCGGGCTGGTGACAAGCTACCTGCCGCCCGTTGCGCCGCTTGACATGGGCACCTTGACTGTCAAGTACGAGCCGACGGTATACGGCATCGATTACGGCAGGCTTTTAGGCTTGACCAATGACCCGGAAGCAAAGAACCTGATCGTGGATCTGGCGGGCTCGGCCATTGACCCGCAGATAAGCATAGACCCCGTAACCACATCTGAAGAGCCACGCGACTTCGGCGCTTTGCATTTGTATGAAACCTTCGGTCCCTACAACTTCACCGTCACCAACACCGGCAGCGGACCTTTGCGCATTACATCGGTATCCATGACGGACTCGACCGGCTACGGGCAGGAGTTCTCGTTTGTCGCTCCGCAGGGACAGCCCTTGCCTGTTGAATTGCAGGCTGGCGAGACTTATATCTTCGGCCTGACCTTCACCCCGCTTCTGGTGGGAGAGGCGACAGCTACGTTTACGCTTTACAACAACGACTTGGATGACGATGAGTTGAACGTATTCGTCAAAGGAACCGGTTCCGACTGCGAGCCGGGAACACACGACTTAAACGGCGACGGCGTCTGCGAATACGAATGCGAATACAGCAACAGCGGTGTCGAGTCCTGCGACTATAAGGACAACAACTGCGACGGCCAGACGGATGAGCTTTATCCGCAGCTCGCCTCCGAGTGCAGCGGCGAAGGAGTTTGCGGCACAGGCGTGTTTGAATGCCACACGGAAACGGCGGAGATGATTTGTTCGACTGAGTTTGGCGGAAGCCAGGACCAGACGGCCACTGAAATCTGCGACACGATGGATAACGACTGCGACGGTTTGACCGACGAAGAGATAGCTGATGGCCTGTCGGCTGGCGATGCCTGCTCGGGTATCGGTGAATGCTTAGATGGCATTTTAGAATGTGACGGACCTGCGGCATTGAAATGCTCCAGTAATCCCGGCGGCTCGGCTTACATTGAGCAGCAGGAATTCTGCGATACACTGGATAACGACTGCGACGGCGTAACCGACGAGGATTACACCTACGACCAGCAGGGTCAGCTATTGAGCTGCAACGGTCAGGGCGCATGTTCGAATGACAGTGGGTATCTCGAATGTGACGGCCTGCAGGCGACCATCTGTTCCGTTGACTGGAACGGCTCGGAGTACGCCGGTTCGGACGAGTCCTGCGACGATATCGACAACGACTGCGACGGCTCGACGGATGAAGGTCTGGGTCTGGGTGAAGGCTGTAGCGCTCCCGGCATTTGCGGCGCGGGCATCTATGAATGCGACGATCAGGGCGGCTTACGTTGTTCCTCCGGCCCCGACGGTTCGGCCTATAACGGCTCGGAAGAAATCTGCGACAACATCGACAACGACTGCGACACAGAAACCGACGAGACCTTTGCCGTCGGCGAAGACTGCACTGGCATAGGCGTCTGCGCTGCGGGTAAATACGAATGCCATCCCGAAGATCCCACCGACGTTTTGTGCTGGACCATGCCGGGCGGCAGTCACAGTATGGACTCGGATGAGATCTGCGATTTGCAGGACAACGACTGCAACGGGGAAAGCGACGAAACTTTCGACACGGGTGTTTTCTGTGAAGGCGTCGGAGAATGTCCGGCAGGTATAGTCGAATGCGACGGCACAGACTCAACTCGCTGTTCCGCCAATCCGGGCGGCTCTGATTACGCGTATGTGGCAGAAGTTTGCGACGAACTGGATAACGATTGTGACGGGACGGCAGACAACGGACTCGGCAAAGACGAGCCCTGCGATCCTCCGGGCGAATGCGCGCCATCTACCATGGTTTGCGACGGTCAACTCGGCGTCATCTGCGATACCGCTCCCGGCGGCCCCCATCACGGCGACCAGGAAGAAATCTGCGACGAACGCGACAACGACTGCGACGGTGTCACCGACGACGGCTGGAGCGTGGACGAATCCGGGCAGGCCATAAGCTGCACGGGCGTAGGCGCTTGCGGAGCAGGCCTGCTTGAATGTTCGCCTCTTACTCCCTTGGAAACGGTTTGCTCCACCATGCCGGGCGGCAGCCAGTATGTTGAAGCAAGCGAAATCTGCAATACCTTAGACGACGACTGCAACGGCGTTACCGACGAAGGCTTTACTCATTCCGCTGAAGGCGCGACCATAGCCTGTGAAGGCTTAGGACCGTGCGGCGCGGGTGTTCTGGAATGCGCCGGAGAATCCGACACGCTCTGTTCGACTGAATGGAACGGCTCGGCTTGGGAAGGTCAGGCGGAGTTGTGCGACGCAATCGACAACGACTGCGACGGTCAGACAAACGAAGACTGGCCCACCTTAGGCGATGCCTGCACAGGCTCGGCAGCATGTCCCAATGGCTTCATAGAATGCACCTTGGACGGCTCGGGCATAGTCTGCTCGAAAGATCCGGGCGGCTCGCAGTACGATGAAGATCCGGTCGAGTTGTGCAACGGCATCAACGACGACTGCGACTCAGAAACCGACGAAGGCTTTAACCTCGGCGCGGCCTGCACGGGTGTCGGGCAATGCGGACAGACATCAGGCCAGCTTGAATGCGATCCCAACGATTCCACGACTACCATCTGCAACACGGATATCAACGGCACACAGTACGCAGGCTCAAATGAGATCTGCGACGGCGTAGACAACGACTGCGACGGTCAGACCGACGAGGGCTTTATCATCGATATCGTAGGCTTCCAGCCCATAAGCTGTGCAGGTGTGGGCGAGTGCGCAGGCGGTGTTTTGGAATGCGATCCTCAAAACACGGCTGCAACTGTCTGCTCGACGCTTCCCGGCGGCAGCCAGTACGACGTAAACAATCCTGCAAAAGAAGGCTCTCCTGAGACCTGCGATTATCTGGACAACGACTGCGACGCTGTGACCGACAACGACTTCAACGTGCATCACACCTGCGAAGGCGTGGGCATGTGTTCGCCGGGTAGCATAGAGTGCAGTGACGGCGTGGCCATCTGCTCCAGTGATCCGGGCGGCAGCGAGTATGTTCATGTGGATGAAATCTGCGACGGTCAGGACCAGGACTGCGACGGCGAAGCCGACAACGGATTTGCTCTGGACACTTCCTGCACGGGTCTGGGTCAGTGCGCCACAGCCTCGGGTGTTTTGGAATGCGATCCGCAGGACACTTCTGCTACAGTCTGTTCCACCGGACAGGGCGGCTCCAGCTTTGCCGGCTCTCAGGAATGGTGCGACGAAGTGGACAACGACTGCGACGGCATAATCGACGACGGCTACACCTATGACCAAAGCGGCCAACCCATAACATGCAACGGCGTCGGCCAGTGTGTCTCGGGCGTACTTGAATGCGCGGGCTTCGGCTCGACCACATGTTCGACATTGCCGGGCGGCAGCCAGTACGATATCAACGATCCTGCAAAGCAAGGTTCGCCCGAATCCTGCGACTCGCTGGATAACGACTGCAACGGCACAACCGATGATGATTTCAATGTCGGCCTGCCATGTAACGGAGTGGGAGCCTGCGGCGAAGGCAATTACGAATGTCTTGAAGGCGCGGCCATCTGCTCGACAGATCCGGGCGGTTCTGCCGATGATAGCCATACGGAAATTTGCGATTTGCTCGACAACGACTGCGACGGCGTAACCGACGAAAGCTTTACGGCTGACGAATCCGGTGTAGCTATAGCATGTGCGGGCGTGGGCGAATGCGCCGCCGGTACACTTGAATGTGACGGCACCGACGACACACGCTGTTCCAGCAATCCGGGCGGCTCGGGATATGACGTAAACGACAGCGAAAAAGAAGGCGCGCCGGAATCCTGCGATACACTCGACAACGACTGCGACGGCGTTGCCGATGAAGGCTGGACCGTCAACGAGGCGGGAGAAGCCTTAACCTGCGACGGAGTGGGCGAGTGCGGAGCGGGAATCCGCGAGTGTCTGGGTACTGAAGAAACGCGCTGCTCCACAGACTTGGGCGGCTCCGAATACGACGGTTCTGACGAATTGTGCGATGCGCTCGATAATGACTGCGACAGCGAAACCGACGAAGACTTCAATTTGGAAGACCCTTGCAAAGGCGAAGGCGTCTGCGGGCAGGGAACATGGGAATGCGCTGAGGACAAGACGGCGGTCTGCTCCAGTAGCCTGGGCGGTTCCGATTACGAAGGATCGGATGAGATCTGCGACGAAATGGACAACGACTGCGACGGAGCCACAGACGAAGGCTTGACCGTCGATGAAACTACCGGTGACCCGATTGCCTGCGAAGGTGCGGGTATCTGCGGCGCTGGACACAAAGAATGCTTCATGGGGCAGGCCATCTGCGACACGGAGTTCGGCGGCACCGACTACGAAGGTTTCCCCGAGACCTGCAACGCGCTTGATGATGACTGCGATGGTGTGACGGACGACGGCTTTACCAACGACTCAAACGGCGACCCCCTAACATGCACAGGCGTCGGCGTCTGCGGTCAGGGTGTCGAGGAATGCGACGGCGAGAATGACACCAAATGTTCTTCCATGCCGGGCGGCGCGGATGATATGTCCTTTACCGAAATCTGCGACTCGCTCGACAGCGACTGCGACGGCATAACCGACGATGGCTTCACCCATGACGAATCGACCGGCAACCCCATAGTATGTACGGGTGTCGGACAATGTACAGACGGCATACTGGAATGCAACGGCACTGATGCGACAGTCTGTTCCAGTCTGCCGGGCGGTTCAAACTACGACATCGGCGATCCTCAAAAGCAGGGCGAACCCGAATCCTGCAACGGCCTCGACGATGACTGCGATGGCGAGACGGATGAGGACTTCAATATCAACCAGTCATGCACGGGCGTAGGCGAATGCGGCGCGGGCCTGACAGAATGCGACGGCGAAGGCAGTGTGATCTGCTCCAGCGATATCGGCGGCAGCGCCTATGCCGGGTTGGATGAAGCCTGTAACGGCATGGACGACGACTGCGACGGAGTATTTGATGAAGGCTTTACATTCGATGAACAGGGTCAAGCTATAAGCTGCACCGGACAGGGCGCCTGCTCCGGTGATTCGGGGACTCTTGAATGCGAAGGCCCGCAGGACACTGTCTGTTCGGTGGACTGGGGCGGCTCCAACTGGCAGGGCTCTGAAGAACTTTGCGATGAAATCGACAACGACTGTGACAGCGAGATCGATGAAGTATTCAACGTCGGCGGTATCTGCAACGGCAAGGGCGAATGCGGACCGGGCACTAACGAATGCCATCCACTGCTCTTGATAGCGGTCTGCTCGACCGACCTGCTCGGCTCGGCCTACGACGGCCAACCCGAAGCCTGCGACGGTCTCGACAACGACTGCGACGACTCCACCGACGAAGACTGGCCCATCAATATTCCCTGCACGGGCTACGGAGCCTGCGGCAATTTCTCGGGTGCGATCTACGAATGCGGCGAGAGCGGCTATATCTGCTCGGCCAATCCGGGCGGTTCGGACTACGACATCAGCGAACCGTCAATGGCGGGTGAAACGGAAACCTGCGACGGCGTCGACAACGACTGCGACAACCAGACCGACGAGGATTGGGGCATAGACCCATACTGTACAGGTGTCGGCGGTTATGTCGATTGCGAAGGACAGGGTGCCTGCGTCGGTGTCTTCGGTTGCTTCGAATGCGCCGGGGTCGACTCAAAACGCTGCTCTGTCAACTGGAGCGGCAGCGCTTATGCGGGTAATGATGAAACCTGTGACGGTGCTGACAACGACTGTGACGGCTCTACAGACGAGGACTTCCCGACTCTGGGCGATGCCTGCAGCAACCCGTCGCACGCCTGCCCGGACGGATTTATCGAATGCAGATCAGACGGTACGGGCGTCATCTGCTCCAAAGACGAAGGCGGCTCGCAGTACGATGTATCGGGCATGCAGGAATTGTGCAACGGCGTCAACGACGACTGCGACGCCTACACTGACGAAGGCTTCACTGTAGACGAAGCTACGGGCCAGCCTTACACTTGTAACGGCACAGGCGCTTGTGGCGCGGGTGTCCTGCAATGCAACGGTTTGTACGACACCTTCTGCTCCACTATGCCGGATGGTGCCGACGACATGTCGAGTGCCGAATTGTGCGACGAGATCGACAACGACTGCGACAACGCGACCGACGAGGACTTCACCGACAAGGGCAACGCCTGCTTCGGAGAAGGCGAATGTCCGCAGGGTATCTGGGAATGCAAGAACAACGCCGAACTGCAATGTTCCGCCAACCCCGGCGGCTCGGCTTATGTACTGGTAGCTGAAACTTGCGACGGCTTGGACAACGACTGCAACAGCGAAACCGACGAAGGCTTCCCGCTGGATGAAATCTGCGACGGTATGGGCATCTGCGGTTCCGGTGTATACGAATGCAACAACCTGGGCGAAGTGCGCTGCTCGACAGAGTTGAACGGCGGACAGGGTTCCGAATATCAAGGCTCGGGTGAGCAATGCGATTACTTGGATAACAACTGCGACGGCTTAACCGACGAAGGTTTCCAGATAGGCGAAGTCTGCAGCGGCTCGGGCGAATGCGGCGATGGTGTCTGGGAATGCAAGTCCGATCTGTCCGGGCGTATCTGTTCGACCGATCCGGGCGGCAGTCAGAATCCGGGCGCTACGGAAATATGCGACAGAGTGGACAACAACTGCGACGGCACCACAGACGAAGGCTTCCCGCTGGAGGATCCCTGTACAGCTCAAGGCGAATGCGGCGCGGGTGTCTACGAGTGTAGCGTAGACGGTCTGGATGTAATGTGTTCCACCGCACCGGGCGGCATGGAAGATCAATCCGGCCCCGAAATTTGCGACGGACTGGACAACGACTGCGACGGCATACTGGATAACGGTTTCGAGATCGGTCCCTTGCATCCCTGCGACGGTGTGGGTGAATGCGGCGCGGGTCAGATGGAATGCCTCAACATGGTCACGACCATCTGCTCCACCGATCTGGGCGGCTCGGCCTATGACGGCTTGTCAGAGTTGTGCGACGGTCTGGATAACAACTGCGACGGCGAGACAGACGAAGACTACATGATAGGCGAATTGTGCTACGGTGCCGGACAGTGTGGCGTGGGTGTCTACGAGTGCAACGGACCGAACAACTACCGCTGCTCCGCCGACCCGGACGGTACCAATCCCGGAGCTAAACCCGAAGTATGCAACGGCCTCGACGACAACTGCGACGGGTTCACCGACGAAGACTGGCCTGCTCTGGATACCGCTTGCAATGCGCCGGGCGTTTGTTCTGATGGACAATGGGAGTGCTCTGATGACGAAGAATCCCTGCTTTGCTCCACAGCCTGGGGCGGCTCAGAATGGGATGGCTCGAATGAGTTGTGCGACTCGCTGGACAACGACTGCGACGGCGTGACAGATGAGGATTTCCAGATTGGCCACGACTGCCAGCCTTCGGGCGAATGTTCTCCTGGAATATGGGAATGCAAGCCGGGCGATGATTCCGCGAGGGTCTGCTCCTCCGGCCCCGGCGGTTCGGCTTATGCCCCCATGGAAGAAACCTGCAACGGTCTGGACGACGACTGCGACGGCCTGACCGACGACGGTATAGTGATAGACGAGTCCGGCGATCCCATAGCCTGTGACGGCGCAGGTGAATGCGGAACGGGTCTGCGCGAGTGCGACCCGAATCCGGCTGCCGAATGGCGTTGCTCGACCGATTCCGGCGGCTCACAATACGGCGGTTTCACTGAAGTCTGCGACGAACTTGACAACGACTGCGACGGCGCTACCGACGAAGGTTTCACGCATAATGAGTCCGGAGAAGCCATAAGCTGCGAAGGTGAAGGCGGCTGCGGCGCTGGCGTACTGGAATGTCAGGGACCGGCAGCGACAGTCTGTTCGACCGATCCCGGCGGCTCACAATACAACCCCGGACCGGAAATCTGCGACGGACTGGACAACGACTGCGACGGTACGACAGATAACGGCTTCTTGACTGGCGACATTTGCGAAGGTATAGGCGAATGCAGAGAGGGTATGTGGGAATGTCTGGATCAAAGCACCTCGATCTGCTCCACCGACATAGGCGGTTCTGCCGATGAGAGCGAAGCGGAAATCTGCGATAATCTGGACAACGACTGCGACGGCTCCACAGACGAAGAGCTGGGCGTGGGCGGCATCTGCCCCGGTGCCGGCGCTTGTGAGCCGGGTAACTGGGAGTGCGGCAGCGACGGCAGCGTGATCTGCTCCACCGAAGAGGACGGCAGCGAAGACATGACGCAGATAGAGTCCTGCGATGGCCTGGACAACGACTGCGACGGTGAAACCGACGAGGACTTCATGCTCGGCCAGCCCTGCGACGGCATGGGCGGTTGCGGCATAGGTGCCTGGGAGTGCAACGGCGAAGGCGGGCGCATCTGCTCGACAGACCCTGGCGGCTCCGAAGACGACAGCGGCATCGAGATCTGCGACTTGGAAGACAACGACTGCGATGGCGCCATAGACGAAGGCTGGACCATCAACGAATCCACCGGACAGCCTCTGGCATGTACGGCTCCGGGTAGCTGCGGTATAGGCATACTTGAATGCGACGGCCCGGATGCAACCACCTGTTCCACCGGTCCGGGAGGATCGAGTTATTCAGGCAACATCGAAGTCTGCGACTTAGAAGACAACGACTGCGACGGCATGACGGATGAAGGCTTTACCGTGGACGAGTCCACCGGCCAGCCTGTTCCATGCGACGGAGTGGGTCAATGCGCCGCAGGCCTGCTTGAATGCGATGGCGAGTGGGGCTACAAATGTTCCACCAGCTCGGGCGGTTCGCAATACCAGCCTCAACCGGAGGTCTGCGACGGACTGGACAACGACTGCGACGGTACGCCGGATAACGGCTTTAATATCGGTACAACCTGCTATGCTGAGGGAGAATGCGGACAGGGTGTATATGAATGCAAAGACGACACTCACGTACGTTGCTCGGTTGCCATAGGCGGTAGTCTCTATCCGGGTACCCCCGAGACCTGCGACTCTAAAGACAACGACTGCGACAGCTTCACCGATGAAGACTTCAATGTCAGTGACTCCTGCGACGGTGAAGGCGGTTGCGGACAGGGTTCTATCATGTGCGTGCCCGGCAATGTCTACTCGTCCGATTGCAGCACAAACCCGGGAATGCCTTACGCCCAGTCCACCGGCGAGTTGTGCGACACCATAGATAACGACTGCGACGGCGAAACCGATGAAGACTTCGGCACGGGCCTGTCCTGTACTGGCACAGGTGCATGTGGCGAGGGCGTCATTGAATGCGCAGGTATTGGAACCACACGCTGCTCCACCGAACCGGGCGGTAACGACGACCAGTCTTCAGGCGAGCTTTGCAACCTTATAGACGACGATTGCGACGGACTGGTTGACGAAGGCTGGACCGTCAACCCCAACAACGGCGATCCTATCTACTGCAACGGCACAGGCGGTTGCGGCAGCGTACT
>CAYTHG010000012.1:0-30071 GCA_964437525.1 uncultured Myxococcales bacterium | reverse complement strand
TGGGTCAGTCGCCTGCAGGAACAGATGTTGAAAACAAGTATCGATCTTTCGGTGGAACTGGGACATACGACCATCAACGTGGACGATCTGCAGAAACTGAAAGTCGGTGACATCCTCAAGCTGGATGCCTCTTCGAGCGAATCGCTGGTTCTGAAAGTCGAAAACGTACCCAAGATGCTGGGGCATCCGGTAACTCACAAGGGTAATATGGCCCTGCGTATAGACAAAACTAAACTGCCAAGTTAAATGATACTGACCGGAGGAAAAACAGATGGCTGACAACGACAATAACGAAACCAAAGACAACGCCCAGATACCGGGCGAAGATCTTCTGCAGAGTTTGGCGGATCAGGCTCGCGGCTCTGCCGGCGAACGCAACATCGACATGGTGCTGGATATTCCGCTGGAAGTATCGGTCGAGTTGGGTCGCAACAAAATGCCCATCAGCGATCTTCTGCGATTGGGACAGGGGTCGGTGGTAGAACTCAACAAGCTGGCCGGAGAACCGCTTGACGTACTGGTCAACGGACGCCTGGTCGCGCGTGGGGAAGTAGTCGTCATGCACGACAAGTTCGGAGTGCGTTTGACCGACATCATCAGCCCGAGAGAGCGTATAGAACAGTTGGGCGGTTAGCAGGAAAGGAACCCATCATGAAAGCCAGGATAATACTCATCTTCCTGATTGCATTAATGCTGTTGCCAGCCGGTGCTTGGTCCGCGCCCAAGCGGATACTCGACTCCATCAAAGTTGGCGGCGATGCAAAGACGGCGGAGATAAAATTCGGTGTCAGGAATAACGATAGCCTTTCACTGGGAGAATTCAAGAATAAAAAATACGTGATCGATACGATCATGCCCAATACCAGCCTCAAACGCGGTAAGGCCATAAACATCAAGGTCAAGGGCTCGGCCCTGATAAATTCCGTGTCTGCGAAGCCCTACGGTAAAAGCAAGGTCAAGTTGAGAATACACTTCAAGGAGATGACCCGAAATGTCTTGAAGGGTATGAAGATAGAAAGAGGCGCCGACGGCGTTACACTGCGGATAAATAAGGCTCTGGTACTGGCCGAGGCCAAAGCTGCAAAGCTGGCGCCGAGTGAAGAGGTCGTCGAAGAAAGAGTTGCCGAACCCGAGCTTCCCGCACTGGCCGAAGTGAAAGGCGCTGAGGATGGAGCTGCTGCCGAGGATGCTTTGGCCGCTGCGTCAAAAGGCAAAGCCGATCCTGAGGGTAAAACGCTTGACAGCGAGCAGTTCAAGCAGAAGAAAGAAAAGCTCTTGAAAAATCTCTTCGGTCACAAGATGGAAGAGAAAAAAGAAGCTGCCGCTGGGATCGTCGAGAAAAAAGACGACGAGGAGAAGCTCGCTGCCAAGGTCGAAGATGTAAAAATAGGCAATAAACTGCCGGACATGACCTCGCTTTACTGGATGGCCGGAATGCTGATAATAATCGGAGCTATATGGCTTCTGGTCAAGCGCTTGCGCGGCAATCCGTTTTCCGGTTTCGAGCAGCCCATCAAGGTTGTCGCTTCGCAGAATATAGGCGGGCGTCAGCGTTTGATGTTGATAGAGACTGAAGGTCGCCGCTTCTTGATAGCCAGCAACGGAACGGAGACACGCCTTCTGGCGCAACTTGACGAAGGTCAGGATTTAGGGAATGCCGATCTGAGCGGATTGGTACCAGATGGCAATGTCAGCCTTTTCCCCCAAGCGGTCGAAAGCAAGATTGTGCCTCAGGAAACAGCGTCTGCCCCTGCTCCTAAAAAGCAGGCTCCACGCCGCACTTCCAGCGGTCAGCGCCCCTCGTTTTTCGGGGGCGGACAGAATTCCGCTGCAGGTCAAGGCGATCAGTATCCTGACGCATCTAAAGCCAGTACTCCCAAGGAAACGGTTCCCGGCCTTGAAAAACGACTCAAGGAACTTCGCAAGCATCTGAGGTGATAATGAAATTTCCGGTTCCTTTTAAAATCGGCCTGCTGCTTCTGGCCGTAACCTTCTTCCTTGGAATGGCCGCAAGCGCTGAAGCTGTGGCTCAGTCCGAAGGCGGACTGACTCTGCCTAAACTGTCGGTGGAAATGAACGAAGTCAATGGGCCGGGAGAGACCGTCGGCGCTTTGAAGATTCTGTTCCTCCTGACGGTATTGACGCTCGCGCCGGCTTTGCTGGTGACCATGACGGCTTTCACGAGAATCGTGATAGTGCTGTTTTTTCTGCGTCAGGCTTTGGGAACCCAGCACATGCCGCCGACTCAGATACTTATCGGGCTGGCATTGTTTTTGACTTTTTTTGTAATGAAGCCTGTGCTGATCGAGATCAACGACAACGCTCTGCAACCCTATCTTGATGAAGAAATAAGTCAGGAGCAGGCCATAGAAATCGCCACCACGCCCATCAAGACATTCATGCTGGGGCAGACGCGCGAAAAAGATCTGGCGGTGTTTATCAATGTGGCTGGTGAAAAGAAGCCCGAGAAAGCCATGGACATTCCAATGCATATGGTGGTTCCGGCTTTCATCACATCCGAATTGAAAACGTCTTTCCAGATAGGTTTTCTGATATATCTGCCGTTCCTGATTCTGGATATGGTCGTGGCTTCGATATTGATGGCGATGGGTATGATGATGCTGCCGCCGGTAATCATATCGCTGCCGTTCAAGATAATGCTGTTTGTTCTGGTTGACGGCTGGACCCTTATTGTGGGTTCGCTGATAAAATCTTTCGCTGTCGGATAGCTTAGCGAGGACTGAATATGACTCCCGAGATGGTGCTTACAATAGGTTCGCGTGCGATAATGACGGCCTTGATGGTAGCCGGGCCCGTGCTGTTGGTGGGGCTTGTTGTCGGTGTGGCTCTGTCGCTTTTCCAGGCGGTGACGCAGATCAACGAAGTTTCGCTGGCCTTCATTCCCAAAATCCTGGCAATGGCCGCCACACTGTTTATGTTTTCTTCCTGGATGCTCGAAAAGCTTATGGGTCTGTTCGTATACGTGGCCGAGATGATTCCCTTGATGGCCAATTGATCGGTGTAGCCCTATGGATGCCTCCCAATTATTCGACCATTACCTGCCTTTCATATTCATAACCGCGCGTGTCAGCGGCCTGTTTCTCCTGTCCCCTGTCTATGGTGCCGCCATGATACCCGCGCGACTCAAGGCTGCGCTTGTTATCGTAGTTTCCCTCGTTTTGCATTTTGGTATGAATGTCGGTTCGGAAATTGTGACTCTGGACACTTCGGTCATCGTCCAATACGGCATACGCGAATTTATAACCGGAGTCGGCATGGGAATGATAGTGTCCCTGACCTTCCACGCCGTAGGTCTTGCCGGTGCGGTACTGGCACCGCAGATGGGCTTTGCCATGTCCGAAGTCGTCGATCCGCAAAGCCAGTCCAGCGTCTCGGTGCTGTCGAGTTTCTTCTACCTTATCTCGCTGGCTTTCTTTGTGGCCATAGACGGACACCTTATATTGATACGAGCCTTAGCCGAAAGCTATAAGCTCTTGCCTCTCGGTCAATGGGTATTAAGCGATGGCTTCGTTGGGTTTCTGATGAAGGCCGGATCGGGGATGTTTGTCATCGCCTTTACCATTTCGGCGCCCATCCTGGCGGTGGTGCTGTTTGTCAACGCCGGAATGTCCATGATGGCGAGGGCCGTGCCGCAGATGAACATCTTTGTGGTCGGCTTCATCATTATGATAAGCTCGGGGCTGGTTGCCATGGCTTTGTTTTTGCCCTATTACGGAGCATATTTGTCCGAGCGCTTGATAGGCGCCATGGAACAGATGTTGTGGCTTTTAAAGACAGTATAAGAGATTGCCCATGCCCAAGCCGGATGTAGTCCATAGTCCTCGAAACGTAAGCGTACTCCTGTATTCCCAAGGGAATCCTTTTTTGCTGCGGCGCGCTCTTTTGAGCCTGAGGCAGATGGGCGGCGTCAACTTCGAGGTGATCGTCGTCTGCCAAAAAGGACGGGCCTCCGAGTTGCTGCCGGGAGAATTTGTCGGCAGCTTACGTTTTGCAAAAGCGCCTGTAGCTACTGAGTTTCCTGGCGGCGAGGCCATTCTGGAAATGTACGACGACTGGTTCTGCAATCGCCGCGACTGGTTTTCGGGTCTGCTTGAAAACCTTAAAGGTGTCGAGGCGGTAACGGTTCCGGTGCTGCCTTCCTGGAGTTTGTTTTCCCGCAAACCGCAAAAAGTGACAGAGCTTGCGCGCTGTGTTCTGTGGAGTCGTGCCGCATGGCTCAGAGGACGCTACACTTTAGATGGGCCATCGCCTCTGCCCGAAGGTCTCGGGCCGCTTGCGCACCTTGAAGATTTCCCTTTGTTTGAAAGAGGCGCGGACGCACTCGATATAGAAATGCCTCTGCAAAGCAGCGGTCTGCGAGTGACCGCTTCGCGTGTCGTGCGCAGTATGGCAAGAACCCCTTTATATCGCTGGCCTCAAAAGGCCGCCCACAAACTTGGATCCAAGCTGCCGCATAAAAAAAACTCCGATGTCCGCGAGAACTCCGAATCAGCACAGGAATTCATTCTCGATATACGGCAGCCCGAAGAGGACTTTGTGCCTTTCCCGACGAAGGCCGCAAAAGATGCCGAGTGCGTGGCCATAAGCTCGCGTACCCTGCCGCCGCAGCCTTTTGCCGGCGGCATAGGTCAGTACACCATGGAGCTTTCTCAGCGCCTTGAAGAGCAGGGTTTGAAAGTCCACATGCTGACGCTCGGTCAGGGAGAAGTGCAGGTCGAAGGGCCGGGGCTTCGCCGTCATCCTGTGGTGCCGCCTTCTATGGCTCCGCGTTTCGAGCGCGAAGACTTAGCCGAAATCAACGCCCAGCGTTCGGCGGCGCTTTACCGCAAGATCATAGAGTTGGCGCTGTGCGGCGAAGATATAAAGCTAGTCGAAGCCCCCAACTGGGATGCGGAGGGATTTGTTCAAAGCTGGGCATCCGGTCCACCGCTCGCAGTGCGTGTTCACACGCCGCGCAAGGTGGTAATGGAAACCGAGAACTGGGATGTGGACGCCGGGCAACTGCGTAATGTGGAGATGGAGAAGCTTTTGGTGCAGAGAGCTGAAGGCTTGTACGCCTCGACAGGTAAAATGGCCGAACTGGTTGCCGAGGATATCGGTAGCGATCTGCTTGCATCCAAAAATTTTACATTCATAAAATCCCAATTCGATATCGCTCCTCCGCCGGTAAAAGCTTTCAAAAACAACGCTTTCCATGTTTTGTTTGTGGGCCGTCTCGAAAGCCGTAAAGGTTTAGACGCTTTGCTGGAAACCATTCCCGCAATATTACAGGAAAAGCCCGACGTGGTTTTCGACTTGGTCGGTGACGATAGCATTCCCCATGAAAACTCAACATACAGAGCGGAATTCGAGCGCAGCTACGCCAAGAAAGACTGGTTCCAGCGCTGCCGCTTCCACGGTCAGGTGGATCAGAACACGCTTTTGCGTTTTTATAAAAGCTGCGACCTGTTTGTCGCGCCTTCGCTGTTTGAATCTCTGGGATTGATTTACCTGGAAGCCATGCGGGAATCCAAGCCTGTTATAGGTTGTCTGGTCGGTGGTGTGCCGGAAGTGGTTATAAACGGTGAAACGGGAATACTGATAGAGCCTGACAACGCTCTGCAATTGTGGGAAGCTATAGATAGGCTTTATTTTGACGGTCAATTGAGATCGGAAATGGGCCGAGCCGGGAGAGCGCGACTTGAGAAAATCTTCGATGGCCGCAGGACTTCACGTCAGACGCTTGAATTTTACAGGCGTTTTATGAAAAATGATTTTACTCCCGAAGGTCGTTTATGGACTCCGGATATGGAAGATGTGGAGTTCGACGACTGGCCGATACAGTGGCGCGACGATGGTCCGCCCGCCTGGGTAGCTTTGCGTCGCAAGGCTTTGAGGATTCCGGCTTGCGGCGGCTGGACCGAGTTCACATTCGAGTGCGGTCCCGATTGCGGTGGAGTGCGCATCGTCTCTCCCGACGGAGGTAAAGCCGAGCTTGATTTATGGATGGAGCAGTCTTCGGGCAGGCGCAGTGTGTTGTTCGAGTTGCCGCAGGACTGGAATAAGGGTGACTTTGTGCTCTATAATCAGTATAATAGGTCCAAAAGGAAAAATGGGCGGGTTTTCTTGTTGAAGATTTTGAATACGCCTGTGCCCGGCTGGCCGGGAAAGTTGCCCGTGCTAAAGTGTGGAAATTGATATGAAGCGAAAAGATCAGGACAAATCGCCGGGAGGCGGACTGATAGTCTCCGTGCGGCTGGTACAGCTTTTAGAACGCCTTGAAGACGCGCATACCGCTGTCAGTCGCCCGTTCAAGTTCAGGCTGCCTTCTCTGGGACGTTTGACGCATAAGCTTTATGCCAAAATCATGCGGCGACAGGTTGTCTTTAATGAGGCCGTAACTGATCTTGTGCACGCCTTGACTCTGGAAGTCACCGCCCTGCGCAAACAGGTTCTGGATCTTCAGAAGCTTGTCGGTCGTGACGAAAGCGTATCCAGCGTACCTCAAGCAGATAAAGCTGTAGCCGAAACGCCTTTGTCTTTTGAAGAAGAAGTCGACAAAAGCCCGCTTTCAAGATCGGGCGAAAACTGGCCCGTATCCATCAAAACCGAAAAGTACTCAAGCGGTCAGATTTTATATCTTGCTCCTTCGCTCAATGGAAGCGAAGCCCTGCCGGAAGGACCGTTTGCCAGAATAGAAGTTGTGGATGTTCCCTTGTTCTTGAACAGCCGCGCCGAATTGAAAATGCTTTTGTCGGAGTTGTTGAATCTTTTGCAAGCAGGCGGACTGCTGACGCTTGATATGCTGGATCTGGCAAACATCGATATGGCTAAGATTTCCGAGGTGAACTTCGAGATGCGCAGCCGTTTGGGAAATACTGGCGATGAAAACCCGCAATTGCTTAAATGGAGCGGTGAGCAGATTTCATCGACCTTAAAGAACGCCGGATACGTCTATGTCAAGTCTCAGCTTGTGGAGATAGACGATGGCGCGGAGATAGAATCCAAAGGCCGCAGGCCGAGGAGTTCGTCTTGAGGATAATCATTCTGGTGCACGCTGTAGAACTTTTCGACGCGGTGGCAATGATTGTCGAAGATGAAGTCGGATTGCTCGAAGAGCTTGGTTACAGGGTTTTCGTTTGTGCTACCGGAACTTATGATAAGGCACCCTTCAAGGTTTACAGCCCAGACGAGATCGAACCTTACCCCGAAGATATACTGCATTTTCATTACGCCAACTACACGCCGCTGGTGGAAAAATACCTTTCCTGGCCTGGTAAAAAGCTTTTGTCATTCCATAACATCACGCCGTCACGAGCAGACGATCCACCACGCTTGAAACGGGAAGTTCAAAAAGCCCGCGATCTGCTGCCGAGTATCGTCAATGAATCCCGGACATGTTTGACGCTTTCGGAATACTCGGCGGCGGAGTTGCGTGATCTGGGAAGCAGGGATGTGCGCGTGATCGGCACCATGATAGATTTCGACGCGCTTTCAAATGAAGAGCCCGATGCCGATTTAGCCTTCGAGTTGGATGCGATGACCTGCGAAAAATGGCTGACTGTCGGGCGCATTGCTCCGCATAAGGGGCACCTGGAAGCGATTGACGCGCTTTTGGAATACAATTCCCGTGGCCATGATGCCTGCCTGTTTTTGGTGGGAGACACCGACAACCGCCCGGAATTCACTCGTGCCCTGAGCCGAGAAATCATAGCCCGCGACGCTTCCGACAGGGTATTTCTGACCGGCAAGATCAGCTATTCTCAGCTTGTCACCTACTACGGCAAGAGCGACAGGTTTGTGATCCTGTCCGAACATGAGGGTTTTTGTCTGCCGACTGTGGAGGCCATGAATTTTGAGTTGCCGATTGTGGCCTATGCCGGTGGAGCTTTGCCGACCACCGTAGGTGCCGGTGGGACCATATTGCATGACCGCAGTCCGCAGTCCGTTGCCGATGCGCTGGAGCGCATTGCTGTTGACTCGGAATATGCAGCGGCTATGATTGGTGAACAGAAGAAGATAGCTTTTAAATACAGCAGAAGTGAACATAAGAGAATTCTTGCCAGCGTTGTAGAGGATATGAGCAGATGAAAGACGCCCGCATCCATATAGTAATTCCGACCTTCAACCGCGCCGAGGTTTTTAAGGTGGTCGGACCGCAGTATTACGGGAACCTGCCCCATGTCGAGCGCATCGTGGTAGTCAACGATGCCAGCACCGACGATACCGAAAAAATGGTGCAGGAATGGGCCGAGCGTGACCCGCGTGTGGTTTTGTATTCGGCTAAAGAGCATATCGGATTGCCGCAGGGCAGAAATGTCGGTATCGAGCACTGCGAAGGTACGCATATTATGTTCGGCGAAGACGACAAGATCTTTGAGCCGGATGCTACTGCCGTGATGCTCGAAGAGATGGAACGGGTGGACGCCGACCTGATCGCCTGCTCGCTTTTCCAGCTTGACGAGTCGGTCAAGGAAATCGGCCAATGGGAAGAACACCAGCTTTCACACACGCCGCATTATCTCGACGACCGTTATCTGTACGGGCATTACGATGCAAGTGTACCCGATACCATGCTGGCGACGTTGGTAGACGCCTGTTTCCTTGCTAAAGCCGAGGTGTTCGACAATATTCGTTACGACCTCTCGCTGGGCTTCGATCATTTTAGAGAAGAGACCGACGTGCAGTTGACGGCCTGGGAACAGGGCTTCAAGGTGGCGTTTACGCCTAAAACCCGCTGTTACCATATGCCGCGCTGGATGCGCTCCGGCGGTTGTTTTGCCGGTCGTCCCAAAGGCAGCCCACTGCGCGATCATTTGCAGCGTTTTGTAAACAACCACAAAATGTGGAACAAGCACCACGGCATCCTCAAAAAACTCAACCCGCGCCGCAGCCGCCTGAGCGCCGAAACGCTGTTTCTGATTCACAGTCTGGCCGGGGCAGGCTTCGAGCATGTCTCAAGGCTAAAAGCCGATGACCGCAAGCTTTTGGCTGCTGCGTTGTGGACGGCATTGTCTCCGGCGGCGGCTTTAGAAGTAGTTACGACTCCTCCAGCCGGTTACGGTTCCAAGGGAATAGAAGAACTTTAAAACGCTTCACTTGATACGGCAGCTTTATGAAAAAAAACTCGAAACAGACATTCAGGGTTTTATTCGACGAAACCCAGTTCCGTGGCAGTCATCCCGGAGAACAGACTTATGCCATCCTTTTGCTTTCGCAACTGGCGGAGATGGAAGCTGTCGAAGTCGAATTGCTTGAGGGTCCAAGCCCAAATGAGCCTTTATGCTCACGCTCGGTAAAACTCGTGTCAAATCTGCCGACGCGCAGCTACGGTAAGCTGTCCGATCTTGAGTTGATAGCCGAGCGGCCCAAACTGTGGCAGAAAGTGGCAAACGGTCTGGCCAGAAAAGCGCTTGAAAAAGCCGATGAACTGCTGGAAGAGCACAGGCTGGAGGCTTTGCTGGAGCCTGCGCCGGATATTGTTCATTTGAGTCGCTTCAGGTTGTTGAAGTTTCCAGACGAACGGCCATACAAGGTTGTTGCCACGGTGCATGATGTGATTCCTTCGGTTTACCCGGAATTTTTTTCACCCGATATTCCGGCGGCGACTCGTCGCCTGATGGAATTTTATCGCGCCAACTGCGATCATGTCATCGCTGTTTCAGAACGCACGCGGCAGGATTTGCTGGTGCTGTTCGGCTTCGATCCCGAGTTTGTCAGTGTGGTTCATAACGGATTTATGCCCAATTACTGGCCAGAGCCGGATTCGGAATACATTTCAAGCAAACTGACTTCAGAAGGCGCAGCTTTTAGCAGGTATTTTTTGTGGGTCAGCACCATAGAACCCCGCAAGAATTTTGCAGGTGTTTACGATGCTTATCGCCGTTTGCAGAAGGAATCCGACAAAACCTGCGGGCTGGTGGTTGTCGGTTCGCCCGGCTGGATGTGCCAGCGAGAGCTTGAGATGTTGCAGGTTCTGGTGGATGAAGGGAACGCATTGTGGCTTCAAGGTGTTTCCGAAGAAGAACTGCGCCTCTGGTATTCCAGCGCCATCGGGCTTTTAATGCCCAGTTTCTACGAAGGTTTCGGTCTGCCGGTGGTGGAGGCTTTAGCCTGTGGCTGCCCTGTAATCACCTCCCGAAACAGCGCCATGTCGGAAATTACCGGCGAAACCGCGCTTTTGGTCGACCCTCATGATGAAAAAAGCATTTTCAGTGCCATGAAAACCCTTTTAGAAGACGAAGCAGTCGCAAGGGATCTATCCACCTGGGGACCGAGCGCCGCCCGCTCCTTTACGCCCGAGATATGTGCTTCAAAAACGCTGGATATTTATAGAAAATTGATTGAAGAGTGAGTTTTCTCTAAGGTAGCTTGACCAGGTAGACTTGCTCGTCGGGATAGCACATTTTCAACTCGTCGCGTGCTATTTTTCCGTAGTGGGCGTCTCTGTTCTTTTGATAATTAAGCTCTTTCTTCAAAAGCTTGTTGTCAAAACGCTGCTTTTCCAGCTTCTCGTTTATGTAGGTGCTGTAGGTCTTGACTTGTCGGTATTCGTCGTAGCCGTCGAAAAGCTGGCCCGTGACGCAGAAGGTCATGGCAAGCACGGCAACAAGCATCAATCTGACAGTAAACGAACTCAACATGCAAAATATTCCAGCAAAATTTGATCAATTGCGAAGCATTATAGCAGAAACGATGCAAAAGATCAATTTCAGGAAGTGACAGAATTAATTTGATTGTTCAATTTGAACAAAACTGATATAAATTATAAGGTTACGGTTAAACTGTATTGAGGTTGAGAAGAGACGAGAACCATCAAGTATTGGAGTAAGAGGTATGAATAGTTTCCGTTTTCTTTTATTGGTGCTGCTTATTGTGGCAATGGGGGCGTTTAGTGGATGTTCGGGCAGTTCCGAACAGGATGTTTCGGATGATGGATCCGATGGGGACACGGACGACTACGAAGAGCCTTGGCCGGATGTGGATAATAACATAGATGGCGACAAAGACCCCGACTTGGAAATCATTTCCGAGGATAAGGACCAAGACGAAGTTGCGGCTGTCTGTGACAGGCACTGCATCAATGTAAAAGAGCAACTCGATTTCGGAGCTGTTGCAGTCAACGACTCCAAAACCATTGATCTGATCATCGACAGTGTCGGATCCGAAACTCTCAAGATTTTCGGTTTGACGCTTTTGTCCGGGACCAGCTCGGAGTTCAGCATTAAGGATGTCGAACAATACGAAGACGGTTTAGATCTTGCTCCTTTCAACCCGGTGACTATTCAGTTGACTTACGCTCCCTCAGACCAGGAAGCCGATATCGGAACTCTCTTGATCTTGACCAATGACGATTTGAACGAAAAGACTGAAGTTCTTTTGAAAGGCGGTTTCAAAGGAACCACATCCTTGCTTTTAATCGAACCCGAAGGCACGCCGGATGGCGATTTCCATCAGACCGGCAGCCTGGATTGGGAAGAGCAGGATTATAACTGCGCGAATGCAATCAACAAGCCCGTCATTATCAAAGCCATTCCAGATCTTGGAGAATCGACTCAGCCCTTGCAGATTTTGAGCATGGAGCTTTCAGACGGAGCGGTCGAAGATTTTCTGTTCGATCCCAACGGCCAGTGCCGTACTCCTTTCGAGATTGAGCCTGACAAAGAGAAGACCTGTTACATCAGGTACAACCCATGCACCAAGGGCGAGATTTCACAGACTTTGGAAATCACCGCCACAGACAATGTCAAAATTCAGGAACAAAGCGCCACTGTGGATTTAGCTGCCACCTGTGTTGCCGCTTTGATCGCGGTCGAACCGCCCGAGGTTAACTTCGGACATCTTCTGTACGAGCGCGGCGGACACGGCGAAGTGCTTACCATCAGCAACCACGGAGATGGCGACCTGATAATCGACGACATAGACTTCAGTAGCAATTCCAACAATCATTTTACCCTGTCGGGGCTCGGCGATGTGGTCGGCAAAACACTCGCTCCCGGCGAGGATGCCACTTTAGTATTGCTTTACGACCCGGAAAAAAAATCCAACGACTCTGCTATTCTGCGAATTTTAAGCAGCGACCCTCAGTACGGACAGCTTTCGGTGATCGCCACCGGTTATGGTGTCGAGCAATGTCCTCCGGGCGAAGCCCCCGAAGACGAGACTTCGCCGGTCTGTATTCCAAACTGCACTCCGGGCGAAATGATCTGTATGCCTGAGGGCGGCAGTACTTATGTAATCTGCGAGGACGACGGCGTCACTCTTTCGGAACCGGTCGAGTGCGAGAATCCGCATCATATCTGCGTCCAGACTCCCGATGGTGCTGTCTGTCAGGCTCAACCCTGTCAGCCGGGACGTAAATACTGCGACCAGAACGGCGACGTGATTACCTGTAACAGCGAAGGAACCGCCTTCGGAGATCCGATCAACTGCGATACCGAGTCCGATCCCTGCTATCCCGAGATATGTGTGGAAGGTGCCGGTTGTATGCCGCAGAAAGCAGAAGACAACTCGGCCTGCGATGATGGCGATCCCTGTACAATGGGCGACCATTGCAGCAACGGTTTCTGTGTCTGGGACGATTTCCGTGTCTGTGACGATGCCAACGAATGCACCAGCAACGATTGCAACATCGGCAATCCTGAAGCCAATCCCGATACGGGCTGCGTTTTCAAGAATGTCACCAACGGCAATAGCTGCGACGATGGCCACTACTGTACCGTGGAAGACTTCTGTGAAGACGGTCATTGTCTGGGCGGCGGTCAGCGAAACTGCGACGACACCAATGTCTGCACAGACAGTGAGTGCAACGAGTCTGCCAAAAAATGCGATACGACGATTGTGTCCGGTCGCACTTGTACCGATAACAATCAATGTACCGTCAATGATGCCTGCGACGAGCAGGGTGATTGTATCCCCGGGGAAGTCAATCCTTGCGACGATGATAACTCCTGTACCTGGGATTCTTGCACTTCCGGTGTTACCGGCGGTTGCCAGCATACTTTCCTGACCGGCTCCTGTGACGACGGTGACCCTTGTACTGTAGGTGATGAGTGCGCGACCGTTTTGGGTGAAGCCAGATGTATCTCGGGCGATTCCAAGGATTGCGATGACAACAACTTCTGCACCGGCCCGGATACCTGCGATGAAATTAGCGGTGATTGCCTCAACGACATAGAAGTCGGCAAAACATGCAGCGACAGTAACCTCTGCACCGAAGGAGATTCCTGTCAGGATGTGGGCGGTGTCGGCACTTGTGTTTCCGGTGATCCGAAAGAATGCGGAGACGGCAATATCTGCAAGAGTTGGTACTGCCACCCGACTCAGGGCTGCAAGTTCAATATCAACAACTATGCCGACTGCGATGACTTTGACCCCTGCACCATAGGCGATTACTGCTGGAACGGAACCTGCTCTGCTTACGGTTCGGAAAAAAGCTGCGATGATGAAAACGAATGCACCATCGAATATTGCGATTCGACCAAACCTCCCGGACAGGAGTGCGTGAGCTCGAATGTCTCCAACCAGCAGCCATGTGATGACGGAAATATCTGTACCGAAGGCGATCATTGTCAGGAGGGAGTCTGTGAATCAGGTACACAACTTGAAGACTGCTGTAACGACGGCAATTCCTGTACCGAAGATTCCTTCGATGTCGGTCTGAATAAATGCGTGTTTGATCCCATCCCCATGGCAGGCGTTGTCTGTAACGACGGCGATCCCTGTACCTTGGGTGATGTCTGTAACGGCACCGGCCAATGCAGTCCCGGAGCGGTCGAGAACACCTGTGAGGACGACAACTCCTGCACGGACGATTACTGTCTTGCAAACATAGGCTGCCGTCATACCGATCTTTCAGACATCGTCTGCAACGATGGCGACCCGTGTTTCGTGCAAGATATGTGCGATGAAGGAGTCTGCAAGCCTGGAACGGAAATAGATTGCGCAGATACCAACGACTGCACTAACGACTACTGTCTGCCCTTCGAAGGTTGTCAGCATGACCCCTTGAATTCAGGCACCTGCAACGACGGCGATCCCTGCACCGTCGGTGATGCTTGCTCCGCTGGGGCATGTCAACCGGGCGGAGGAACGCTTGACTGCGCTAATACCAACGACTGCACCTCGGATAGCTGTGTGGCAGGTGAAGGTTGTGTAAACGCCAAATTGACAGGCACGGATTGTTCGGATGACAACCTGTGCACATTGGGAGATATCTGCCAGAACGGTGTATGTCAGCCCGGTAGTGGCGACGATTGCGACGACGACAACCTGTGTACCAACGATTCGTGCAATCCGTCTACCGGTTGTACCAACACCCCCAACAGCACTTATTGCAACGATGACGATCCCTGCACGACAATCGATATCTGTCAGGATGTGGCTGGCGAAGGTGTTTGTGTCGGTACCACCCCACGTAACTGCAATGACTACAATGTCTGCACGACCGACTACTGCGACTTCGACAACCCGGATGCGGAAACTAACGGATGCGTTTACGATTACAACGAAGACGCCTGTGCCGACGACGGTAATATTTGTACCGACGACGTGTGCATTCAGGGTCAGTGTCAGCACGTAAACAATTCCGATCCCTGTTCCGACGACGATAATCCATGTACGGACGATTATTGTCAGAACGCTTCATGTCAGCATGTTCCCAACAGCGATCCCTGCGAAGACAGTGATCCCTGCACGGTCAGCGATACCTGTCAAGGTGGTACCTGCCTCGGTTCGGACAAAGACTGCTCGGCCTATGACAGCGATTGCAAGTACGGTGCCTGCAATTCGTCGAACGGTTTCTGCTATGCAGCCAATCGCGCCAATGGCTACGATTGCAACGATGGTTTGTGGTGTACCGTCAACGATTACTGCAATAACGGATCATGCACCGGTGACGGCCACTGCCCGGATGGCAACTGCCGCTCGGACGAATGTCTGGAAGATACGCAGGAATGCGCCTTGGCCCCCGAAGGTACCGAATGCAACGATGGCAACTCCAGCAACTTCAACGATGTCTGCGACGCCGCCGGAAACTGCTCGGGCACCAATGAATGGACGGAGCCGGGAGTCTGTGGACACGGCTGGGACAACATGGTGGCTGTGCCGGGAACGACATGGTGCATGGACAAATACGAGGCTGTCGTCTCGCGTTCCACCAATTGCAGCAGTACTTTTGCAGGGCAAAGCAGCGACGACTACTGGTGGTGCTGGTTAAATGATGGTAGCGGATGTATAGATCCCAAGCCGCGTGCCTGCTCTCTGCCTAATGTCAAGCCTTCCAGATGGATCACCTTCGATCAGGCTAAGAAAGCCTGTGAGCGTGTCAATAAAGAACTCTGCAGGCCGGAGTTGTGGGCTCGTGCTTGTAGCAACGACTTCGCAACCGATTATCCCTATGGATCTTCCTACGGGTCTTCGACCTGCAACGGAGCTGAATACGGCGATGCCAACGGTGGTAGATACGTGCGTAACACCGGTTCCATTTCTTCGTGTCAGGGTTATTTCCAGATACTGGATATGTCCGGAAACTCCAAAGAATGGACGGATACCCATAATTACAACGATACCGAGCAGCCCGTATACGGTGGTGGAGCCTGGGATTCTTCGGGTAACTTGCGCTGCGATTCCTGGAGTGATCGTACCTGGAATGACAAGGGCGACGACGTAGGCTTCCGCTGCTGTGTCAATCTGGCCGGCAAGCGCTCTGTAGATGAGGAAGAATACGAAGAGTATGAGGAAAGCGCCGAATAAACGGCATTGATTGCATCTGCTAAAAGAGCGGCCTTTAGGGGCCGCTCTTTTTTTGGAATCGTTTGCGTTTTAATTGCGTTTGCGTCTTCTTAATCTATGCAGCAAAAAGACTATCAGCAGTGCCACGCCCAGCGAAAAGGCGTAGCGCCCGATATTCAGCCAAACAGCAAGGCTGCGGAGATCCTGCGCCTTTTCTTTTTGCCCCAGCAGGGTTTGCCAGTCTGCCAGAGTTTCCATTAGTGCCGGGGACCAGCTCAGGTGCTCGGCCAGTTCAAAGTAGCGTTGCGGTTGATCTTGCAGGAATTCGCGGTAGTCTTTGAAGAGTTTCTGCTCGTCCGCAATCGCCTCCGTTCTGTCTTCGTGCAAGTCTATCTCATCTTCGATGAGTTTTATCCTCTGGCTCAGATCCTGTTTCGTCAAAGTCAGACTGGCATCGGGTGTAAATTTAAACTCCAGATGGCAATAGGCGAAAGGCGGTTCGAGTTTTTTTATTTCGATGTTCAACAGGCGGGTCTTGATGCACGGCCTTATCCCGACTTCGTTGTTGAGATTGTAGATATTGGCCTTTGTTATGCGGCCTTTTGTGTCGCTTGTCAGATTCACCCTGAACGAAATCTCTTCCTCTGTCTCTTGCCCGGCAAAGCATTGTTCAAGCTTCCACAACTCTTTTTCGACAGCATCGGCGCAGTCCGATGCCGAGAGAATATGCATGGATTCATCTGCCTGCATCTGCAAATGTCCAAGCGGTATGTCCGGGAACTCGCCTTCAGGCAAAGTGGCTTTATCCAGTAGTTCTTTCCAGTTCTTAAGAAATTTTCCTTCCGCTTCAAGCCTGTTGGCTATTGTCTTAAGTCTTTTTATTTCAAGTTCGCACCGGTCGCGCTTGGTGGAGTCGATACCCAAAAAGACAACTGCTGCTTTTAGATAATGTTGGGCTTTGGTGTCATCGGAAAAGCCATCCTTCCAGATGCCGCGCAGCTTTTCTTCCAATGCCATCAGATACGGTCCCTTCATGGCTGTCAGATTGGCCAGGATGAAAGCCAGTTCACCTTTGTCGGGGCTTTTTATGTCCGATATCCTGCCTGCCGCCGTTTCCAGAAAATCGCTGTCTGAGTTTCTTGCCAGTATTGCTGAAGACGAAAGCCACAACTCCGGTTTTTCTTTTTCCGAGAGTATATCGAGTATGTCGTGTATGCCTTCTATTGCTGCGCCCTGATTGCGCCACAGGTAGTAACGCAATTCATGGCTGTTGTTCGAATTCTCTATGCGCCGCTCTTTTGTCATGAGGTTTAAGAGAGTAAAGGATTCCAGAAAATCGGCTTCGTTTTTAGTTTCACGGCAATGATGGCGCAGGTCTATTATCAGCAGATGGGTAAAAACATCCAGCGAGATGCGCTGCGGGCGGCTGATGTAGCTCAGTCCTGCTAAAAAATTCAGGTAATGCGGCATCAATCGGCGGGAAAGATATAGCTTGTTCTTATAGCGGCCTGTTTTTGAAAGCTCATGTTTCAACTCGGTGGCCTTTTCCTGCTCGTTGATTCTGAACCACAGCTCTATCAGCCGCAAAGTCTGTCGCGGTGTCAGCTTTTCGCCTTCAAGCGCTTGCAGTATTTTGTAAATTCGTCTGTTGCTGGTGTTCTTGATGATGCTTGCTGCCGCTAAAAGCCGTTTCTCCGGAGTGACGGTTTTACTCTGCATGGATTTGATAACCAGACTGACCGACTCCCCGTGTTTTTTTAAGCGCGAGAGTATTTCCGCACATGCGAGAGTCTGCGTACTGTCTTTACAGGAGTTGCCCAACTCCAGCGGCTTTTTCTCGACCCACTGCCTCAAGCGGCGGTCCTGACTGTCGTCGATTTTGTCTTCGATGAACTGTGCGGTTTCCGCCAGAAGAGCCATGATCGCAGGCCTGTTGTCTTTTTTTTCTTTGTAAAGACTTTCAAGTCTTAGCAAAGCTTGGTTTTGTAATCCGGCCAGAAGCAGAAAACGTACTTGCTGGGTGCGCAGATAAAAGCTGTTTTCCTGATCGCGCAGCTTCTCGGCGAAAGGTCGCATAAGCTTGAAAAACTCGCGGTCCAGCTTTTCCTCTTCTATCAAAGAAGCCAGACGCAGCTTTTTTACAAGGCTCAACTTCTTGGATTCCATAAGCTTTTTTGTAAGCTCAAGCCGCCTTGAGCGCAGCTTGGATACCTTGTTCTGGTCGTATTCGCGTTCAAGCAGACGCCCTAAAAGATGCGCTTCTATAAGGAGTGTGTCGAATTCAGTGGCGCTGGTTTCTTTTTTTGCAAGCTCCAGAGCTTCTTTGCGTTTGTTGAGATCCAGCAGCAACTCGGCGGCGATATAGCGCTGCTGGTCGCTTGAGTCTTTCATTTTCTTTGCAGCTTCGATCAGCTTCGGTTTATCCAGGCTCTTGTCTTTATGGAACCTCAAGAGCATCTTAGCGTCCGTTGTCTTTTGCAAAAGTCTTTCGGCCAAAAGCCCGGCCATGTGCTTTTGTTTCAGCCTGACGGCGCGTTTGTAGACGGTCAGAAGTTCTTCTTCGTTTTGCGCCATCTTCCAGGCGTAAACGACTTCGACCGCGCAATTCTCAGGCTCGTCCCAGTTCTCAAATACTTGAGCCAATGCCAGGTGCAGACCGATGGAGCTTTTCGTCAAAAACTTTCTGAGTGCTGCAACTGCCGTCGGGCGGCCTTCCAGCCAGTCCAGCCAGAGCAGGCGCTCTGCCGTCAAATTGTGAAAATCGGGATATGCCGCTGTCAGTTTTTCAAGTCTTCCCGAGAAAATGTCGAAATCCATTTCCCGCAGCCAGGAAAACATCCAGCTTAAATGCTTGTCGAATTCCACGGCGGGCGAAGAACCTTTTTTGCCTTTAAGCTCCAGAAAATATTTTGTCAGTTTGTCTATTGCGTTTTTGGCTTTCTCGACTTCGCCTTTGTGTATCAGCAGACGCAGACGAAAATAATCCAGCTTGGCATTGCTGGTTTCATTTTTTCCTGTAAGCAGCCAGTCCAGCCACTGGTAGTTTTCTTCTTCAAGCCACTTTGCCCCGAGTTCCTCTGCCGTTTTTGACGAAACGAGTTTAGTGTCCTGGATGCCTGCAAGTCCCTCCAATGCATCGGGATATATTTTATCAGGCATCATTGTAGTTGCTGAAGCGTTTGAGAGGCTCGCTGTAAAACAGATCGCGACTATTGATAAGACATTGATAATACTGGAAATGGAATGCATTTAATCCGTCCGTTTCAGCTTACGATATTTTAATTTTCCAAGCATGTATCACTGGGCTATACTACCCGCTGGTTTTTGTATTTATGCTCGTCTTGGCGATCCAGTGATTTTTATGCTTTGCATAGGGCTATTGTAATGCTTAGTGTTTCGGTAGCAAGAAAGAAAAAAAAGGCGTGGTTGGTCTGGATCACCGTGGTGGTTTCGCTGGTGGTGCATGTGGCCGTCTATGCCTATTCCGCCGAAATAGCCAAGCGCATCAAAAACGATCCTCGGATAATCAAAGTAGTTCTGCAATCTCAGAAACCCGAGGTCGAGAAAAAGCCTGAAGTCAAACCCGAGCCTCCCAAGCCGAAACCAAAGCCTAAGCCAAAACCCAAGCCGAAACCCGAACCCGAACCTGAACCCGAGCCGCCCAAGCCCAACAAAGAAGTTCCGCCACCGTCCGAGCCGCTCGATGAGCCGCCTCAGGAGATTTTCGGTGTCACCAAGGATTCGCTCGGCAATGCAGGCTCCGCCGTTGCGGTTCGCGTCGGTAACACGCTCAATAAGGAAATGGAAAAGGAATACATAGACCCCAGCAAGATAAAACCGCTTGCCCCCAAGAAAAAGAAACAGGTCTACGCCGCCCATAAATTGACAGCCATGCCTGCCTGGAAGACCAACATCAAGCCTGTTTACACTGAAGAGGCCCGTCAGGAGGAAGTCGAAGGCGTTGTGCTTTTGGAAGTTCTGATCGATGAAAAAGGCCGTGTCCGGCGCGTCAAAGTCTTGAAGAAGCTGGGTTACGGCCTTGACGAAGCTGCAGTAAAAGCCATTAAAAAATCCAGATTCAAACCGGGTATGATGGGAAACAAGCCTGTGGCCACCAAAATTCAGATCCCTTTCAGGTTCGTTCTGGAAGATTGATACCACGCCCCCCCCCTTCTTTGCTTGACAGCTAAAGCCTTATTGGTAAAATCTAACGAAAGTACAGAAGCGCACAACAACCAATTTGGGAGGGACCACCATGAAAAAGTATGCATTGCTGTCTATTGTCGTAATGATGTTGCTTGTTGTCGGTTGCGGTGACAGTAACGACATGTCCGAAGAAGATGCCGGAATGGTTTATGGCGCCGTGTCTTCTGCCGTAGCTAAAGCCCAAGGCTCGGCTATGATGAGCATGAGCGGCATGAACGCGAAAATTGTTGAGGGCGATGGCTTTACCTACAATGAGGAGGACGGCAGTTTCTCCGGTACGGTCGAAAGCCTCGAAGGTGGTAGCGCCGATGTCAGCGGAACCGTAAGCGAAGGCGAAGGTGGCCAAACTATGACCTTCGAGATGGTCTTCAACGATTACGTCTCCCAGGGAATAACTTTGAATGGCACTATCACGCTTGAATACTCGGGTTCGGCTACCAGCTATACCATGAAATACTCGGGCGATATCGAAGCCTCCGGCGATGTGGAAGGTTCGGTGGATTTCGATCTGACCGTTAGCGTTGCAGACGGCCAGTTGACATTCGAGGGTACCGTGGGCGGTTATGATGTTTCCGGTTCGGCCAGCTATTCGTAACTTGGCAATAACAGTTGTTTCTTGTTGTCACCCTGAACTTGTTTCAAGGTCATTGTGTCAATGGGGAAGATGCTGAAACGAGTTCAGCATGATACCTGAAAGATGAAAGTTTAATCCTGAAGCCGGGCCGTGATACAATTACGGTCCGGCTAATTCTTTTACTAGAGGTTTACATGAAGAGATATTTGTTGTTCTTGATAATCGTTCTTCTGCTCGTTCCTTATTCGGTGCTTGCGAAGGATAAACCTTCCGGCAATTCTGATAAAGAAGATGTCGAGAAGCAATCGCAGGAAGAGCAGGAAGAGCAGGAAGAAGAAGCAGAAAAAGTAGATACCGGCAATCGCATCGAGGGCTTTACTATGGTTCCCAAATTCGGTTACGGTTTTTACGGTGAGGGTAAGGGGGACTGGGACGATCTGACAAACAACCAGCTCGAAAGCCGCCATTCTTTGATCGTGAGTTTGAGTTTTGATTTTGGCGGAGACGGGCTGGGCTGGGAATTGGCGCCTTATTATGCCAATGAGAACGGCGATGTCAGTATGCACGTACTCGGTATTCATTCGGCCATAGTCTATCGCTGGCACAGCGGCTACTGGTATCCGCATCTGGGCATAGGCACCAAGGGCGGCTATATTTTCGGAGATCAGATAGACGGCGGCATGGAGTTCTACGGTCGGATTCCCATCGGCTTTTCCTATTATTTTATCGACAGTCTGGCTTTATTGTGTGAACTCGGATTGGGATACGGAATTACCGGTATAGATCCTACCTCGGATTCGACCACTTTCTTCTTCGAGGATTTCAAAATCGGCCACGGTTTTTATATGGATCTTCTGGTGGGCTTTCGCTTCCCGTAGTTTTCTTTCCTAGAAAAATACCTTGTTAAGTCTAAGGTAAGTGTTCCAGGAGAATCCTTCCGGCGACCAGCCTCCTGATAAATATACATCCCATTGGAAGGTGTCATAGAAGAGCCAGTGGAATCCGGGACCGAATGCATTTGCAAAGGCAGGCTCGGTGGTTTCTGTGAATTCTTCGTAGGGTCGGTCCCCTCGGCCTCCAAGTTTCTTTTTGCGGTTGATGCGTCCGAAGAAACTGGCATCGTGAAATACCGACAGCTTGATTCTTTCGCGCAGGATAGAAAACCTGTATTCCAGCGATAACCAGGCGGCATGATCCACATAAAACTTGCCGCCGTGGAATGTTCTCATGTGCAAGCCACCCAGTGCCATTTCGTCGTGGAAACGCGGATCTCCCAAGGTTGTGAGAGCTTTCAGCCTCATATAGAGGTCGTCGTTGCCGAACTTAAAGAATTTCCAGTACCTCAGAAATACGCGATGAAACTGCCCCATACCGGTGAACATCTGGTACGAGGTGGTCAGGCAGTCATGTTTGTCTATACGCAGCTTTTTCGGATCGAAATCTATCTCCAGACGCGCTTCTCCGAATCCTCTCAACGATCTGAAAGGCTCGATGTCGAATGGATCTTTCGGCAAGGGAGTCAGGCTGAAAATGTTTATGTGTTCTACTCCGCCGCCGAATGAAATCATGAAGCTGGGATGTACCTGAAAACCTGCGTGCAGCGAGACGTGTGTCTTCATTTGCCAGTATTCGTCAAGCGGTAGATCCGAGCGCTGGGAGCTCGATAGATCAATAAAGTCGTCGGTGATGATGCGGAAGAAGTGGAAAAACGGTTTGGACTCGTAGCGGAGCCAGCCCTTGGCATGAGTAAGCAGCAGTTTATACTGATCGTCCACCAGGCTTTTTCTGACGTTGATGCCGCCTTCGGCCTGCAGGAGATAGTTGTCGTTTTCGTCTATCAGGTGCTTGCCTTTAAAATATATGAAAGGCACTATACCCGGAGCCGGGAAATAATCGAGGCCGAATCCAGGTCCGCCGCGCCCCATGGACAGCATGTGTACGTGCAGGTTGAAATACTGGAATTTGTCCGGGAATATCTTATCGCCGCCTTCGCCCAGCAGTTCTCCGACCGTGTGTTCGTATTCGCAGAACTTGATTTCATAATAGATGTTGCGGATGGAAAGATCGCTCTTGACTCTGTTGAGTTCCTCTAAAAGATCTTTGCGATTGTAGACATTTTCCTGAAGTTTTATCAAAAGGTGCATGGCAAGCGTGATTGCCGATCCGCGACCGTAGTATAAAGTTTTCTCCAGCCGGCCTTCTTCAATGACGATGTACAGATTCTTCTCGTGTACTCTGCTCCAGACGCGGGCAAGGTCGTAGCCCTGCTCGTGGTAGAATTCGAGAACCTTTCTCTTTACGGTTCTGGCTGTTTCATCTGTCAGACCGCTTTGGCAATCGTATTCTATCAGCGACCAGATTTCGTTTTTCTCGAAAAGCTTGTTACCGGCTATTATGACGCGACTTTGGGCTTTGGCATGGCAGACGGATATCCCCAGCATAAATAGCAGAATCGCAATCGATAAAATGTTGCCAAATCTTTTTGACATCCCGAAATATAAGTACCTTCCCAGATAATTTCAAGTTATCCTGATTTGTATCGGATAACTGCATTCTTAATAGAAGTATCTATGTTAGGATACATTTGCTAGGAAACTTAATTAAAAAGCTTGGTAGAGTAAAAATCTTGACCTCGCCTACAAGGTTAAGTAGCTTATCTCAGAGGATGAGAAGCAGGGAAAATATATGTTTAATCAAAATAAGCAGAACCCCGTCAGCGTTGATGGCGACCACTCCAGAAAATACAGGATTCTGGTTGTAGACGATGAAGAGATAAATCTCAAGATTTTGAGGATTTATTTAGAGGATAAGGGATACGATGTCATCTCCACTCTCAGCGGCGAAGAGGCCATTGAGATACTTAAGGAAGAGGATGTAACGGTCTGCATCTGCGATATCAGGATGCCCAAGATATCCGGCATAGATGTTCTCAACTTCGTCCAGCAGAGTCGCCCGATAATCCCTGTAATTATGCTGACAGGGTTCATCGAGATAAATACTGCAGTAAGTGTCATGAGACAGGGCGCTACCAATTACATCACCAAGCCCATAGATGCAGGCGAACTGATTATCGCCGTAGAAAAGGCCATAGAGCACCGCAAGCTTCTTGAAGATAAACACCGTCTGGAAAAAGAAAACCTGGAATACAGGCGTGAGCTGGAAGAGAAGGTCGAATTAAAAGGCCACGAACTCGAAGGTTCGAAGATGGACATGGTGGTTTCTCTGGCAAACATCATGGAACAGCGGAACAAGTATCTGGTCGCTCATTGCAAGCGTGTCAGCCAATATGCCAATATGCTTGGACGCCAGTTGGAATTGCCGCGTGCCGAGTTGAATACAATCAACTATGCCGCCGCCCTGCATGATATAGGTCGTGCGAGCTTGCCGGATGCCATTGTCATAAAAGAACCCTCCGGTGACGAAGAAGAAGACAAGCTGATCCGCAGCCATATAGAGCGTGGAGTGAACATCGTCGAGCCCGTCTCGTTTCTGGAATCGTGTCTGCCTGCCATTAAATCCCATCATGAACATTGGGACGGCAGCGGTTATCCTGAAGGTTTAGCAGGAGAGGATATTCCACTTCTGGCGCGTATCGTCTCCATTGCAAACGGCTTTGATGTGATGACCACTTCTCCGGACAGGGCGGATTCCGTCGGCGTGGAAGCGGCCACCAAATATTTGGAAGAAAACAAGGGAAAACTTTTCGATCCCAAACTGGTAGATACCTTCATGGTCGTTGTTCGTAAAATAGTGGCAAGGTTTCCTAAGCAGCAAGAGGGTTGACATTTCCGCATGTCGTAGCGGGGATTAAATACTGAATAGTGCTTTTATGTCTCTAAAGTTATTCAAGAAAAACAATCAATTCAAAGCCAGTTTCCTGTGGATACTTTTTGGTATCGCTGTAGTGTTGGTCGCATCAGTTATCTGGGGTGGCAATATCTGTGACAGTGCTACAGAAAGGTGTCTTGAGGATTATCTGACACAGGGTAACCGCAATCTGAAACTGATCGAGAAAGATATCAATTCCAATCTTCTGGAAACGAAGCAGCACCTCAAGAGTATTGTCGAAAAACTTGTGTTTAGCAGTTCCCGTGGAGACAGCGACAGCCTCTCCGCTGGGAAGTCCGATAATGAAGCCCCAGAAGCTCTCGATAACGCGGAAGAAAAAGCAGTCGTGAATAAGAAGCTTTCTTCCATCAAAGCCGAAGATATATACAACAGGTTGGATTCCAGGTACATCCTTACTGTTCTGGTTGTTTCCGAAGATGGTCGGCCAAGCAGTGTATTCCCTAAAAGCGATAAGCCTGTAGCTCAGATAAATCTGGATTCACAGGCTCCCTACGATGCGATAGCCCGGTCAATAGTGGATGCAACGAATAAGCAGGAGCCTGTTTGTTCGGAAATCTTTCAAAGTGTAGATAAAAGCTCAATGCAATTCGCGTTGGTGGTTCCAGTGGGCAAGGGTAAAGGGAGCATCTCTGTTGTTGTTGTCTTCCAGGAGAGTTTTTTCAAAAGATTCCAGAAACTACTGCTTCTGGACGAGCACAGCATTTTCTGGGTGATAGACCTTGCCGGTAGAGTAGTTTTCCATCCGGTGCCATCTCTGGTGGGAACGAAATTAACAGAATATCCTGCTGTCGGAGAAGAGACACGCGAGATGATAGCTCATGTCGCTGAATCAAGAAACGGCAGTTTGCAGATGCCCAATCCTTTTGGAGAAGAACGTTCAAGTAAAGAGATGGTGGTTCTATTCCGTTCTGTATCCTTCGGGCCTAACAAACTGGCTTACATAACCTCATCTCCATACTCGGATGTTGTTCGCTCCGTTTTGTCGCTTTCCAGGAGGTTTCTGGCCGGAAATCTTATAGCGCTTGCTTTTTTGCTGTTCATGATTCTAGGGTGGTCTCGCTCACGCACCAATGAAATTCGTGAAACTCAGCGGAAAGACATGACAAGAGAGCTTGAGAGAATGGTCGAAGCTCGAACCGTGGAGCTTAATTTCGTAACGCGCACTATCAAGGATCTTATAGACTCCATTCCGAGCGCCCTTGTGGTTCTGGATCGCAACTTCAGAATTCTGCTGGTCAACCTCAGTTTCTATTCCATTCTTTCGCCATCGGTGGCCAGTGCTACCGGTAGAGATATCAGCGAGGTCTTCTCCGAGGAATTCAAGCGCAGACTGATAGAGATAATGGACAACAAGAGATCCATTATAGATGTGGAAATGCGCAAGGAAATCGAAGGCCACGGAGAGAAGACTCTGCTCTTGTCTGTCTTGCACCTGCTTGGAAAACGCGACCGCCTGCTGTTGGTCATCGACGATGTTTCGGAGCGGCGTGTTTTAGAACGGCAGTTGATTCAGGCCGAAAAGATGGCCGGACTGGGAACTTTGATGTCCGGTGTCGCCCACGAGATAAACAATCCGCTCAATGCCATCTCGGGCATGGCGCAGATAATGACAGCCCGTTCCACCGATCAGGAAACACTGGAGAGTTCCAAAGAAATACAGCGCTACGTCAATCGCGTGGCCGAGATTGTCAAAGAGCTTTCACGCTATTCGCGTTCTTCCAAAGTGACGGACACCGTTAGCAGCGATATCAACAAGATTATCGATGAAGCCCTTGAGATGGCCAGTCATTCGCGTCATTTCAAGGATGTCAATATTGAAAAAGACTTCGCGCACGGACTGCCGGCCTTGAAGGTAAACCTGGTTGAAATCGAGCAGGTCTTTATTAATATGCTGACAAATGCTTCCGATGCCTTGAACGAGAAATCACAGCGTGTCAAAGATTTCAAGCCCAAGGTGAAAATCTCCACCAGTATGCACGAAGAAAAGTTTGTGCAGATCGTCTTTGCGGACAATGGCACGGGTATTCCCCGTGAGATACTCCAGTCCATTTTCGATCCTTTCTTTACCACCAAAGATCAAGGCGCCGGCACCGGCTTGGGGCTTTCGATTTCCTACAAAATAATACAGCGCTATGGCGGCGTGATTCTGGCCGACAGCCACCAAGGTGAGGGGACCAGTTTCATAATCAGGTTGCCCTTAGGCTGAGCTCTTCAAACTTTTCTCTTTGATTCGTGAATTGGCGATTTTTCAATAATTGCTGTAGAATTCTACAGTGGTTTGAAGTCGAGAATATACATATTGACAGTGGGAGGTTTGCCATGAGGCCGGAATCTACGCAGGTGATGGACCCTCAAAAGATACGCTTGGGTGTGGATGAGTATATCCCTGCCTGTCTGATTGTCCTGTACGGTGGCAGTATCGGCCAGAAGTTCGATGTTACCGATGAGGAAACCTTTATGGGCAGGGATGAAAACAACAGCGTAGTTTTCAGCCAGGCCGATGTCTCCCGGCGTCACGCCAAGGTGGTAATGAAAAAAGGCGACTTCGTGCTGGTCGATCTGGATTCAACCAACGGGACTTACGTCAACGATGAGCCTGTAGCCATGCGCCACCTTTCCAATGGCGACCTGGTTCGCGTGGGCGGTATGATCCTGAAGTTTTTAAAAGGCGACAATATCGAGCGGCTTTACCACGAAGAGATCTACCAAATGACCATCACCGACGGTTTGACGCGCCTTGCCAACAAGCGTTGCATGTGGGACTTTCTGCATCGTGAGCTTTCGCGTGCCAGAAGGCATGAACGGCCTTTGTCGGTTATTATGATGGACCTCGACCATTTCAAACTTGTCAACGATCAGTACGGTCATCTTGCCGGTGACTTTGTTTTGCAGCAACTGGCGCAGGTAGTCGGACGCAACATCCGCAAGGAAGAGCTTTTCTCCCGATACGGTGGCGAAGAATTCGTAATCGTTCTGCCGGAATGTCACGCCGAGGGTTGCAAGATTGCAGCCGATAAAATAAGGATGCTCGTGCAGGGAGCGCTGTTCGAGTTCGGGGACATAACCATCCCGGTCACGATATCAATCGGTTGCGCTTCTTTGAACGATGGCATAGATGGCGCGGAATCCTTTATTGAAATGGCCGACAGCAATCTCTATAAAGCTAAAAATATGGGGCGAAATACTGTAGTCGCTTAGTTTTTTCCAACAGGACGGGAGCGAATATGAAAGGCAAGACAGCCCTTGTCAGCGGAGCCTCTCGTGGTATCGGTCGGGCGGTTGCACTCGAATTGGCTTCGACCGGCATGAACTTGGCTCTTTTGGCGCGCAAGCCTGAGGGCTTGGAAGATTTGGCCTGCGAACTGATGGAAGAGTTCTCCATCAAGGCAGTGCCTATAGCCTGTCACTGCGGCAAAGAAAATCAATTGCGACAGGCGATTGCAACGGTGGCCGAGAAATTTGGACAGATAGACATTCTGGTCAACAATCACGCCACCAACCCTCATTTCGGCTGGTCTATTGACGGCACGGCTGCGGTTTTCCGTAAGATTCTGGATACCAATGTGGTATCCTACTTCGAGTTGGCGCGCCTGTGCCTGCCTTTGATGGAAAAAGCAGGCGGTGGCGCGATAGTCAATATTTCGTCTGTGGCCGCAAAATCGCCTGCTCCCATGATGGGCTTTTACTCGATTTCAAAGGCTGCCGTCGAACACCTGACGCGCGTTTTGGCCCGAGAACTTGGACCTAAGAACATCAGGGTCAACGCCGTTGCGCCGGGATTGGTGAAAACTGATTTCTCGAAGGCTCTGTGGAGCAGCGACGAGATATTGAAGGAAGTAATGAAGACCCACGCCATCGACCGCATCGGCGAACCGCAGGACGTAGCCAAACTGGTATCCTTTTTGGCATCCTCCCAGGCCAGCTATATCACCGGAGCGGTTTACACGATAGATGGCGGCGAGTCGATATAACAGATATTCCGGCACGATACCATGTCAGACCTTTTCGATCATGCAGGTAAAAGTGGAGAGCACGCGCCCTTGGCGGAGAGGATGCGTCCGTGCAATCTCTCCGAGTTTGTCGGCCAGGAACATCTGGTCGGTCCGGGCAAGTTTTTAAGCTCGCTGATAGACCGCGACCAGATTCCCTCCCTGATTCTGTGGGGACCGCCGGGAGTCGGCAAGACTACTCTGGCAAGCGTTATCGCCGCACACACAAAATCTGATTTCGTGTTCTATTCCGCAATCTTGGGCGGCGTCAAGGAAATCCGGGCCTTAGTCAAAGAAGCCCAGGACAGGCAGAAGTTCCACCGCCGCCGCACCATACTTTTTGTGGACGAGATCCACCGCTTCAATAAATCACAGCAGGATGCCTTTCTGCCTTTTGTGGAAAAAGGCGTCATTACCTTGATCGGTGCCACAGTCGAAAACCCCAGCTTCGAGGTCAACGCCGCGCTTTTGTCGCGCTGCAAGGTGCTGGTGCTCGATGCCTTGAAGCCTGAGCAGATAGAAAATCTTGTAAGCCGTGCCATAAAAGACGACAAGCGCGGTCTGGGGCAATACGGCCTTGAAATCTCGGACGATGCCAAATCCCAGCTCGCCGAAGCCTGCTTCGGTGATGCAAGACGCGCTCTAACGACACTTGAAACCGCCGCCGATCTTGCCATGCAGCATTCCAAAAAGCTTATTGACGAAGATTTGCTGGTCGAGGCCATGCAGCACAAGGTTCTGCGTTACGATAAAAAAGGCGACGAACATTACAATCTGGTCTCGGCTTTAATCAAAAGTATGCGCGGCTCGGACCCGGATGCCACCATTTATTGGATGACAAGAATGCTGGAAGCCGGCGAAGATCCGATTTTCATTTTGCGCCGCATGTTGATTTTCGCTTCCGAAGATATCGGCCATGCCGATCCGCAGGCTTTGCAGGTGGCTGTCGGTGCCATGGATTCTTTCCGTTACATAGGGATGCCCGAAGGCATTTTCCCGCTGACGCAGGTGGCTACCTATCTGGCTTGCGCTCCAAAATCCAATTCGTCCCTGAAAGCCTGGGCCGCTGCCCGCAAGGATGTGGGAGAATACGGTTCTCTGCCGGTTCCCATGAATATCCGCAACGCTCCGACTTCTTTGATGAAATCCATCGGTTATGGAAAGAATTACAAGTATCCGCACAACTTCGACGGGCATTATGTCCCCGATCAATACCTGCCGGATAAATTGCGCGGTAAAAGGTATTTTAATCCAAGTAACGAAGGACATGAGAAAAAGCTTGCCGAGCGGCTTGAAAAATTGCGTGAGATTGCGGTAAAAAAGAAAGACGAAGAAAACGAGCAGTGATATAGTTCTTACTGAGCTTGAACATATTCTAGAGTGTTCCTTGGAATCGTTTGTAGTTTGAGTCTGTTTTTAGGAGAAAATAGCTATGGCGGATGTTAATGCCAAAATGAGTCCGGTGCCTACTACGGTGCATTTTAAACTTATTACGATGTGGCGGCGCTCGGCTGGCATGTTGCAGGAAATCAACCTGATCGCCCAGCATTTCCCTAAGAAAGACGGGCGTAAGAATGCGGTAGAGTTGCGCAACTCGGGCTTGAGACTTGTGGCCGTTTTGTCTAAGGCGGTCAAGAGTGCCAGCAAAGAAAACGTCAAAAAGATTCTTCTCAGTGTCGACGATCATATTCTGAAAATCGAGGGGAAGTTTGAAAATCTGC
>CAYTHG010000011.1:0-30282 GCA_964437525.1 uncultured Myxococcales bacterium | reverse complement strand
GCCTCGACGGTGTCTGTGTCGAGCCGGGTACCGATGGCGATCTTGACACGGACGATGCCGAGCTGGATCTGGAGCCGGATGCAGAAATAGAGCCGGAGATAGAGCCGGAAATAGAGCCCGACGGCGATTTTGAACCCGATGTTGAAATCGACGGTGACGATGAAATCGATGACGAAATCGACGGAGACATCGAAGTGGATGGTGATGATGTTGATGGCGACGAAGATCAGGATGATGATTCGGACATCCCTGTCGATGGCGACGAGGACGACGATGTGGACGGTGATGAAGATGATGTAGACGGCGATGATGACGAAACCATCGACGGTGACGACGATGAAGTTGACGGCGATGACGACGAATCTGTGGATGGAGACGATGTCGCAGACGGTGACGACTCTCCCGCAGACGGTGACGAAGGCGACATAAAGCCGGACGGCGACAAAGATGAAGATCAGGACAAAACGGTAGTCGTTCCCAAGGGACGCAGCAGCGGCGGTTGCTCCTCGGCAGTCTCGGCCTTCTCACAAATTCTGCTACTGATGTCATTGGTCGGTCTGGTGATTTTCAGACGCAGAGAAAAAGAATAAACTATTGTTGCAATTAACTTAAGAGGTCAAAAGTACCTCTTAAAGCTTTGACTCCAGTCTTTGAGAAAGACATCGATATAGATTAGATTATTAGATATAAAGCCCCCACCCACACCCTCACAAACCCTGGCACAAAGTCCGGTTTCTGCCTGCGCGTTTGGCCTCATATAGCAGGCGGTCGGCGTTTTTAATCATGTCGCCTATCCTGTTGTCAAGCACGGTTGCGATACCGCTGCTGATACTGACCTTTATCTCGTGACCGTCGTATTTGAAGCTTTCGTTCATGATGCGCTCTCTCAATTTTTCTACCACAGCATAAGCCTGCCCCGCATCCACACTGGTCAACATCAGGCAGAATTCCTCGCCGCCGAAACGCGCCACGATATCGGCTTTGCGCGTAAAGTCGCTGAACATCGAAGCGATACCTTTTAGCACCACATCTCCGGCATCGTGTCCGTAGGTATCGTTGACGGACTTGAAGTGGTCTATATCTATCATCACCAGAGCCAGCGAGATATTTTGCCTGCGGGCGTTTTCATAAAACTTTTCTGCCACTTCGAAGAAATACCTGCGGTTGTACATGCCAGTCAGATAATCGCGTGTAGCCAACTCCCGCAACTGCTCTTTCTGCTGCTCTATCTCGGTCATGTCGTCTATAACGACGACGCCTATGCCCTCATCTTTGTATTTGGCGTATTTGGCCTTGATTTTAAAGTGCTTAAGGACGGGCTTGCCATCTATAACGAATTCACGAGTCAACATGCATTGATGCACGTTGTCTTTTTCCTCGAAACCCTGTTTGAGCGAGTTGCGCAGATCGCACTCTTCGCACCTCGATGTCGTTCCGCAGGGCTTGTCCTCGGTAACGGCAAAAATACAACTTAACCCATTGCCGCAAAGTTTATTTATCGCGTCCTGTTCGTGCTTTGAAAACAGACTGGAAAAAGCGCTGTTGATATTTTTTATCTTCAGATTCTCATCGACTATGAAGATCGCAGATGAAATATTGTCGAACAGAAAATCCATGAAGCTCTTTTGCTCTGAAGAATCATCAAAATCCAAAGGCATAATCTTGACCCCCCCCCCATACATATCTAGATACAGGAACAATAAACTAATTCATCTTAAAATATTCTAAACATCACATAATCAATCGGGCACCGTTAAGGATCGCTTCAAAATCATAGTTAAACAAAGAAACCGAATTCGCTCCGAATTGAAATATCAATCTAACAATTTATTATAGCAACAAGGCCGCCAGTGTAAAGCAAGTTAAAAATCGAGCCGTCATGGTTTCGACTGAAGAACTGGGTTTTACGGCAAGTTGCGGGTGGGTGGGTGAGTTTATTTTTCTCACTCTTTGATGTCAGACTCTTTTTGCATTGCCTTAACTTCTGCGTCTTCACTATCTGCTTCAGCCTCAAAAGCGTTTGCTATTTTTCGCAATAAAGCGGCCGTTTGAGGATATTCGTCCTGCAGTTTTTCTACATGCTCACGGTAGTTAGCTGCTAATTCTCTTTCCTGCTTTCCTCCTACAAATGAATCTCTAACTGTAACTCCCCTGGCATTTATGATTCCGAGGTAAAGCCCATCAGCCAAATCGTACTTACTGTTTTCTAAAAGCTCTCTGGCAGCCTGGCAGGGCCAGATTTTATCTTCGGCGGCAGGAACCCGAGCAAGAACTTTACCGACTTCTTCTTGCCCACTACGAATGCGTCCGATACCTTCAGACATTTCCAATGCCTGCTCACTCCACTTTTTAATTCTCTTCTCACATTCCTTTATGTTGAGTCCTGCTCCTGGATAACCTTTCCAACGGTATAAAAGAGAAAATGCAATATGAGCTCTTGCCCTTTCTGTTGAATCAGGTTCTTTCCCCTTTTCAGCATCGTTGTCTTTTTCAAGCTTTCTTTCGTCTTTGTAAAAATGCTTTAAAGATTCCACGAAAAGATCGGGGCTGTTTTCCATGCTTGTGTGGATTTGTTTTTTGCGTTTAGGAGAATATTCGATGAATTCGAAAAACTGAATTTCCAAAGCAATTATTTCGTTTGGGTCCAGGTTTTCATCTCTATCCAAGATACCCAGGAGCTTGTCGATACGATGACCCACTGATCGCTGTTTAATGAATCCTTCAGTATCTTCCGAATCATGATTTTCAAGTAACCCCTTGAACCCTCGCAGAATCCAATAGGATTCTATGCCATCTATCCTTCTATGGTCGGCGAAGAAAACAGTTTCCAGGGCTTTCCCATATCTCTTGACAGTAAACAGTTTTTCCACGGCATAATCGACTTCTTTGATTTTACGGCAAAAAATGGTGTCTTTGATGCTTTCCCAATATTGTAAAGATATCTTTTCTCCCAATTCCTTTATCGATTTCCAATATTCCAGATCGGGTTTGATTCTTGTTAAATAGAAAATCAGATCCTTGTCGTTCACATTTTTTTTTCGTAGCTGCTTTATTGTGCTTTTAAACCATTCAATACCGGTGATGTGGCATTCAGCTGCAATATAACCTGCGAGCGCATCTTTGAGATATTCGTCTTGGGTTCCGTAAGCATCCAATAGCTTCTGCTCGATCTGCTCGGTTTTCACTGTCTGCTTCATCTCGGCGAGTGTGGTCCCTACAATTTCGGAGTGTTCAGATTGTTTCGCCAAAGATTTGATGTTTTCCCAGGCAGACTCACCTTTGATAATTTTTGCTAGTTCCTCTTTACGAAGCTTTGAAATACGTTCCTCTTGCTCCCTGAAATCTGTATCTATTTTCTCCGGGAGTTTAGGGTAATAAGTAAACAGCAAGGCTGAATTCTTGATTGTGTCATCGGACTGAAAATACTCACAGAGCCTTTCTAATCTTCCAATAATGTCGCTGTATCTGTTTTCCGCATCCTCTTGCAGATAAATCATTCTTAAAGCTTCTCTCAATGCTTCTCCGACAGACTCGAATTCCTTTTCTTTCTTGATTTCATCTTTTCGCTTTTCCAGAAGATCCAGGATTCTCAACTCGAAAATGTTGAACAATCTGACATCATTTATCAACTCGGTCCATTTCTCTGCATCGTTGCCAACCAGTTCAAGCGCCCAATCGGTTATGTTTTGGAGCATTTTGTGTTGAACATTCCTGCTTTGCACGTTCGGTTCTTCGGGAAGATTCCATTGCAAATATTTTGGTCTGACTGAAGGGAAAAATGCCCCTCCATATGTTGCGTTCAAGTACATAAGCATGAGCTTCCAAGCAACTTCTGGGTATCTTGTTTTCAGACTCACAAGAATTGTCGTCCTGGACTCGCTTGTTGCACATGTCTGCGGCATAGCAAAGTGCAGTAAGTTGAACAGACACTTTATCGGACGATGGTTAGTTCTTGTCTCTATGGGATCTATAAGCGCCATCTTTGCCAATAAGGTTGCAACTCTGGATGTATACTGTTTGTTCCATGCCAGTTTTTCCAAAGCCCAAAGATAATTTGTATGCGGATTCGGGCCCCATTCGCTTTCCTGCTTTAACAATTCTTCAGCAATGCCATTTTGGGTGGCCGGTTTTTCCATACTTTCAAGAAAGGTATCCGGGGAAGCTTCGGCAAGAATATCTATTACATCCGACATAGAAGCCCAGTGTTGCCAATCTGCATTCTCGAAAACATTGTACAAGACACTCTTGGTGGCATTAATGCCTTTGGAATCGCCATATATATTTTTAAGTTGGGCATCGTATCGAACCAGATATGCCAGGGATTCGGCAATTCCTTTCCTAAGCGCCTTCGAATAACCCGGTCCGGTATGGCTTACACAGGGAATCGGTCTTTCTTCCGGATCAGTTTTATATACTGGATTTTTATAGGAAAGCACCTTTACTGCAGCTTCCTTAAAATTATTCAACTGCGTTTCTGTTAGAAAACGACCGAATGTAATCCAGGCATCTTCCATCGATGTCCAGGTCCATGCTTGCATTCTGCGTTCTATGAAAGGATTGTCTCCATTTGCCAATTCTGCACAAAAGCTTTCGATATTGACGTTATTGTCGTTCGATCCCCTTAACAACAGATCCAGAATATCTCTATCTTGTTGGTTTGCTGGCACCCATGCTCCGGCCAACAGCATTGAAAGCTGAACCGGCCTTGAAGATCTATCGTCCCAACCTGTGGGTTTAGGAACCAACTCATGAGCCAGATCGTCAAGTCCCTTACTAATCGTATTCAGGTCGTCTTTGTTGTCTATCAATAGTTTTTGGAGTTTAGCAATTTCTGGCTTTAGTACATTCTCGAAAGATTTTTCAAGCTTTAACTCCGTATTGAGTTCCTCGATTGCCTGTTGCATTTGGGAATAATCGCTACAGCTTTTTATCTTTTTCAGAATTTTACTAGCGATTTCCCATGTTGCGGAAGGCAGAACGGTGCTTAGGGTAATAGCAGTTATCGACATTTCAAGCTCCAGTGATAGGATATTTTCTATAATCTGACTGATGTGATTTTAAACTGCCATATATTTGCTTCGGGAACAATATTAAAATTATTGTCTCACCCCTCTATATTGTAGCAACACTGGCTGACCTGCTCCACACCTTTTCTCTTAAGTATGCTTTCCCTCATACTTCCCCACCCCGAATAGCCAATTCATTACCGACATTTATCAAAGATTTCTTTTACATTCTTCACGGCTGGATTATTCTTGATCTCAAAATCACTAATCGAATTCCGCTTCCAGGGCATCCGGGGACGGTTTGGGGCGCTTTGGGATTCCGGCGGTATTGCAGGCAGATCGGGAGCAAAGATGGCAGCTGTAGAAACTGAATGTAAGAATCGTGCCCATTGGGGTTCCAAGCTGGGATTCGTTCTGGCCGCCGCAGGATCGGCTATCGGCCTCGGCAATATCTGGCGCTTTCCCTACATCACGCAGGAAAACGGAGGCGGGCTGTTCGTGCTGCTCTACCTCGTCGCCGTGATATTCATCGGCCTGCCGGTCATGCTGGGCGAGTTGACCATAGGTCGCCACACGCAATGCAACCCGGTCGGCGCCTACAAAAAAATCAGCCCCAAATGGAGATTCGTCGGCCTCTTGGGAGTCATAACCGGCATCAGCATCCTGTCGTATTACGCTGTGGTGGCGGGCTGGACGCTGGGATATGTTGTCAAATCCCTAAGCGGCGACCTCGACCCCAATGCCTTCGGCTCCTTTATCAGTAACGCCAAACTACAGATAGCCTATTTGTTCAGCTTTATTTTCCTGACCTGCTTTGTGGTCATCTGGGGCGTGCAAAAGGGCATTGAGCGCATGGCAAAAATCCTCATGCCCGCGCTGTTGTTGCTTATGCTGGGTCTTATCATTCGCGGTCTGACGCTGCCTTCGGCTGCCGAAGGACTCAGATTCTACCTGATGCCAAACTTCGACCAGCTCTCGCCCAAGGTTATTCTGTACGCCGTCGGACAGGCGTTTTTCTCACTCTCGCTGGGCATGGGCGTCATGATTACCTACGGCGGCTACCTCAGCAAAAAAGACAACCTGGTCACATCGGCCATCGCCGTGGTGGGCTTTGACACCGGCATCGCCTTGATGGCAGGCTTTTTGATCTTCCCCGTCATCGGCGCCAGCTTGAGCAAGGGCGGCCCGACGCTGGTATTCGTCACCATGATAGAGCAGTTCGCCAACATGGCCGGCGGGCAGTTCGTGGCCATATTGTTCTTCATCATGCTGGCAATGGCGGCATTGACCTCGACCGTCTCGCTACTCGAAGTCGTCACGGCTTACATGATAGACGAATGGAAAATGACGCGCACCAAGTCCGTTATCATCGTCGGCTTGATCTCGCTGGCCCTCGGTATTCCCTCGGCGCTGTCTCTGGGCGCATCCGAAAGCATGTCGAGCATCGTGGGCGGTAAAGGCTTTCTGGATATCATGGACTTTCTGTTCGGCAACGTATCCCTGACACTGGGCGCGCTCCTGATGTGCATCTTCATCGTCTACCGCTGGGGCATCAGCAGCGCCGCCTCAGAAGTGCTTGCCACCGCGCCGGGTTTCAAAAAATTCGTCCCGCTCTGGCGCATACTCTTAGGAGGCATCGTGCCGGGCTTCATCATCACGATAATGGTGTATATGCTGGTGACAGGCGGCGGCTTGGGCTAGGAGCACCTAAGCCCAACTCCCCCTTTTAACATCACACCCCACAAAAAAGGCGGCATTTTCAGGTCGCCTTTTTTATTGCATATTTCCGATTCTTTGATGTGTTCCGGGCTTTGATGCGTTTCGTTGCTTACTCGGATGAGGCGCGGGCGAAGTGCTGGATGCTCATCCTACCCAACTCAAAATTTGGCAATAGCCATTTACTATTCATCATTTTCTCCATCCGCTTGACTTTCGCAGCAACAAGCCTCTATCATTCTTTCATCCCATTTGCCGGACAGGAAAGATATGCAAAAGATCAAAACTTACTTTCTGAAAATGAATGTCTTCAGGTTGAGCCTGATTCTGTCTCTGCTTTTTCTGTTGATATTCATCGTCAAGGAGGAGCGCGGGTTGTCCTTCGGCCTGTTCGACCTGTTCGAGCTTAAAACTCTGGACATGAAGTTTCTAGACCGTGGTGAGATTCCCCCACACGATCAAGTGGTAATCGCCGCCGTGGATGAAAAATCGATCAATCGTCTCGGCTTGTGGCCCTGGTCGCGCATACGCATAGCCCAGCTTGTCTTCGAGTTGAAAAAAGCGGGAGCCGAGGTGATCGTCTTCGACGTTATTTTCTCTGATGAGGAAAGGCTGAAGCTCTCCAACATTCTGCGAACCGTGCAAAATGAGATAGACGCAATCGAGGTCGAGGACTGCCGCGACTGCGACAAGTTGCGTGAGAAAGTGCTTGATTTTCTGGACGATGAAATCGCCAACTCCGACCCGGACAAGCTTTTATCTCAAGCCATGCAGATGGTGGATAAGCTCGTTTTAGGTTTCTTTTTATACACCGACACAAACGAGATAAAACAGCAGGATATTAAAGCCTTGAGAGACGAGTTGGAACGCATCAAGCTTTCAAAGGTCAGCCTGATCCGTCCCATGGAAGAGGAAAACGCCGACAGTTACCCGCAAGCCTACCCGCGCACACTGGCGGCCCGACTGCCTCTGGAGATTTTTACCGATTCCACCGATTATTTCGGTCATTTCAATTTCCGTCCCGACGAAGACGGTTCCATGCGCTGGGTCAGTCTGCTGATGGAAGTAGCCGATGAAAATACAGAGCCGCTTCTATACCCTGCCTTGTCCCTGCAAGCAGCGGCTGCCTATCTGGACAGCGAAATCGTCGTGCATACCTACCCTGAGGGAGTGCATCATCTTTCGCTTGGGTTGGGGGGCGATGCCCGCAACATCCCGGTGGATAAGCATGGCCGCCTGCTGATAAACTACCACGGCCCCGAGCGCACCTTTCCGCATTATCCGGCGGTTGATATCATCGAAGGCAAAATTCCGCCTGAAAACCTCAAGGGCAAAGTAGTCCTGGTGGGAGTTTCGGCCACAGCGGTCTACGACCTGCGTGTGACGCCCTTCCAGAAGGACTTTCCCGGAGTGGAAATACACGCCAACGTGATAGACAATATTTTAAACGACGACTACATCTCCCGTCCTTGGTGGGCCAAGTTCTTCGAGATGGCCCTGATTCTTTTTCTGGGGCTGTTTTTCGGCGTGATGCTCTCAAGACTTTCAGCCATCTGGGGTGCGTCCCTGATGCTGTTCGTCATCGGAGCCTATTATCTTGTGGAAAAATACGTTTTCTTTGCAAACGGTCACTGGGTCAACTTTACCTTGCCGACGCTTTTAGCCTCGCTGATATTTTTGTCCTGCTATGTCTACCGCTACATGACAGAAGAACGCGAAAAACGCAAAATCAAGGGCGCCTTCAAGCAGTATCTGTCCGAGTCGGTAGTTGACCATCTTATGGAAAATGTGGACAAGCTGAAACTGGGCGGCGACAAGCGCGAAATCACGGTGCTGTTCACCGACGTGCGCTCGTTCACCACGGTTTCAGAAGGGCTGACGCCTGAGCAGCTTGGAAACTTCATCAACGAATATTTAAACCCCATGACCGAAATAGTCTTGAAGTACGAAGGCGTTTTAGATAAATATGTGGGCGACGAAGTCATGGCCTTCTGGGGCGCTCCTTTGGAGCAGCCCGACCACGCCCGCCGCGCCTGCGAAACAGGACTGGACATGCTGGCGGAATTGGATAAGCTTAACCGCCGCTGGGAATCGCGCGGGATGCCGACTATCGAAATCGGCGTCGGCGTCAACACCGGCATGATGTGGGTCGGCAATATGGGCTCGAACCTGCGTTTCGATTATTCGCTTTTAGGCGACAACGTAAACCTTGGAGCGCGACTAGAAGGAACCAACAAGCAATACGGCACGCACATGATAATCTCGGAGCACACACACAACGTAGTCAAAGAGCATTTCATCTGCCGCCAGCTCGATAGCATCCGCGTCAAAGGCAAAAACAAGCCCGTCACCATTTACGAGCTTATCGGGCGCACAGGCGATACAAGCCTTGACGCCATCGCTAGAGTCGCAACAGAATTCGAGCGCGGCCTGAGTTCATACCGCGCCCAGCGTTGGGACGAAGCCATTAAAACCTTTGAGTACATCCTGAAAATCAGAGAAGACGATCCGCCCAGCCGCGTATTTTTAGAGCGCTGCCGGGCATATAAAGACAATCCTCCCGCCGCCGACTGGGACGGCGCATACACCATGATGACCAAGTGAGAAGTAAAACCATGAAAAACTACGCGGAAGCGCGGCGCTATCTATACAGTCTGCACAAGCGCGGCATAAAAATGGGACTGGCCAACATGAAAGTCCTCTGCCGCATATTCGACAACCCGCAGAACAAATTCAAAAGCATTCACATTGCCGGTACCAACGGCAAAGGCTCGGTTGCGGCCTATTGCGGCTCGGTGCTGCGTCTGGCCGGTTATCGTTGCGGCCTGTATACCTCGCCGCACCTGCTGGACTACACAGAGCGCATACTGGTAAACGAATCGCCTGTTACAAAGGCCGAGATCCTGGAGCTTGCAAATCTTGTGGAAGAGCGGGTTCAACAATACAACCAGAGCCAGCATGACGAGGACAAGCGCATCCAGCCGACCTTCTTTGAAGTCATGACCATGATTGCCTTCCTGCATTTCGAGCGGGCCGGAATCGAAGTAGCCGTATTGGAGACGGGTCTGGGCGGTCGCCTGGATGCCTCAAACGTAGTCAAGCCCGAGGTGACAGCGATTACATCCATTGGACTAGAACACGAAAACTGGTTAGGTATTGGCTTAAAGAACGTCGCCCGCGAAAAAGCCGGAATACTCAAGCGCGGCGCACCGGGCATAGTCGGCAAACTGCCGCCAGAGGCCCAAAACGCAGTTTTAAAAGAAGCCGAGAAAAAGAACGTCGAGCTTTTATGGCTGGGACGCGACTTTGATCTTTCGGGCAAGCCCTCGAAATTGCAGTTTACAAGCGGACCGCGCAAAATAAACGGCCTTTCCATGAATCTTTTAGGCGAGCATCAGCGCGACAACGCCGCAGTTGCTCTGGCCATGCTGGAAACGCTCAAAGAGCGCGGATTCGAGATTCCCGACAAGGCGATGCGCGAGGGCATGGCTCGTATGCGCTGGCCGGGCAGGTTGGAACTATTCGGCAACGGCACGCCCTGGCTGGTGGACGGCGCTCACAATCCGGCGGGAATCAGGGCGCTGGTGGACACCGTCAAAAAGAACTGGCCCTCAGCGAAAATTTTATGCATTTTCTCCACCATGAGCGACAAAAATGCCGCCGAGGTCACAAGTGTACTTGAAGAACTCGATCCTGACTGGCTTTTAACTCAGCCCAAAGTCAGTCGCGCCCGCAAAATTGAATACATCCTTGAACAGCTAAAAGACGTAAGCCCCAAGCCACGCCGCCGCAAGAGAGTTTCAGAAGCCTTGCGTCTGGCTCACGAGCTTGAGGGCGACTACGACATGATACTGGTCTGCGGTTCGCTTTATCTGGTCGGTGAAGCCTATTCGTGGCTGGAACGCAAGCTGCCCCGCAAGAATATACAGCTCGAAAAAAACGCTGGATATCCGCCTTTATTCTTGACGGGAAAGGACAGATGTAAGAAAATAAACTTAAAGGGTGAATAAGGAAAATCACCCAATTGTTTTGTTTGGAGACTGGCGATGCGTATTGATGGTCACAATTTACCGGGCCAACGCCTGAACACTCGTAAGGCCAATGAAGGTTACAAAGGCCAAGCGGGAGAGTATCAGGCAATCGCTGACCGAGGGAACGGTTTGGAAGATCCAAACTCTGATGTCTCCGTTGATAGGGTGGAATTCAGTGGTCGCAGCCAGGAATCTGGCGATCAGGCCATGCAGCGCTACAAGGCAGCAGCCGCAGCGTTGCAACGCAGAATGTTCGATCAGAACCAGGTTGCAGATGGTAGCGAAGATGTTCTGGTGAACAGCGTCACGGCGGAAGAGTCCGCCAGCGAGAGCGAAGCGGTGGAATCCGCACCCGAAAACGAGACAGAATAGGTCGGTAGCCCAAGCTGGTATTGAGAACTAAAATTCTCGGTGTTTTTTTGTATCTAAAGCCTGTTTTATTCTAAATATAAAATTCTAAATACCTTCAAGTCGAAGGATCCCAATTTTAAAGCAGAGAAATTTACTGATCTGACATCGGGGTATGCAGCGCGCATTTCCAGAGGCAGACGGGAAACTGGTGTGATTTGTCCAACAGGTATTGTCTTAAGGGGCTTCAGCCCTGCAAGGTAACCGAGCGCAGCGTGTCGATTTCTTCGAGAGCTTTACCGGAACCAAGCACGACGCATGACAACGGTTCGTCGGCCACCATAACGGGCAGGCCGGTTTCTTCGCGCAGGACCACGTCGAGGTTTCGCAGCAAAGCGCCGCCTCCGGTGAGTACTATTCCCTTGTCCACGATGTCGGCGGCCAGTTCGGGCGGTGTGCGTTCAAGTGTGGTGCGTACGGCCTCGACTATGGTGTTGATGGGTTCGGCCAGGGCTTCCCGGATTTCGTCGGAGTTGACTTCGACGGTCTTAGGAATACCGGCCAACTGGTCACGGCCTTTGACTTCCATGACCTGAATCTCGTCGGTCTTGTAGGCATTGCCTATGGTGACCTTGATAAGCTCTGAGGTGCGTTCACCTATCAGCAGGTTGTGTTTGCGCTTCATATAGGAAACGATGGCTTCGTCCATCTTGTCGCCTGCGGTGCGCACGGATTTTGAAATGACAATACCCGCCAGAGAAATTACGGCCACTTCCGTGGTTCCGCCGCCTATATCCACAACCATATTGCCGATGGCCTCGGTTATGGGCAATCCCGCGCCTATTGAAGCAGCCATAGGCTCTTCGATCAGGTAGACTTCACGGGCGCCTGCCGACTCAGCCGATTCACGCACGGCGCGTTTTTCGACTTCGGTTACTCCGAAGGGGACACAGATCATGATTCGCGGACGCACCAGCGTATTGCGGTTGTGAACCTTGCGAATAAAATGACGCAGCATTTCCCGCGTTATCTCAAAGTCGGCGATAACGCCGTCTTTCATGGGGCGGATTGCGACGATGGAGCCGGGAGTTCGTCCGACCATCTCTTTTGCATCGCGACCGACAGCCAGAACTTTTTTATGCCCGGAGGCGTCCTTTTGCACAGCTACAACAGAAGGCTCGGAAAGAACAATCCCTTTGCCGCGCACGTATATCAGTGTATTGGCGGTACCCAAGTCAATCGCCAAATCGTTCGAAAACAGGCCGAAAAACCAGTTCAACATTTTAACTAACCTTTTGAATTGCAAAAACTTTTGGTGTTCTTAAAGCCTTATATCTATAGCAATCCAGACCGGGGCAAGCAAGGAAATTGTTTATCAATTGATGCATAATTTTCATTGGTTTTGTGTGTGAACGCGTAAATGCTCACGAATATGTGTTAAAACCCCGATTTGTGGGTTTTTCAATCCCCGCTGTTCACTATTGCAGGGGATTCTCTCCGTTGGAGCAATGCTTCCCAGCTTGCTCCAATTGCTTCTTGTCTCCTTAGATGAATGAGAACTTCGAAAAGAGTAAAAATATTACGGAGCAGGCAGGGATGCCTGCTCCAACTTAAAGAACGTAGGGGCGCGATTTATCGCGCCCTTGCCAAAACTATCGTTGGGAGCACAGTCGGGCGCAATGAATTGCACCCCTACACCATTATTGTTGCTGACATCATGGGATATCGTCGGGAGGAAAGTATTCGACCCTCTGAAAAATTCATAAATCCACAACTAAATAGACGAAACCATAGGCAAAGACACCGGTATTTACCCCCATGACAGCGTATTCGCACCTCTGCTTCAGGATGGCCAGCGAACGCTTTTACACTGAATATTCAGCAAAAGCAGACGTCACAAGGTGACACAAGTGACAAAATATTTGCAAGGATCTACTTGGAATTACATATGCTTTTCCACACTCACAGAAAAATAATTATCTTGACATACCGCTTTGGTGAATGTTAAGTTAAAGACGGCTATAATTAGGCCTGAATTCTGATATTTTCGTTAGAGTTCACACCTTGGAGGATAAATTCGATGCTGGAATTCAACGTTGGGGATAAAGCAGTATATCCCGCGCACGGTGTTGCTCAGATTACCGCGATTGAGAACAAAAGCATAGGTGGAAAAAATATCAAATGCTACGTTCTGAAAATCATGCACAATGGCATGATCATCATGGTTCCATCTTGCAATGTCGAAAAGGTTGGTATGCGTGGTGTCGTAAAAGACAAAGATGTACGTAAGGTTTTCAAAATATTGAGAAACCGCGACATCGAGATCGACAACCAGAACTGGAATCGGCGTTACCGCGAGTACATGGAAAAAATCAAGAGCGGCAGCCTTCTGGAGATAGCAGAGGTAATGCGCGATCTGTTGATTTTGAAAGACGACAAGGAACTGAGTTTCTCCGAGCGCCGTATGTTGGACAATGCCCGCGAACTGCTGGTTAAAGAAATTTCCATTGCGAAGGACAGATCCGAAGATAAAGTTGAAAAAGAATTCGACAGCATCTTTAATTGCTAATCACTGGAAATAAGTGTATTAAAAAGTACCTGGGCTGAAGCCTGGGTACTTTTTTTTTGACTTGGAAAACGCAAAACACATGTGGTCGGTAATAGTCGCCGCCGGGCGCGGAACTCGTATGGGCACGGCGGTTCCCAAGCAATTCATGAACTTTCGCGGCAAGCCGCTCTGGCACTGGAGCGCATTGGCTTTCGCCGCTCTGGATGATGTTTCCGGACAGGTTCTTGTGGTACCGCCGGAATTCGTCGAATCCTGCCTGATGCAGATCAGGCGCGATCTACCAAAAGCCAGAATAGAAGCTGTTATAGCCGGAGGAGCAAGCAGGCAGGAAAGCGTCCGAAAAGGACTGGAAGTCTTGCCGCAAGATACCGAAATCGTTGCGGTTCACGATGCTGCTCGACCTCTGATAGCGACTAAGACCATTCTACAGACACTTGAAGCTGCAAAAAAACATTCGGCGGCCCTGCCAGTGGCATCCGTGACAGATACCATTCACCAAATGGACGCCGAAGGCAAAAGTTCGGGGATTTTAGACCGCAATTTACTGAAGCGGGCCCAGACGCCGCAGATATTCGACTGTGAAAAGCTTTTGCAGGTACATTTTAAAGCAGCGGCAGAAAAGCTGCAATTCACCGACGACGCCTCGCTTTTCGCACACTTCGAGACACAGCCTGCGCTGGTGGAAAACGATCTTCCCAATCCCAAAATCACCACGGCGGAGGATTACAGCATGTACGACAAAACACAGTCTCAAAAAGCGGAAACCCGTTGCGGACAGGGTGTCGATGTGCATCCCTTCAAAGAGGGTCGCAAGCTGATTTTAGGCGGTGTGGAAATTCCTCACGATAAAGGGCTGGACGGGCATTCGGATGCCGACGTGCTGGCCCATGCCGTGACCGATGCGCTTTTGGGCGGCGCGAATCTGGGAGACATAGGTGCGTTTTATCCATCCTGCGACGAACGCTACCGCGACGCCGACAGCTTGGAACTCTTGAAAGAGGCTTGCACTAAAATTGCAGAGACAGGCTTCGTGGTTGATTTTGTGGATGCCACCGTCATCGCCCAGGAGCCGAAAATCGCTCCTTTTAAAAGGCAGATGGCCAAAAAAATGGCCGCAGCCATAGGCATAGATCCCGCTCAGGTTTCCGTCAAAGCCACAACAAGCGACCACTTGGGCTTTACCGGCAGGGGCGAAGGCATCATGGCTTTGTGCATTGCCACCTTGACAAAAGACAGAGAATCCACAGTTTTTTAGAAAACTTAGACTACAGGTAGAAACATGACCGACAATCACGACCAGATTAACGAAGAAGAATTCGAGGATTTTCCCGAGTTCAAGCGCAAAAGAGGATTCAGCTTCGCCACACGCTCACCGCTGATGATAATCTTTATGATCGCCGCCGCCATCTATCTGATGTATGGGCTCGAAGGCGAACTGCGCTATTATTTCAGCCCCAAGGAGCCGGTCGATTTTGGTAACGCCGTGGAATTTAAAGGTACTGACCTGCCCGACCACAGTTACGTCAGAGTATCCGGCCTGCGTAATCCCACTAAGGGCATCAGCTTGAATGCCACCTGGGACAAGACCAACGTTTTTCCGCTGATGGGCACCGCCAAAATATATGTCCAGACCAAGCAGGAAGCCGACAAGGAAAACAAGGGCTTGAGCTACGGCACTTATTCGGGACGTTTGTATCGCATGGGCAGCCTGCATTATTTTGATGTGGTCAAAAAGTTCGCCTTGAACAACTTTGGTATAGACGTGAAACCCGATGCGATTTTGGTGCGTGATGGCGATGCACCCGCCGATAACTGGTATTATGTCCCCATCTACCTTCTCTTGATTGCAGTTGCAGTCTTGAATCTGGTTCTGCTTGCAAAGAGGATCAAAAACAGATGAATTCAAATCGCCCACGTCTGAGATTCGCGCCTTCCCCGACCGGAACGCTGCATGTCGGCAACGCCCGTACCGCCATATTCAATCACCTTTGGGCCAAGAGCCTGGGTGGAATTACTGTTCTGCGCATAGAAGACACCGACAAAGAACGCTCGAAGCACGAATACGAGCGGGAAATAATAGAAAACCTGTCATGGCTGGGTGTGGAATTTGATGAAGGCCCGGATTGCGGCGGTCAGCACGGACCTTATAGGCAATCCCAGCGCAGCGAAATTTACCGCGAAAAGATGGACGCGCTTTTGTCCTCGGGTGTGGCTTATCGCTGTTTCTGCACGCAGGAACGCCTCGATAAACTGCGCTCGGACCAGACTTCCGTCGGAAAGCCTCCGGCCTACGACGCTCATTGCCGCAAATTAAGTGCTGAAGAATCTGCAGAAATGGCAAAAGAAGGCAAGCCCTTCTGCATCCGTTTCCGCCTGCCCGAAGGCAAGGCAGTATTCTCGGACATTGTGCGCGGCCAGATGGAATTCGATTCCTCGGCATTGGGCGGAGACTTCATCATCGCCCGTACAGGCGGTGGATTTACCTACAATTTCGCCTGCGCCATAGACGATATGGAAATGAAAATTTCACACGTATTGCGCGGCGAAGATCACCTGACAAACACGGCCCGGCAGGTCTTGATCTACAAAGCCTTTAATACCGATATACCGCAGTTCGCCCACGCCAACCTGATATTGGGCGCGGACCGCCAAAAGCTTTCCAAGCGCCACGGCGCGACGACCATTGCGGAGTTGAAAAAAGCAGGCTACCTGCCGCAGGCGCTCTTCAACTTTTTGACGCTTTTAGGCTGGTCGCCCGGTTCGGAACAGGAAGAATTTTCGCAGGTTGAGCTTGAAAACATATTTTCGGCAGAACGCCTGAGTTCGTCGCCGGCTGTCTTCAATTACGAAAAGCTGGACTGGCTCAACTCGCGCCGCCTGCGTGAAATGGACGATAAAGACTACCTGCAAAGCGCCCGTGATTTCTGTGACACTGAGAATGATCTTCCCGACGGGGCATTGCTGCTTTTCAAAGAAGAATTGATCAAGTTCTCCGACTTGCCCGAAAAGCTCTCAATGATCCACGGTTCGTTACCTGATTTACCCGCAGAAGCGGAAGAAGCTTTGACGTGGCAGGAAACACGGCCTGTCATCGAGGCGACACTTTCTTTGCTGGACAAACTAGAAGAATTCACTCAGGAGAGCGTCTCCAAGCTCTTAGACGATTTGAAAGCCTTGAAGCTGGCCAAAGGCAAAAAGCTTTTCTGGCCCCTGCGCCTTGCTGCTTCGGGTTCGGTTCGCGGTCCGCAACTCAAAGAAATCCTTTACCTGATCGGATGTGAGACGCTCAGAAAAAGGCTTGTCGAATTTCTGCAAAAGCTCTAGACTTCAAGATTAAAGATTAAACGAATACTTAGGGCTTTGCCCTATTGGAAGTATCGGAAGTGAGGAATGAAATGACGCTGCAAGTTTACAATACACTGACACACAAAAAAGAAGTTTTCGAACCGCTCAATCCCCCCACCGTCAACATGTACGTCTGCGGCGTCACCGTCTACGATTACACGCACATCGGCCACGCCCGCGCCTATATCGCCTTTGATGTGATCTATCGTTATCTGCGTTACCTGAATTACGATGTCAAATACGCCCGCAATTTCACAGACATCGACGACAAAATCATCAGGCGTTCCAACGAAGCCTGTGTAGACATGCACGATCTGACCGACAAGTTCATCGACGCCTATCACGAGGATATGAAATCCTTGAGCCTCCTGGAGCCGAGCGTTGAACCGCGCTGCACCGACTATATCCCCAAGATGATGGAGTTTGTCAGTACGCTGATCGAAAAAGGTCACGCTTATGCTGTCGAAAACGGCGATGTCTATTTCCGAGTGCATTCCTTCAAGGGCTACGGCAAGCTCTCCAAAAAGAACTTAGACGATCTTGAAGCCGGAGCGCGTGTTGAAATTTCGGCGCTGAAAGAATCGCCGGGAGACTTCGCTTTGTGGAAAGGTGTCAAACCCGGCGAGCCTTCCTGGGAATCTCCCTGGGGACCGGGACGGCCCGGCTGGCACATTGAGTGCTCGGTCATGTCTTCGCTCACTCTGGGCGAAACTCTGGATATTCACGGCGGCGGCAAAGACCTGATTTTCCCGCACCACGAAAACGAAATTGCCCAGTCCGAAGCCTACACCGGCAAGCCATTCTCTAAATATTGGATGCACAACGGCTTCATCAATGTCCCGGCAGAAAACGGCTCCGATACCAAGATGTCGAAATCACTGGGCAACTTTTATGCAATCCGCGACGTGCTGAAGGCTTTCCATCCGCAGTCATTAAAATTTTTATTCCTGTCGGTTCACTACAGAAACGACCTGCTCTTCTCGCAAGAGCGCCTGGAAGAATCCGAAAAACGTCTGGCCTACATCTACGAAACACTTGAAAAAGTGGATGAGTTCATAGCCATCCACGATCCCGAAAAAGGCAAAATGCTTGAAGCCGAGCGCGAGCTGGTCGAGTCCATCGAGCCGCATTTTCGCGATGCCATGGACGACGACTTCAATACCACCAAGGCCTTCGGACAGCTCTCAGAAGTTTTCAAGCGCATGAACGAGTTGATCTCCAACATCAAAGGCGTCAACAAAAAAGACCTGTCGGCCACACTGCACGCCATGCGCGAAAGACTCAAGCTGGTGGCAGATGTGCTGGCCGTCTTCGATCTCGACCCGAAACAGTTTGCCGAAGAACGCAAAATGCGCCAGTTGCGCTTTTTGGATATCAGCCTCGAAGAAATCGAGGCCAAGATCAAAGAACGACTGGATGCCCGCGCCGACAAAGACTGGGCCAAGGCTGATGCCATTCGCGACGAGTTGGTAGAAAAAGGCGTCATCATCAAAGACGGTCGCGACGGCACAAGCTGGACCATAGCAGGCAAATAAACCTGTTTGAGAAACGGTTTCGGGCAATTGACAATGCTGTGATCTTTGGTATTCATACGAAATAAAACAACTCTGTCATTCCCGCGAAAGCGGGAATCCACTGGAATATAAAGCATCTGGACCCCCGCCTGCGCGGGGGTGACATTGAAATGTCCTTCGATGGAGCGGGTCTCCTGACCGGCTCCACATGTTCATTATACTTTTGTCTGGTCTATGACCCGACGAAGAACAAAGACTGGTTAGGTCGGGCAAATTCCTTGCCCGACAAATCGTTGTAGATTGCAGGAAGGAAAGCTTATTCTATCCTGCAAAAGTCTGTTTGAAAAACCAAGAGGATTGATATTTAGGCATGGCTAAAAAAACAAAGAACAAGTTTTTAGACAAGACCGCTATTCTTTTCCTGCTGCTGCTGATTCCTCTGGGAGTCGGCGCATATATCCTTTCCATGGGAGAAGAAACGGACGGCTTGAAGACCCTCGATGAACCGCCGCCCTGGGAACTGCACCCCTTGCAGAAGGTCGGCAAGTCCATAGAAGTGCATCTGCACATCAAAAGCATGGACGAAGCCGATAAGCTGATTCCGGTCATGGACAAAATGGGCGTGGCCAAGTGCGTTCTTTTAGGCTCGTCTAAATTCACCATCACCCTGAAAGAAAAGCACGGCTTCACCGAGTACGACAAGAACAACGAAGAGCTTTTGAAGATAGTCAAAAAGTATCCGGGGCGCTTTGAGGCCTGGCCGACCATAGACCCGCTGGACGATAAAAAGCTCGACAAGCTAAAGGATTACGTCTCTCGTGGTGCAACCGGCTTGAAGCTTTATCTCGGTCACGGTTTTGTGGCCAAATCCACCGGCAGATATTTCTTCCACACCATGGCAATGGACGATCCGCGCATGTTGCCGGTTTACCGCTATTGCCAGGAATACAACATTCCGGTCTGCCTGCATGTCAATCCCGGCCCCACCAAACCGGGCTTTGCACAGGAATTCATAGCAGTGCTGACGAAGTTCCCGGACATGAAAATCATTTGCCCGCACTTCATGCTTTCAAGTATCAAGCAGACGCGCCTGCGGGAATTCCTCGACACATTCCCCAATCTTTACACGGACATCGGTTTCGGTTTCGTGGATTATTTCAAGGCCGGTTTGAAGCGCATGTCCCGCAACCACAAAAAATTCCGCCGCTTGATAGAAGACTATCCCGACCGCGTCATGTGGGCCACCGATATGGTGCTGACCCCCGTAAAGTTCAAGCAGCCGTGGTTTGTGGAAGGGCGCTTCCAGGCATACTTCGACGTTCTGGCCAAACGCCAGTGGACCTCCGATGTCATAGAAAAAGGGGCGATTTTTAACGGACTGGCGCTGCCCAACCACCTTTTGGAGCGCGTTTTGTGGAAGAACTACGAGGATTTCCTGGCTAAAAAGCCGGTCGGCACCTACGTCACCCGCGAGATAGAATGGAAAAACATGGGCGCCGAGTTCATGGCCCGCGAGACCGGGCAGACCTTCCTGCCACCTAAAAAGAAGAAGAGCAAACGCAGCAAGAAAAAATCAAAGAGCAGATTCAACAAATCCAAGAAATAATCCAACTGACCTGATAGATCCAGTTTGGATCTGAAAATTCAATATGAAAAAGCGGCGTCCAAGACGCCGCTTTTTTTATTCTGAAACTAAATGAGATGGATCTCGGGTTGCTCAGATACAGCACATGGGCAAGCTATCGCTTAGCCCATGCCACCCGCCGAGTAAAATACACCAACCCTGTCATTCCCGCGAAGGCGGGAATCCATTAAGGAAATCACTTGGATCCCCGCCTGCGCGGGAATGACAGGGTTGTCCTTCACCTCTTTGAAAGAGTTGACTTTGTTAGCAATCTGCAAAAAGATTTGTCTTGGAATTCGTAATAAAAAAGACGGCGGGCCGAAGCCCGCCGTCTTTATATCTACAAAGATACTGATTTTTTATTGCTGTTCCTCAAGATAGCCGCCGTCGAACCATCCCAAAGATTCCATGTTGTCCCAGCAGGCCGGGCCCATGTTGATGCCCATACCCATCTGCAATTCGTATGCTTCCAAGCGTCCGGGCTCGTCCTCGGTGGCGCTCAGGTCGTTTTCAACCGATTCGGGATTGAGAATATATCCCAGAGCGTCGTTTCCGAGACCTACCGTGAATTTGTAGGGGCTGACAATGCGTTCGCGCAGTGCCAAGGAATAAGCCGGGTCGCCTTCGCCGGGGAATGCAACAAATTCGGCGTTTCCAAGCTTATGCCAAGAAACTTCGATCTCGGTGGCCCACCAGATCTCGGTCTCTTCGTTATATTCGAATGAACGCTCGGGCTGATGGAGATATTGGAGGGAAGCGGTAATATAATCACCTTCGGCTGCCGCAGAAAAATGAGCGGCACGGTGCTGAATGTCGAACTGGTCGGATTCGACCATGTTATCGTGTTCGGCTAAAACGGTATCAGCCAAGAGCGCTCCGAAGTTGTACATCCGCTCAAAATGGTCGGCACCTTCGACACTCAGCTCTCCACTATGAACGGCGGCGATGAAGCCCTGCAGGAACATTGCCGGAGCGCCGGTGGCTTTTTTCATTTCCTCACGATAACCGTAAATGTAATCGGCGGAAACATCGGTGTCGTTGGAGGAAGCGAAGGTCGGATGCTTGGCGTAATTGGTGGCAGTCAACAGTACATCGTCGCTGGCATTACGGAACTGGAGAATATTTACGGAATTGTCGATGATCTCCGAGCAACCATCGTCGCGGCCCGAATATCCGACCAGTTCAGTCTGTCCGTAGAACAGTCTGGCGTCTTCCATGTTGTTCATGGCTTCGATGGCAGTCTGTGTAATGATATCGAAATGATTGTTCAATAACTCGGCAGACGGTTTTTTCCACATACCCATCAAGTCGGTAGCCGTGTGGCTGTGGCTTGCGCCCAGAATCATGTCTGTAGGTTCGATATCGAACTTGTCGCCAGCGGCCTCGGCAATAGCCTCACGGATAGCCTTGACTCCCGGTCCCAACTCGCCGAAGTCATAAAAATATCCGGTCGAGTCGATGGACATCAGAACAAAAGCGTCCCTGGCGTCATTGGCGATAAAGGCAATTTCTATCATCAGCGGATCTTGGACACCTGTGCAGGCGCGTCCGCCGCCGGGAACGCCGTAACCGCCCAAAGCCGTTCCAATGGGAGGAGAAACATCGGCTTGAGCGTAACCTACCATGAATTTGGTCGGGTCGGGCTTGATATACTCGGCCTCTTCTTCGGCTACGACCTCATCGTCGACGTCGCCGTCTTCGGCTTTGTCAGTGTCGCCGTCTTCGGCTTTGTCATTATCGTCATCAACACCGCTGTTGTCGTCGGAATCGTCAGAACCGCAGGCTCCTAAGAACAGTACCATCAGCAGGCCCGACAAAAGCAGCCACAACAGAGATCCTCTTAACTTCAAATTTTTGTTGAACATACCTTCCACCTTTACCATTGTTACTCCACTTCAAAGTGGATAGTCCACATCCGCCGGAAGCGGCATAATAAAACATTAGAAAGACACTAAAGTTTTCCCGCCCTTATGTTAGGTTCAGATAGCATTTTAGTCAATTACAAAATACTCTAAAGCACATAGGCGCTCAGTTTATTAACAAAGCTTTGGTTTTAGATCTCTTGATTGACAGAGAGAAAGTCGTCATTCCCGCGCAGGCGGGAATCCAGAACAATATCAGCTAAGTGACCCACGCCTGCGCGGGGATGACATCGGCTTTTCGGGTCATTTTTATATAAATATCGCTTTGTCAGCAATCTAAAGCACATCGGCGCTTTTACCTATTTATACAGCTTGCAAATATTGTCAACAACAGGAATCAACCCTTCAGCATCACCAGCAGCATTTTAAAGTCTTTATCGGCCCGCACTGCGTGCTGAATGTCGGCAGGCATCAAAATCGCCTGACCCGCCATAAGAAGATGCTCCTGATTATCTATGATTATCGTTCCTTCGCCTTCCAATACATGTACAAAGGCATCAAAAGGTGCCGAGTGAGCACTCAAACCCTGCCCTTCGGCAAAAGAAAAAAAGGTCACGTTACCGGCATCGTTTCTTAAAAGCGTCTGCGAAACCACGGTGTTAGTGACGTAATCGGCAATATCGGTCAAGGTGATTTTCTTGGCTTTTTCCATATTTACGACATTCTGATCAGCCATAGTCATTCCTTTCGGCAAAATATTCACTTCTCTTGCTTTTTAATGTAAGGAGTCCTAGAGAATTGACAAGCGGCTATTTGCCGTCAGCGAGCATCGGCACCGTTCTTTTTCAGAATCAAAGGCAAAATCAAAGGCACAAGCAGAAGATCCGACATGAGAGCGACGGCGATGGCTATCACTGCCAGGATTCCGAAATGCTGGTTACCCAGCACGTCTGATGCGAAGATCGGCACCGAAAAACCGCAGATCAGCACCAGCGAAGTGTAGATCATGGCCTTACCCGTCCCATGAATAGCGCGGGAGGCGGCGGTGTCCGAGTCGGCTCCGGCAACGTGTTCGGAGAGATAGCGCGTGATAAAATGCACCGTGTCATCCACAGCAATTCCGAATGCAATCGAAAAGGTAATGGCCGAGGAAGGTTTCAGGCCGATATCCAAAAGGCCCATGGCTCCCAAGAGCGCCGCAATCGGAAACAGGTTGGGGATCAGTGATGCCAGACCCACAGACACCGAACGGAACTGAACTATCAATAAAACGGTGATTACAAAGAAAGCCAGAATGAAAGTGTAGAAGATTTCATCGACCACCAGCGTGTTTATGGTATGCGCCACAGGCGACAAACCCGAAAGCGAGGCTTTCAAGCCTTGGGGGGTGTTTTCACCCAGCCATTTTTCCATAGAAGCGAAAACCACACGCGCCTCGTTAGAATAAATATCGTCTATGCGCGCCGAAACCCTTGTGCTTTCACCTGTGGGTGAAGCCAGCCCGTCCATGGGGTCGCGCCCGCTCATGGAGTACAAAAGCATGTACTGGGCGATGGCCTGACGCGAGTCGGGGATTTTATAAAAAGATTCATCGCCACCATTGATGGTCTGCGCCATTTCCTTGATGAAATCCGAACCGGAATAGACTTTGCGCACGGGCTCGTATGTTTGCAGATGCTTTTTGACACGCTCGGCAAAGCGCAATACCTCGGGCTCTTTGATGCCGTTTGCCTGTCCTGTTTCTATCAGAACGTCAAGCTGCATGACGCCGCCCATTTTGCGCTCCAGGTATTTCTGGCTGGCAATCACAGGATGATCCTCATCCAGGTCTTCCAATAAACGCTGATTGCGTTCGACATCCATTGCAAAAAAAGCCGAAAGCGCCCCCAGAAGCAGGCACAAGGCCAAAGCCGTCAGTTTGTGGCGAGTGGCGGCCAGCTCGATAATATCCAGAAAGCGTCTTGACGATCCGTGGAAATATTTCTCAAGCCTCTTCTTCGGCGGAGTGGGCAGGATATACATGACAGCCGGCAAAAACAGTATGGTCGTAAAATACGCGCTCATAACACCAAGGCCGGTAAACAGACCGAACTCGCGCAGGATCTGGATATCCGTAGTATACAAAACGCTGAAGCCCACAGCCGTCGTAAAGCTGGTGATAAAGCAGGCAATGGCCAGATGGCTCGTGGTCTGCCGCAAGGCCTCACGCTTGTCTCGCCCTTTCAACAACTCCTCGTAATAACGCGTATGGTAATGGACTGAATTGGAAACCCCGGTAATCATTACCACCACCGGAGTTATGGTGCTCAAAAGCGTTAGACTGACCCCGAAAGCCGCCATCAGGCCGGTGGTTGCCAGAAGAGACAAAAGCACCACCGACATGGACAAAAGCACTCCAGACCAATGCCTGAAAGTGAAAAGCAGGATTAAAAGCGTCATCAGCGCCGCGCCGACTGTCATAAAGACCGTATCGTTGCTTATCAATTCGGCGTACATACTGCGTGAGTGGGGCACGCCGCCCACGGTCAATTTTAGATCGCTCGTTTTCTTAAAATCGCTTATCAAAGCTTTCAATTTTTCAAGGATCGGCCTGCGGCCTGCGGCGCTGTTCAACTCGCTCTCTACTGCCGCCAGCAACAAGACGGCACTGCCGTCACCTGAGACATAAGAACCGCTGTATAGCTCGCTCTCCATCAGGTAACGTCGTTTTTCTTCGATCTCTTTCTGATCCTGCGGCACTTCCTCAAACAATTCATCCACATACAAAGTGTCGTTTTCCCAGCGCGAACGCGGGGCGTTTATCATGGAATCCACACTTTCGATGCCGGGGATTTCTTCTACTGCATGGTGAAAATCACGCAAAAGCCTTATCTGCTTGACCGTGAATACATCGCGCCCCTCGAAAGCCACCATGATGGAAGTGTCGTCTTCGCCGAAATCTTCTATGATTTTGTTGTAGCGGATTACTTCCTGATGCTGATCCGGAAAGAATTCCTTGAAGCTGAAGCGCACACCTATCTGGGATGCGAAATACAAAAGCACCAGACTTGTGATGAAATAGATCCCCACCACAGCCCAGCGAAATCTGATAAGAAAATCGGCCAGACGAATAAGCAATGCTCTACTCTTTCAATTACGCTCAATATTGCGAATCGGACAAAAACGGGAAAGCGATATTAAAACAGGTTTTTCCTGATGTGGCAAATACCTGCCATCGGGTGCTGTATGTGACGGTCTCTCGGTGCTGGTCGGCTTATATGTAATGAAAGTTTGAAAGATTAATGAATACAGTTGAATTAATTTATATGTCAAGGTTCCCAGGTATTCACCCCCCTATGTATCAGTCAAAAGACATTCATTAAACACATGGGAAATGTGCCTCACCTCCCGATAGCAGGTTAGAGAATGTTTCCGAATTATCGTGCCTCATCGTCTGGCTGATTGTCAAAAAACGATTACTGCTCTCTATACAATATTGATCTTGTTGCGCCCGCTCTTCTTGGCGGCATACAAGGCTCGATCGACGTTCTCAAAAAGATCTTTGGCGTTATTGTGCCGTCCTTTCAATTGTGCCACTCCAAAAGTCGCCGCGACCGTTGTGCTCCTGCCATCCTTGAAATGAAAAACCGTTTCTGATAGACGACGGCGTATGCGCTCCAAAGGGACTCTGGTTCTTTTTGCCTCAGTGTAAGGGAAGAGAATAATAAACTCGTCCCCGCCGTAACGACCCACGATGTTTTCACCCCGTAGTTCTTCTGCCATGATATGGCCGAAACGGCTAAGGACGTTGTCACCGGCGCGATGCCCAAATCTGTCGTTGATCTGTTTGAAGTGATCGAGGTCGCAGATGGAGATGCTGAAAGAGTGGCCGTAGCGCTTGGCTGAATTGAATTCAACGTTCATTTTCTGTAGGAGAAAACGCCGGTTGTACAGCGATGTCAACTCATCGGTTACAGCACGAACTTGATCGCTTGTATCCTTTACTCCTATAATAAATCCACGTGCTTTTCCGCAATCTTCGGCTAAGCAGGTGACCTTGATAGAGGCGGGAAAGGCACGGCCATCCTTATTCTGGAAAGTTACCTCAGCTTGGCCGCACCCCGAGTTGTGAATGTCAGGAAGGATCTTGTTGTTGCAGGTTTTATAGGATGTATTGTCTGCGAACAATACCCGGAATGGTTTACCCACCAGTTCTTCATTCGCATGTCCAAAACTCTTTTTAACTTCCTCGTTGCAATGTCTTATATTCCACTCACTGTCCACAACTATGACAGGGTCCACAACACTTTCAAAAAGCCGTTTTATTTTGCGCTTGCTTTTATTGACAGTACGTATCCGTCTTCCATTCTCAACCGAAAGCCGCAATGTGCGCTCCAAAGAACGTTGGTTCAACTCCTGCTTTAAAAGATAATCCACTGCGCCTTCCTTTAAAGCAGTCTTTCCCAAATCTTCGCTCGACTGCTCCGTCATCACCACAATAGGCGTACCGTGGAACTCACGGGACAACGCTCGTATGCAATCGCGCCCGGTATTGCAGGGGTTAACCATATCCAGATTGACCAGCAGGACATCGAAAGTACTTTTCATCGCAGGATCCAAGCCGTTGGAAAGTACCTTCTTGCGATATATCGAACAATTAAGAGAATCGCTCCCGCTTATGGTCTTCTCGATCATGGCGGCGTCCCCATCCATGTATTCCACAAGCAACATGTTGATGTCACGTCCAGGCATAAATAGTTCTCCATCGCCCCTCCTTATAAGGGGGGAACATCGCAAGCCCCCTGTTAGTTTTGTGGGCGAACTCCCTCCAATAGTTCGTACAAACAAACGCTAAGGACATCTGCTTCTAATTTTTTTATATCCCTCTGTACCAGTCCACTATGAGATAGAATCGGATCTCTGTAAATAGGTTGCGCTACCCAATTGCTGGCGGGAAAATACCTGTTTAAGACAATCGTCTTAGGCTATATGGAAATGACGCAAATTAAAGAAATGTCAGGCCATGCCTGATTGCAAATTTGGTAAGCTCGGCGACATTGTGTATGTCCAGTTTCTTCATAATCTGGAATCTGTGGTTCTCCACCGTCTTGACACTGATAAACAAATCAGCCGCTATCTCCTTGGAGGTCTTGCCCTCGGCAAGCAGTTGCAGGACTTCCTTTTCCCTGTTGGTCAGAGAATTGAAGTCGGAACCTTTCTCTTCTTTAAAATCCAGCATACCCACATAATCTTTGATGACAAGCTGAGTAACGCTCGGGCTCAAAAAACCATGGTTGCTGGTCACGGAACGGATCGCCTGTATCAACTCTTCGTAAATCGAGTCTTTCAAAAGATAGCCCGAAACACCGGCCTTCAGAATTCTGGCTATCAGTTCTCTATCGCTGTACATGGAAAGGGCAATAATTTTGGTGTGCTCAACCTTGCTGGTTATCTGACGGGAAGCCTCAATGCCGTTCAAATCCGGCATACCGATGTCCATCAACAAAACATCAGGCTCCAACTCCTCGACCAAACGAACAGCCTGCCGACCGTTACGGGCTTCACCTACAACCTTAAGGTCGGATTGCTTTTCCAGCATACTTCTGAGCCCTTGACGAAATAAAGTATTTGAATCAGCAATAACGATTCTAATGGCCATGAGTTCCCCCTGTCTCAAAAAAATAAATATAAAACGCTATCAGTCAGTACCGAGAAGCAAAAAACCTCAATATGCTACTCGCCCCTTAACATTACAGACTGACCGGTTTTTCCAATATCCTGGAAAATTCATTGTCAAATAAACGAAAGAACACAACGCTCATACAGTTCAACGGTGCCGGACCGCTGCCTACATCTCTCTCTTTTACATATTTGCTTCTGTGATTACTGTATATTAACAATTCATTAAAAAATGTCTAGCTCTTAAAAAATAAATCAAGATTTCCTTCTTCACCCTGGAACAGGATTCGTCGCGGGCGGGTGGGTGGGAATTGGCGCGGGATTTGCCCGCAGGTGCAAATGCCGTGTCGATTGGGAACCCGCGACACTTGAAAGCTTGGCAACGGACTTTTTGAAGAATCCGGCGCTAACAGAAAATATGTAAATACCCCGTAGGGGCGGTCCCCTGTGGCCGCGCCTTTTCGTTGCTTCCCCGTTGGAGCGGGTCTCCGAAAAAAAAGTTGGGATAGCTTAATAAAAAAGGCGACCCTTTCGGATCGCCTTTTAATGGGAAAATCGAATCTTATTCGAGGATGAGTTCTTTGAATTCCGCCAGGAAACGCACGTTGTCTTCGTGCAGGCCGACATTGACGCGGATGGCTTTGGGCATACCGTAGCCGCCCATGGGCCTAATGATGATGGCTCTTTTCTGGAGTTCTTCAAAGAGCCATTTGGCATCTTTTTCGGTGTCTATCAGGAGGAAGTTTGTCTGTGACGGCGGTACTGTAACCGGCAGATCCTTGAGACCTTCGCGCAGGAATTCCAGTTCCTTGATGGTATGCTCGTGTGTTTTGGCGACAAACTCATCGTCGTCTATGGCCGCCATGCAACCGGCCTGCGATACGAGATTCATGTTGAAAGACGTACGTGCCATCATCAGTCCCGAAACGATGTCTTTTGGACCGGCGGCATAGCCACCGCGCACACCAGCCAGACCGAAAGCTTTGGAGAAGGTGCGCAGAATCAATATGCGTTTGCCTGCTTTGAGATGCTTCCACGGGTCGGGCATGTCGTCGGTGGTGACGAATTCATCATAGGCCGAGTCGTAGACCACCAGAGTGTCGGGATGAACCTTGTCCATGAAAGTGTCGAACTCGTCGCTGGTGAACCAGGTGCCGGTCGGGTTGGTGGGGTTGGCCAGAAAAACGATCTTGACGTTTTCATCCAGTTGTTCAGCTAGAGCTTCCATGTCGTAACGGAAGCCGCCGTCTATCATGGGAACGATACGTTGAACCGCGTCGCTTTTCATCGCTACCAGATAATAGGTAGCGAAAGTGCGCTCACTTGTCAGGGTGATGTCGCCTGGGTTCAAGAAAGCCTGTGCGCACAACTCAATGGCTTCGACAGAGCCGGATGCAGGAAAAACCTGTTCCCAATCTATGCCATATTTTTCCGCGACTTTGTTTCTGAAATAATAAGAACTGTCGTCGGGGTAGATATTGACACCTTCGACTGCCTTGTGCATGGCTTCGAGCGCCTTTGGGGAGGTACCCAGAGGATTCTCGTTTGAGGCCAGCTTGGCTATGCGGCCTTCAAGTTTGTACTCGCGTCTGACTTCTTCGATGGGGCGTCCGGCAACGTAGGGCTTGAAAGCCAGGAGGGGTTTACGGAGCAAGTTTTTCGGGGACATCTACTACTCCTTGTCAAAGAGCCGCCAAATGCGGCTGGTTTCTAGATTGAGAGAAGAATTAACATACGCATCAAGTTCGGGTCAAGCTTATCCTGAGAATAGATATCCGCTTTTCTCAATAAGGCTTGACAGATAGCTGCTATTAAAGTAGAAATTGCGCAGGCTATTTTAATGCTTGAGTGTTTAGAACAAGTTAAAGAACTGGAGAATGTATGAGTCGCGACGATCTGCTGCAGCTTGAAGGCAAGGTTATAGAAGTACTGGCCAACGGAAATTTCCGCATCGAGTTGGACAACAAACAGGTGATTTTGGCGCAGCTTGCCGGAAAACTGAGACGCTTTCATATCCGTGTTATCCTGGGCGACAGGGTAATGGTCGGCATGTCTCCATACGATCTGACGCATGGCTTGATTCTGCATCGCTTCCGCGACGACGAAGGCTTCACCATGAACCGTGGCGGCAAAGGTGGCCCCGGCGGTGGCGGAAGACGCGGCGGCGGCAAAAAAGGCGGCAAGCGCTAAAATACCATTTCACGAGATTTTCGATGCATTCCGGCTCAGGCTGGGATGCATTTTTTTTGCCTGGATGAGAACTCTCCGGCTTTCTTCGCAGTTCATTTATTTCGGGGCATATAGCAGTTGTTAATCATTTTTAACGATTGACGGAACGTCGTCATTCTGAGCCGCAGGCGAAGAATCTCCTGTAATATAAACAGATCCTTCGCTACGCTCAGGATGACAGTGAAGTATCGCAGTCCCGTAGGTTGGGTGATTTTTCACCCGACAACTCCTGAATATTAACCCGGCAACAATATCCTAAACATCGCTTCGATTTCGTCATTCCCGAGCAGGCGGGAATCCAGTCTCGTGGGTCGGATAACTTGTTATTCCTGATTATTAACCCGGCAACAATATCCTAAACATCGCTTCGATTGTCGTCA
>CAYTHG010000010.1:0-30755 GCA_964437525.1 uncultured Myxococcales bacterium | reverse complement strand
GGCCCTCCGGCAAATCTCGCGCCGTTCTCCACCCACCCGCCCACGGCCCACGGCTCGGATATAGATTTTTCACAGATGAAACCTTTGGTTGATCGCCATCGATGTTTTATTCTTGATTCGGATTTTAATTAAATCGAACTGTCGAGAGGGTTTTAATATGCAGCGCGTCGGCTTTATCCTGAAAGTCCGCCAGGACAAACTGGAAGAATACAAGCAGCATCATAAAGAAGTCTGGCCCGAAATGCGCGAGGCTCTCAGCCGTCACGGTTGGCACAATTATTCGCTTTTCCTGCGCCCGGACGGGCTTTTGTTCGGATACGTAGAGACACCCGAAGGCCTGCAGACTGCCATCGAAGGCATGGAAACCGAAGAGATCAACGCCCGCTGGCAGAAATTCATGGAGCCTTATTTCGAGGCTCTGGAAGGTTTAAGACCCGATGAATCCATGCTTGAGCTGGAAGAGATCTTCCACCTGGATTAAATGTCTTTAGAAGGTCAGGACGCTATAGCCCTCGTCCATGTAACGGGCAATGCTGGGATGCCCCTGCATTTCCTCGCACAGTTTGAAGCCGAGCTTCACTGCTGCGTCATAAGAACCCATCTTCATTGCACAGGCAGCGCAGATACAATCTATCAAGCCTTCTTCCTGAGCTTTTCTCAAGAGCGGCACAAAGGGCAGCTCGCTTTCTTCTTCCAGCAACTCCTTGACAAGCCCGCTGGCCGAGCCTTCCAGAACGATTGCGGCCTGATGTCCCTTGCTGCGCAGATCAAATGCATTCAAGAGAACATGGATAAAGCACATGGGATCGCCGTTAAAGGCGAACAGGGCTATTTTCATTTCTTCAACCTTCCTTTTTCTCAGGAGGCCATGCGGCTATAAAGCGGCGACCGCCTCTATCTCGACCTGAACACCCAAGGGCAGACCGGCCACCTGAACCGTAGCGCGAGCCGGGAAGTCTCCGGTGAAGTATTCGGCATAAATCTGGTTTACCGTGGCGAAATCGGCCATGTCGGTCAGGAATATTGTGGTTTTAAGGATATTGCCGTAGTTCATGCCGGCTTCTTCTAAAACGGCACCGAGGTTCTTCATGGCCTGGCGCGCCTGATCTACAACGTCGTTCGGGATTTCTTTTGTCTGGGGATTTACCGGAATCTGGCCCGAGCAGAAAAGCATGTCGTTATGCATGACAGCCTGAGAGTAAGGTCCGATGGCAGCCGGGGCGTTTTCGGTAGATATGATTTTCTTGGACATGAATGACTCCTGTTTTCAAACCGCCGCTTAGGCGGAATCGTATCGGCAAATATTATCACGCTAAAGATTATAACCAGCGAGATGGAAAAATTGACAATAAAAAAATGGCTTCGTCTCAAAAGCTATACTTTCCTGCGTGCATTTAAAATATCTAAACAAGCCAAGCGTCTCAATTATTCCCGGACAAAGCTCCTCTTGAGCCCGAGCGGGCGGGTGGGTGGGAATTGGCGCGTAATTTGCCGCTTCAAAGCGTGCAAATTGCGTGTCGATTGGGTCCCCGCCGGGCGTGGAAGCTTGGCAACGAACTCTTTTGAAGAAGAGAATCCAGCAGCAACAAAATTTCGTGCAAATACACCGTAGGGGCAGGCCCCTGTGCCTGCCCCTACCCAACTCGTTCCAACATTTTTAATGGTTGACAGGTCGGAAAATTATTTATCCGACAGCTTTCTGGGCATTTTTGGATTTTCGGAACAAAAAGACATACAGCGCCGCACCGAAGATCATCAGGCCGCCGGTGATACTGAGGATGTCGGGCAGTTCACCCCAGACAAAATATCCCAACACGGTTGCAAACACCACGGTCAGGTAGGTGTAAATGGCGACCTCCGAAGCCGGGGCGTAGCGGTAGGCCAGTGTCAGGCCGAACTGCCCGCAGGCTCCGCCTATGCCTATGCCTAAAAGCCACAGCGCTTGTGTCGCTCCCGGCCAGCTAAAAGTCGTGGCGGTTAAGGGCAGAATGCCGATCACGGAGACCAGGGAAAAATAGAAGACTATCGTCTCGGGGCGCTCGCGCTTGCGCAGGTAACGCACCACGGTGTATGCGCCTCCGGCGAACATGGCCGAGCAGAAGCCCGCTGCCACCGGCAGCATGGAGTAATCGAAGCTGGGTTTGATAATCAGCATTGCGCCTGTAAAAGCGACCAGCAGCGAAAACATCTGGACCCGCGAGAGTTTTTCGCGCAGAAACAAAAAGGCGAACAGCGTTGTAAAGAAAGGCGAGATATTGTTCAAAAGAACTGCATCGGCCAGAATCAGGTTGCTGAGTGCGTAGAAATACAGGATCACACCTATCAGTCCAAGGAGCGAGCGCCCTAAAAGATACGGCTGACTTTTGAGTTTTCCCAAAAGCGGCCGCCGGGCTTTTATGGCAAATGCGGCGGCGATACCCAGCGAGATGAGGTTGCGAAAGAAAACCTTGTCATAAACCGGCACTTCGCTTGCCAGTTTGACAAAAGCGCCCATTCCGGCAAAACCGCAGGCGGCCATAATCATAAACAGTACGGCTTTAGGCTTGTCGTCCATGTGTTGCTTACTTCCCGTGGAGAATTTTGTCAGCGTTGCGGCAGACGCTTGGAAGTAAAACGCTTCCAGCCGTGACCGGCGAATATCTTATTACCCTCGCCCATCACAAAACGCGCCAGCTCCAGAGCATCGCCGTTGTCAAGAGAGCGCGGAGCGATCATCACGGCCCGGCTCAGATTGTGCTGACGACCGCGCCCCAAAGCCAAAGCTATATCGAGTCCTTTTTGCCTGCGCAGAAGGCGGGCATGTGTTATGGCGGCGCGCGCCCGGCCCGATTGCAGCATTTGCAAGGCTTGCCATGCGTCCGGGGCTTCAATCAGGCGCGGCCTAACTTTGTCGTGTATGCGCCAGAAGTCCAGCAACTCGCGGGCTTTTTTTCCGGCTGGTGTGTTTGCTGCCGGAATGGCTATGGGATTGATGATGGGCTGCTGCATGTCCTTGGCGCGTTTGATATCGAATTTCTCGCCGCTTTTGATGGCTACCACAATCTCGTCGTCCAGCCACCCGCGCAGACTCCACTTGCCTTTGTCCGAAAGGATTTTTACATTGTCGCTATCCAACCCTATCAGAATGTCGCAGTCGGCGGCTTGATCAAGCATCTGTTCTTCCGTCAAGACTTTCAACTCAAGCTTCAAGGCACGCGGCTTGCCGAACTCACCCAAAACTTCGCGGGTGGCGGTTTCCATCTGGGCGACGGTGCAAGCAATCAGGTTGTCGGATTTGCTGACCAATGAGCCGTCTTCGTCCGAACATGAGGAACAGGCGTAAAACAGGGGCAGACTTAGAAAAAGCAGCGAAAATATTAAACCGGGAAAAGTAAACGAGTTTGTTTGCTTGTCACCCCCGCGCAGGCGTGGGGCCAGATCACAGAAATCCCCCTGGATTCCCGCCTGCGCGGGAATGACGGAATCAAAGCGACAGCTATATTTTAATTTTAGGGTTGAGAATATATTTTTGTGTTTCATCATTCTCCTTGCAGGACTATTGAAAATGCATCGCGGCGACACAATTCTTCGCAGACGAAGATATACATGCAGCCATGTCCGTCCCAGTCCAAGCCGTGGGCTTCTCCGGAGGGAATCTGTGCTGCCAGGCGCATTGCTCCTCCGCAGTGTCGGCAGACGGGTGTGTCTGTCAACTGATGCCAGGCCGGCCAGCCGCCTATCTTGCCACGAACCTCAGGCGAGTATTTTTCGCCGTAATGCTTTTCTACTTCTTCTTCCAGAACCAACAACCGCGCGGCTTCCGGTGCCGAGGGGTAATCCCTGAACACTTTGAAATCTATTTCACAGGCTTTGGGCCCGCGCCCGGAATCGTCCACTGCCGCCAGCTTTTCGGGTAAAAGCTTGACCAGCGGATCGGCATAATATGCTTTGGCCAGGAACCCGCGCCCGGCCACATCCCACCAGGGTTTGCAGTCGAAGCAATAATAAAACGTCAATAGATCGTAATCTTTGGATAGCGTAAGACCTGCTTCCGTGAAATTATACTGAGAGATAAAAGTCAGAGGTTTTCCGCAGGAAGAACAGACGGGCCAGCCCTTGCCATCGGGCAGGTATGGCAATTCGCCGAACTTGGAGATGCTGCGTTCACGCGGCAGCCGGTGTGTGTTGTATTTGACAAGTGCCGCCTCACGCCCGATACCCTCTACCGCGCCCTCGTTGAAACCGCCCTTATTAAAATTTACCCGTATAATATCGCCCATGCCGCAATGACCCTGTTAAAAATATATATTTACTGATATAAGATGCATCAGATCGGCAAAGCTGTCAACGTAGCTTTAAACAGAATCATGACGCTTGCCTTCAAAATTAAATTATGGGCAAAGTCGTCCATCTCTGTTTTAATATTTGCGAGAAGGATCGCACCTGAATGACAATCCGGGTGTTTGAAAGGATATAAGAATGATAGAGATTTCCAAGGAAATAGAGTTTTCCGCCGCGCATCACCTGCGCGATTACGTAGGTAAATGCGAAAATCTGCACGGCCACAACTGGCTCGTGCGCGTGCATGTTCGCGGCGAGAAACCGCTTTCGGGCGGGATGCTGATAGACTTCGGCGAGTTGAAACAGGCCATGCGGCAAGTCATAGAGAAATTGGATCACAAAGACTTGAACAGCGTACCGCCCTTCGACAAACTCGATCCATCCTCGGAGTTGATCGCCGAATACATCTGCAAAGAAATTTCGTTGCTGGTTGACAGGCCCGGCGCAAAGGTAAACCGCGTCGAAGTCTGGGAGTCGCACGGTTCACGGGCGACATATTACAGGGACGAGTAAGAAATTCATGTCCAGGCGCAAAAAGACGTTGCTTACGGCGCTGGCCTTCATCCTGGGGTTTATCATGACTGCGGGAATAATTTTTAAATTGCTTTTGGGACCGGAGCTTGCACCGGACGGCCTGCGTCCTGTATTGCGTGGTGACTGGCAGGAAGCCGAAGCGCAAAGCCCTTTGTCGCCACCCGAGAAGCTGACGGTGCTGTCGCTCAATATGCATTACGGCGTCGGGCGCGAAGACGACTGGGATAAGCGCTTTTCAAAAGAACATGTGCTTGGCTACCTTGACAAAATCGCCGACCTGATCCGCTCTTTGGACTGCGATATCGTGCTGTTGCAGGAAGTCGATTACGACTCGGACCGCTCGCACAATATCGACCAGATGCGCTACATAGCCCGCGCCGCCGGGCTGCCCTACATGGCGCCCTGCCGCACCTGGAAAGTCAACTACCTGCCTTTCCCCTACTGGCCGCCATCGGCGCATTATAAAAAAGTCGATTCGGGGCAGGCCGTACTGTCGCGCTGGCCTATCAGTCGCAATTACGTCAAGCGCCTGCCCAAGCCGGCATCAAACTCCGCGATTTACAATCTCTTTTATTTGACGCGCTCCATACAGGAAGCCATCGTCAATGTGGCCGGAAGAAACATCGCCGTTTACAACGTCCACTTAGAAGCCTTTGATAATGACAACCGCGACGAGCAGGCCGAGATACTGCGCGGATTTGTGGCCGAGCGTCGCGGCAAGTATTCTCTGATGGCGGGCGATTTCAACAGCATTCCGCCCGAGGCCAAATTGAAAGCAAATTTTGCAGACGAGCCGGAAACCGACATGAGCGGCGATGAAACAATATCGACCATACGCCGTCTGGGTCTGCGTGAGATAATCGAGAGCGAGCGTTATCTGGCCGATGAGCAGGCCGCCTTGACTTTCCCGGCTGACGCGGTCAATCGCCGTCTGGACTACCTATGGTATAGCCCCAATCTCGAACCATCGGACGGCGGTGTATATTGCTGCGGCGGGATTTTCTCCGACCACATGCCTGTCTACGGCGTCTTCACTTTCAAAGATGAGAGCATCCGATGAACAAAACGACGGAAAACAGCATGGCCCCTTCACAGGCAACACTGCTGCTTTCGGCCATGTCTCAGGTATTTCCGTATCACTGGAGCTCCTTTTATACCAAGGGAAAACTGCTGAAGGGCGATCCCGTCCCCACTCCGCCGACCCTGATAATAGACCTGATAAAGCAATGTTCTTTCGGCTGCCCCTTTTGCTTCGCTTCCGACACGCAGTCGCGCGGGCGCATGTTGACGCTTAGCCAGCTCACCCCCATCATTGAAGGCTTTCGCGGCATACCCAAGGTGACATTGATAGGCGGCGAACCTTTCGAGCATCCGCAGATAAAAGAGATCATGCAGCTTTTGTGGAACAATGTCACAGAAGAAGTCGAGATCTTCACCAACGGCGCGGCCATCCCCGATGAGCTTGAATCCGCCGACAACTGGCTGACGGGATTGTTACCGCCGGATGCATCCAGAAGCCTGTGTCTGAGCCTGGCCGCCGATAACTGTCACAAAGACAGGCACGGTGACAAGAGATTCGAGCTTCTGGTATCGCGGCTCTTGTACTGGCAGTCACGCGGGCTGTGCTGTGCTCGCTTCAACGTCACCGACGGGCGCTTTTATACGCTGGATTACATAGATCTGCCGACCGCCCGCGAGGTTATAGACGAGTTGTCGCTGCGCCTCTGGAACGAATTCAAGGAAGCGCTGGCCCATGACAGACTTGTGGATCTGTTCTATTTGAACCCCTTGATCGTGCAGGGCAGACAGCCGGATGAAGGCCCATTGCTTGAATATCTGCGCGTCTCGGATTTCATCTTCAATCCCGAAATGGTTTTGAGTATGGATCGCGACAACAAGCCTGTCCTGTTGTCCGCTCTGAATGCCGCCTGGATGAAGAGTCCACCGCAGAGCCTTGTATTGAGCGACTTTTCAGAAGAGAGCATAGAAGAAGTCGTCTCATCCAAGGTCGTCGGACGCCGCCTGAAATTCGACAGAATCCAAGGATTGCAAGAGCTGTTCGAGGCTTACGCTTCCGGCAGACATGAAAACATCGAGAGTATTGCAGGCGATGGCGATGACAGTCTGCTGCCGGAATTGCGCGACGCGATTTTATCCGGCGACAGCGGCAGTATCGAGAATTTGTTCGAGGCCGCTTTGATTCTGCACGACTTCAAAGCCATCCTGTCTTCTCCCGAGCTTTATTTTGAAGGGCTTGCCGATGAAATACTGAAAATCATCGAGCAGCCGCAGCGTATGCCGCTTGAGGTGACAGGCCATTACAACACCGACAAGCTCGGCCTGCCTGTTTTGCAGATGGTGGTAAAAAAGCTTTTGGGTCGAGGCGATAACAAAAAATATTTCTGGAGCTGTTTCCAGAAATTATGGCAACCGTTTTTAGATTGCGGCGACAAAGGGCTTGAGCCACTCCTGATTGCTGAGAGCCGCAGCTTGGGAAGACTTCCGCGCGATTACGGAGGTCCGGTGCCGCTGGACTTGACCACCTTGCACACTGGCTTTGGCGACTGGCCCGGCAGCTCGGATTACCTGCTTGAGACACGATTGATAATCAGACCGGGCCGCGTGGTTGAGTACGGTTTCTCAAGCGAGATACAGTGGTTTGAGACCGGAAGCGGCACTGATTCGGCAGAAAGATTGCTTTTGTACTGCGATATGCTTTTAGGAAACGAGCTTGCCTCAGAGTTGCGCGACAGAATGCAAAAGCTGGCGCGTTGCGATACGGCAAAGGAATTGTTCTCAAAGCCACCGAACGATCCGCTGTCCACTCACACTGCGCAGTTCTTCTCCAATCCACAGACGCTTTATGAATACGTGGCCTTCGACCGCAACCGCAACAAAGCCGTCTACGACAATCCACACTTGCTCGAAAAACTGCTGAACCTTGATTATAAAGGATTTGCCGAAAACAGGGTGAAGAAGTGGAAACGCAAGCTGGGTTTCTGGCTGGCGGAATGCGAAAGGAAATGATTTGTCGGCACCCATAGAAATAAGAGCGCTGCATAAGGACGAGATTCTGTCCGCAATCAATCAGGCCGCAAGCTCGGACGCTAAAGAACTGATGTTCTGCGATCAGGAAATCATTCAGCATCCGGACTTCCCCGAGATAATGCGCAAGCTGGTGGATTGCAAGCTTGCTTTCGGCATCGAGACAAACGCAGTGGCCTTCAATCGCCGTTCCATAGCCGAGCGACTGGCCCGCTTCGGTTTGAAAGAAGCGCAAGTGACATTCTACGGCGGCACACGCTTTTCGTATCAGCTTGTAAGCGGACGCGACGAGTTTGTCCGCGCCACCGCTGGACTTAAGAACCTGCTGGATTCGGGTGTGTCCTGCCGCATCAAATTCCCGGTCAGGCGCGACAACCACGGCACCTTGAAAATGATGCTTGCAAGCCTGCAGGCCCTTAAAGGCTGGGAGCTTGATTTCGTTCCCGATGAGAACATAGATTTCTCGGGCGATATCGCCCGAGCCTTGGAATACGAAGATATCCTGGACGGCACACGTTCGCCGCGTATCGCCTGCGCTCAGAATTTTGCTCCGACAGATACCCTGGTCAAGCTGGATATCGAAGCCTGCCCCTACAAACTCGGGCGACCTCTGGTGGATGACAGAATAGAGTCTCACCTACTACTTGAAGAAAGCCCGCAGCATTACAGGCTCTACAGCTTGTCAAGCGACTTGCCGACACGTGAGATAGTACGCACAAAAAACGTGCGCGAGCTTGTGTTTATGCGCGATGAAGAGGGCAACAGACACAGGCTGCGCTTGAAAGACGCCTGCTGCAACTGCCGCAAACTGACAAGCTGCCATGCTGCCTTTGAGATTGAAAAGGAAACGGTCAACGAAGACCTGCCTGTCGAATACAAGGGTATACGCAGAGAAAGCACATCCTCCGGCGGTGGCGCTCTGAGGCGCATCATGCTTGGACTTGAGCCTTCTACGCGCCTGTTGGTAGAGGGACGCGCCCATTACTTTATGCTGGGCGGCGAAGACGAAACTTTTGACATTTTCGATTTCGATATCGGCCCCTTAAGCGACTTGGCCGCCGCAGCGAATCTTGAGGCTGTCGATTACAGATTGTGCGAGCATAACGGCTCGGAACATTTTTACATTCTTTACGAACGTCTCGAACGCATCAGAGACAAACCCGAGCGCATGGCCGTCGCCAATATCTCTTCGGCCTGCATCGCCAACTGCATTATGTGCTCCATGCCGCAGGTCTTTCGCGGCAGCACCCTGCCCACTCCGCGTGTGCGCGGGCTGATGGAAGAACTCAAGGTCTGCGGCTTCGAGATGTTCGACACCTTCGGCGGCGAGATCAGTATGCGCGGCGACCTGGTGGAGCTGATACGCTACGTCAAAGAATTGAACATGATATCCAATATCATCAGCACCGGCTACCAGTTGGACGAAGATTACGTGGCACGCTTGCTGGAGGCCGGGATAGACAAGGTTCAGATTTCAATAGATTCACCCGATGCCGAACTGCACGACATGATACGCGGCACCGAGGGACTTTTTGAGCACGCCGTCAAAGCCGCCGGTCTGTTTGCAAAAAGCGGCAAGGTTTTTTTGGAAATCAATTCCGTCATACTGCCCGACAACATCCACCAGATACGCGAACTGCATCGCTTTGTGGTAAACGATCTCGGCATCAGCAATCATCGCCTGTTCTACTGTGTGCAGGTACCGACCGCCTTAACACAGCCGCGCTGGTTGAGCATCGAGCAGGCCCGCGAATATTTTGAGAGTACTTATCCCGCGCTATTGCAGGACGAGCGCCAACTGGGATCGGTGATTGACTTCTGCCCGCCCATCATGCCCGAGCATTACAAAGACAAAGAAGAACTTTACGACGAGGTAGCCCACGGGCGCTACAATCGCCTGGGTCGCTGCGAAGCGCCGGAGCGGGATTTGTTCATCACTCCGGAGGGCGAACTGTACCCGTGCGTCAATCCCTCCATCATCAATCGCGTCAAGCCCCTCGGCAGACTGGGCGATATCAAAATCGTCCATGCCTTGAAAAGCGAGGCCATGCAAGAGGCAATTGCCAATGCGGGCAACTGGCCCGAGTGCGCAAGCTGCATCAGCAGACGCTAACGACAGTAGCCTTCAGATCAATTCAGGTTTGACTCGCAGAAACCGTCGTTGCAGTCTTCGACCGGCAGGCAATCTTCGTCCGCTTCGCATTGCACAGCGCGGCAATGCTGGTCAAGACAGATAGCCTCAGCGGGGCAGTCGTCGTTTTTTGAGCATTCGATCACCTGACACCAGCCATTTTGACAGGCCATCTCATACGGGCAGTCGGAGTGCTGCGAGCATTCGATCTCAAGGCATTCGTGACGATAGCAGGCCGAGTCCTCGGGACAGTCTGATTGCTGCTGGCATTCGGCAGGCAGGCACAAAAAGCCGATGCAGTATTCATCCGGATTGCAATCCGTGCCGTAAATGCATTCGGGCATGTTGCAGCGATTCTCGATGCAGTATTCACCGGACTGGCAATCGTCGGCATCGCCACAGGCCGGGGGCAGGCAGCGCTTTTGATCGCAGGTGAGTTCATCTGCATAAGCGCAAATACCCTCGGGACACTCGGAATCGCTTATGCACTGGTGGTTGGAATTATCGCAGCGCCCGTTTTCGCATACGGTCCAGGTCGGGCAGTCGCAGTCGTTTATGCAATAGGCCTCGACGCACAGACGTTCGACGCAGATCTTGCCGCCTGTGCAATCGGCATCGTCAAGGCAATCTACAAATTCCTCAACGCAGCTCCCGGCCTTGCATATCAAGCCCTCAGCGCACTCTGTGTCTGTGGAACATTCAACTTGCGATGAAACCTGAGTATTGCAGGATATAATCGAGATGAACATCAAGCAGGTCGCAAAAGCCAAGTACATAAAATTGTCATACCCGCGCAGGCGGGTATCCAGAACAGTCAGAAAGCAAGATGGATTCCCGCCTGCGCGGGAATGACGAAGAAGCGGCAGACCGCCAGAAGACAGTGACCGAAGCAATAAGGTGATTATGCAGAAGATAAAACGCAGCATGACTAGAAGAGATTATCCAGAGCCATGATAAAGCCGTGGATGCCGCCTTCGTTCAGGCCTACCTGATAACCGACCCTGAGAGTTATGGACTGGGCGTATCCGACGACGATATCGAGGCGGAACTCACCGCCTACTCCCATGCGGGTATCATCGACTTCGAGCCTGTCGGACCATGCGTTGGCGGCGTCGAAGAAGGGTGCGAAGTGCAGACGCCTGAAGAAAATCGGCAAGGTGTAGACGCCTTTTTCTATGCGCCACAAAACAAAGCGATACTCGGTCTTGAACATCAGGTACTTGTTGCCCGAGATAGATAAAGGTTCATAACCACGCACGTAGTTGCCGTATATGCGCTCGTTGCGTATCAGGTCGGAGACGATATCCTGATCCGGCGGGCCGCCAAGATAAAAAATCTGGCGCTCGGCGTAATCGGAGATACCTATGCCGCCCATGAATTTCAAGGCCAGCACGTGATCCTCAATCCAGGGATTGGCAATATATTCCGAGTACCCGGCGGCAGCCGAGAGGTTTTCGTAGTCGGAACCGAAGACCTTGCTGGCCGTTCGCACACTGACATAAAAACTGCGCCCGGCGGCGGTGCCGATGTGACCGGGATAACCTTTGCGGTTGCTGTAGTTCCAGCTCAAACTGAATCCCGAAGAAAGACCTGTTTCTGCAAAAAGTGGCTTGCGCAGCAGGGGTTCGTAGTCGTACTGATTCAAAAGCCGAGTGTAGGAAAAACTGTATCCGAGCGAAATCCCGTGACTGTAAGGCGAAACCGTGTCTCCCTTGTAATCCAGTCCGGCCAGAGGCAGACCCATGGAGACCGCACCGGCATAGCGCGACTCATCCTGATCCAGACGCTTTGAATCAATCAGGGCCGCTTCTTTAATGCTGTAGGAGGTATGCGTAAAGCGCATGGACAAATTCGGCCTGAAGGCGCGCGTGGTATATGACGCGCCGAATGTCGGCGTCTTGCTTTCTATGCCGTAATCGAACTCGGCTTCCCAGCTATGCTGGTAGGAGATGTCGTTGCCCCACAACCTGACACCGAGCGTATCGCCTTTGGCATCTTCGCCCCAGGTCGGGTGCCATAATTTAGGATAGACGGAGGGGAAAGGGCTGTATTCGTAGTCTTTGGACTCGACCGGCTTCATGGCGTAATTCTTGGCCGGGCGCATCTCGGGCACTTCGGGTACGGGCAGCCACGGGTTCTCATGCAGGTCCATGTAGGCCAGGTCGAAGGCGTCCGATGAGTAATGGGCGAAATACAGTCTTTGGCCGTCGGGTGTAATCATGGGCGAGAAAGCGCCGGTCAGGACGTTTGTTACCTGATGCTTTGAGCCGGTCTGCATGTCGTGGGCGTAGATATTAAAAATGCCGGTTCTATCCGACGACCAGAACAGGTAGCGCCCATCAGGAGACCATGCCGGAGTCAAGTCCTGATTGTGATCGTCGGTCAATGCCGCCAGTTGATTGGTCTGCGTATCCAACAGGTAAAGATCCTTGAAACCGCCTGTCTTCCAGCCTATAAAGGCCAGATACCTGCCGTCGGGCGAGTAACGCGGCAAAAGCACCTGATCGAACAACTGGCGCGGCAAGGGTTCGTGCGTGCGCCCGCGATCCAGATCAATCACTTCAAGATGACTTTTGGCGGTTGTGTAAGCGACGTAGGCTATCTGGCTGCCGTCCGGGTGCCAGGATGGTTCGCGCGCCCTCCTGCGTTTTGTGATCTGCTTGGTTTCTCCGCTTACGCTGTCGTGTACGAACAGATCGTAGTAATAGTAGGCGCGGTCGTAGTTTTGCGGCTGGGCGTAAACCAACCGGCGACCGTCGGGTGCAAACGAGGCACCGCCGTTTGATACCGCCTCGACAAGCGGCGTCATCTTGTGGGTTTCAAGGTCAAGACTGACCCATGTCGGCTGGCTGTCGGCATCATAATGGTAGAAGACAAGGCGTTTTCCGCCGGGATGCAGTATTGGGGAGTTGTGCGCTTCGCCGCCCATGGTGATCTTTTCAAACTTCGTCAGCCCCAATCGCTCCAGACGACGCTTGTCCTCAAGGTATGCGCCTTTCAGTTGGGCGTGCCATTCGTCGTATAGATCCATCCAGTTGGTGTCTGCCACCTGCTCCATGACGGTATTCAGGGCATAAGGCACAACGCGCTGCCCGTAAAGATAGGCTAAAGCGGCATAAGTATCGTCGCCGGTCTTGTCGGCCATGTACTGCATGAACTTCATGCCGTACAGATAAACCATGTTGCCGCGCGGCCACTGATCCCGCGAACTGTTCCAATCACTGATGAGTGTATCTTTACCTTCCAGGAAATTGGCACGCAGAAACATGTCGAAGTACGAAGAACGGTTGCGCCCGCCCGCCGTCAGTTTGCTCTCGGACCAGATGGCCGAGCCTTCGGTATACCAGCGCGGCATGTACTGGTTGGGATGATAGGTCTTGCCCATAATCAGGTTGATGGCCGTCACGAGTCCTGCGGTTTTGTCCATCTGCAAAACGTGCGTGTATTCGTGGGAAATCAGAACCCGTAGCCAGTCGTCGTAGTCGTTCAATACGCTGTCGTGCCCCGGCGGAACTGCATACAACACCAGTTTGTTGTACGGATATACATTTGCAAAGCCGTTGGGAGAATCGACGTGATCGACCAGCAATACCTCGGTTTTAAAGCGCCCTTCGTTCTCGAGTATGGGAGAAAGATTGTCGTGGATTTCTTCTATCATGCGCGAAACGCGCTCGACCAGCTCTTCTTCGCCTTGATGATACGTGATACGAAAATGCTCGGTTTCGCGGGTGCGCCATTCGTAACTGCTCGGGTAGGCGTACAAGGACGCCGTGACAAATAAAGCCAATAAAAAAACAGTTGTAAGAATGACAGACTTCAATCCCTGCATTACCTTCTCCAGCTAATCTTTACTATGATAGGTCATAGCAAGGAGCAGACAAAAGCTTTTTCCCATCAAATCTTACAATCATAAATTTCACATTCCATCCGGACCCGCCGCTTCTGCCGTTATTTCCGGCCCGATGGTCTTGACGCTTATGCCTGTGACAGATATGCTGCATGAAAAATTACTATGGGAAAAAGCCATGCCGTGGCGGAGAATGAAGTTTAAAAAAGGAAAAGTGTGGGTGCATGTCGATCGGGAGGACAAACCCATACTGGTGGACGGCAGTGCCGAGTTCAGATACAAACTCGACGACAACCGCACATATAATACCGCCACAAAATATCTTGAACCCTTAGGCGGTTCCAGCGTGAAAGCTCCCAAAAGCGAAGCTCCGGTGGAATCCCGCGCCACCGCCAAACGCGATGCGCCGCCTTTGGATAACAGCTGTGGCAGCATAACCGTTTATACAGACGGTGCCTGTTCGGGAAACCCCGGCCCCGGCGGTCTTGGCGTGGTGATGATCTGGGGTGAGCACCGCAAGGAGTTCGCCTCCTATCTGGGCCCGAAATCAACCAACAATATAGCCGAGTTAAGCGCTATCTATTACGCGCTCAAGCAGATAAAAAACCGCGCCATACCCATTGAAATCCATACCGATTCCAGTTACTCGCTGGGGCTTCTGGCCAAGGGCTGGAAGGCCAAAGCCAATGCGGAGTTGGTGGCCGACATCAGGGACTTGATGGGCAAATTCGCCAAGATCTCCTTTATAAAGGTGGCCGGACACGCAGGCATACCCGAGAACGAACGCGCCGACGTGCTGGCGCGCATGGCGGTAGAGCGGCGCATCGACGGCGAAGTGAAAGAAAATTGAAGGAAGCTGAAACACGGCTGTCATGCTGAACTCGTTTCAACATCTGGTGAAGTTAAAGAAAGACCCTGAAACAAGTTCAGGGTGACAGAATCGGCTGATCTGTTATGCTTGGATCAATAAATAATCGGATTGTTCTTGAAGGAAGCTAAAAATGAAGAGTCAGATGCGTTTCGGTTTAGTGTTTTTTGTTCTGCTGCTGGCGCTGCTTTGCTGTGCCTGCTCGGAATCCGATGACGACAACTCCGGCGGCGATGCGGATACCGGCGGGGGTGACAGCGATCTGGAACAAGGCAGCGACGGCGATACGGATGCCGATTTGGAACAGACCGATACTGACGCGCAGAACGATGGCGATATGGAAGCGGAAATCGAAGCGCAACCCGAAAGCTTCAAAGTCGCCATCATTTCCGACACTCACCTGGTACTCAATGAAGAAGACAAGTCCAACCTGAACTTCGTGGCCTTCGGGCAAATGCTTGAAGACATGGAGGAAAAACCCGATTTCGTCATCAATACCGGCGATCTGGTAGACGATCTGTTTTGTTTCCCCGATAGAACCTGCGAAGACCCACTGGATATCCTGACAATTTATCGCTCCGCCATAGAGGAAAACTACTCAATGCCCATTTATCAGGTATTGGGCAATCACGACAATCGCTACTTCGACAGTTGGAGCGGCAACGATGCGCCTTTGGCCTCGTGGGATTTTGTCTTTGGCGAGACCGGCATGTTTCCCGCGCCCTATTATTCCATTGAGCACAATGGTTTCTTGTTCGTGGTGCTGTTTGCCGGAGAGATGGCCACAGATCATGACAGCAACGACCGACCGACGTTTTCAGAAGAACAACTGGGCTGGCTGGAAGATGAACTTTCAAAAGAAATGCCGACTTTCCTTTTCTGGCACCATTATATAGAGCCTGAGCAGGAGATGCTAAAAGACAATCCCAGTCCGCTGCTGGATGTAATCGACAGGCATTCGGATACAATCCTTGCCACTTTCGGAGGGCATGGGCACCGCTTTATGCACAAAGTCTGGCAGGGAGTGCATTTTTATGAGACCGACGCGCTGGCCCGACGCGATCCCCTCGTTCATCACATGCTTAAATGCGATCCGAATACTAAAAGCTTTGAGATTTTGAACTCATCGGATATAGAATACAGTCGTTGATGATTGAGCCGCCCAAGAGGTAGCCTGCTGAAGTAAATTCAGAACATCTTCTGACCTCTTTTATTCTTAGAAGCCCATTATCGGCATTTTGCCAACACTGCTTGGATTATTTGCGAGGCTATTCAGTCGTAAATTATTCGGGCCAGTAACTCGAAACGGTGTAAAAAAATGAAATTTCATGAAGAACTGAACAAAACTCTGAGCAATTTTAGCGGTATTATCAAGGACAATTCTTCAAGAGAAGCGCTTATTAAAGAAAGCGTGGAACGCAAAGAAGCCTTGGTTTCTGCCTGCGGCGCTCTGGTTACCTGGACCCCTCCGGAATCTACTGGCCGTAGCCCCAAAGACACCCTGTGTGTCAAACATCCCGAAAGCGCCGGCAACATCGACTGGGATTCTCCCAATAATCTGCCCATTGACCCGGAAACATTCGATATGCTCTTTGAAGACGCCATAAAAACGCTGTCTGAAAAAAGCGAACTCTTCATCACCGATAGAGTCATCGGCGCCGACCCGGCCTGGTGCCTGCCTGTCAAAACCGTCAGCGACAAGGCTTTGACCGCCCTGTTCACCGACAATATGTTCAGAGAAAAAACAGATAAATGCGCAGACAGCATTTTTGCAGAAAAGCCTTTCTACCTGATCGCTCTGCCCTACGACAAACTCGATCCCAAGCGCTATGAGGGCAAACTGAGAATGGACCCGGCCAAGGGCGAAACCTCGAATATGGCAGTGGCCATAGACTTTGACCGCCGCATGGGAGTGGTTTACGGTTCGGCTTACGGCGGCAGCGTCAAAAAGCTGATGTTCACCGTTATGAACTACTACCTGCCGGCAGAAGGAATCCTGCCCCTGCATTGCTCGGCCAACGAAGGCAAAGACGGCGACTGCGCCTTGATGCTGGGACTCTCCGGCACCGGCAAAACCACGCTTTCAGCTGACCCGGATCGTTCGCTTTTGGGCGACGACGAACACGGCTGGAACGACAAAGGCATCGCCAACTTCGAAAACGGCTGTTATGCCAAGCTGATCGACCTGGACCCCACAAAAGAGCCTGAGATCCACAAGGCCGTTTTCCATGACGACGATTATCTCAAGCACGGTTCTATAGTCGAAAACACCATGATGTACCCCAACGGCAACTTCGACCTTTACGACGACAGAATGACGCCCAACTCCCGCGCATCCTATCCGCTGGCGTTTTTGTCAAACATCAAAACTCCGCCTGTAAGCGGCCACCCGAGCGCCATTCTGTTCTTGACAGCCGATGCCAACGGCGTTCTGCCTCCGGTTTCGCGTCTGAACAAACATCAGGCCATGCTGTGGTTCCTGATGGGCTACACCAGCAAGCTGGCCGGAACCGAGACCGGCATCGTAGAGCCGAGCACGGTCTTCAGCCGTTTCTTCGGCGAGCCCTTCATGCCGCGCAACCCGTCGGTTTATGCCGATATGCTGGGAGCTATGCTGGATAAACACGACACCGAAGTCTATCTGGTCAACACTGGCTGGAGCGGCGGTTCCTACGGCGTGGGCAAACGCATGGACATCAACCTGACACGTTCCATGGTTACAGCCGCCATCTCCGGCGAGTTGAAAAATGCCGAGTACACCGAGGACAAGCTCTTCCATCTGCAAGTCCCGACAACCTGCCCCGGCGTTGAAAACCTAAGCATCCTGCAGCCGAGAAACACCTGGGAAGACAAGGGTGCCTATGACGAGCGCGCCAAAAAACTGGCCGCCGAATTCGCCGCTCATTTTGAAAAAGCCTACGGAAACAAGGGTATAGCCCCCGAAATTTCGGAGCAGTGCCCCGGACGCTAAGTCAGTATATTTTTCCTGACTGATGGGGAATACATTGTATTCAAGTAAAAAGCCCGCTTTCCATAAGGAAGGCGGGCTTTTTTTGCGGATTCCTGCGATTTTCGCCCCGTTGGAGCATGTCAGGCGACCATGCTCCAAGCTAAGATTTGAGATGTAGGGGCGGCCCCCCGTGGCTGCCCATTTGCTTCGGGGCTGTAATTTGGGCAGGCACGGGGGCCTGCCCCTACGATCTAACATTCCTAACAGTCGCCCATTGTATACATACCCGGGTTCCCCATTTTTTCAATAATTTGTGAGGTGCCGTTTGCCATCACATGAGACAGAGAGCGATACAAATCCCGAAAAGCAATACACCGAAAAGCCCGCAAAATATGCGTAGCGCAATCAGCGACTCGCTAATATACCGATATTATGAGCTTTTGTTCCATGCTACGCAGAATTGTTTTCGTATGAAAAACAAGTCATAGCAAAAACGCTGTTATTACAAATACTTACAAATTGACGATGGATTATTGTCAGTTGTGTCCATAAAAACCGCACAATTTTGCACATGGATAATTACGACAATTTATGTATCTTATTTATCTCCGTTTATTTCGCCTGATTTGCCCTGTAATTCCAAATCATTATGGCGTCACCGGGTGCCGTTTTACTATATCGGGAATTATGTCTTTTTGGCACCCCTTTTGCAGTTTCATAAGTACGAGGCCAGACGTAAGAAAAGGAGGCCCTTATGATGCACCAAGATTATGAAAAGATGAAAGACGCTAAACTGGAAACTACACACGCTGTGGAAATCAACGAAACTTGCTTTTACTGCTATCGTTGCGGCCGTAAGCTTGCCGCCAAAAGCATGATAAGAGTTTATGGAGACAATGGCATCTCCTTCTACATCTGCCCGGAACATCTTGAAGGTTAATCTGTATTAGGAGTTTGTCTGTTTTCCCTTGAATTCGGCTTGTTTATGCTCCTTGACTAATACTTGCCCCCTTGTTAAATTTATATATCTATATATTTGGGGCAAGCGGCGACCAGTGCTTTAGAAACATCTTATATTATCTCGTTTCAGCGCATTGGTTGTCGAAGTCACAGGAGTTGACCGATGAATTCAAAACTGCCGAGATTCTTCATTCTGCTGCTTTTTCTGGCGTTGTTCGCCACGGGTTGTATATTCCAAAATGATACATGTCCCCAAGGATGGGTTGAAAATGGTACAGGCGACTGCATCCCGCTGGGTGATGATCCCTATGGCGGCGATATGGACCGTGATTATGTAATCATAACCCCCGACCGCGACACAAATCCACAAAATGAGGACGGCGACCAGGAAACAGTGCAGGAATTCGACAACGACGACCCCATAGTCGATGTGGACACAGAACCCTTCGAATATCCCGAATGCTCAGACGACTCCGACTGCGCCGTGGGCACCTACTGCCATACAGAGGTAGAAGACGGACGCTGCCGGGAATACTGCACGGACACGACTTGGTGCGATAGCTGGCAGGAGGTATACTTCTGTAATAACGCAGGTTTATGCGCTCCAAAAGGACAGTCGGATGGCTGCTCGGACGACATTGAGTGCGAAATCGGGCAGGTTTGTCATGTGGAAGTCGACAACGACGGGCGCTGCAATCCGCCCTGCTTCGGCAATCATGCTATCTGCACCGTCATGGGCGATTATTTCTGCAACAGCGACGGACGCTGCGTGACTGAAGTCTCCGACACCTGCGACGAAGATACGGACTGCATCGAAGGTAAAGTCTGTCATAACCAATACTTAGACGGCGTCTGCAAAACTTACTGCTACGATGAGCTGGACTGCCAGGAGCAGGAAAACTCATGGTGCAACGGCGAAAACCGCTGCTCCATTATCAATAGCGGCGACGACTGCGACAAGCTGGCCGACTGCCCTTATCCCACTGTTTGCCATACCGAAGTTTTCGATGGCGAAGGCCGCTGCAATGTTGGCTGCGTCAGGGACGAGGATTGCGACGATTACGACGGCACCTTCTGCAATCACTTCTCACGCTGCTACCCCTACGGCGAACCCGGCTGCACAGAGGACCTACAGTGTCCTTTCAATACCATCTGTCACGACGAAGCCACGGATGCGGGCGTTTGCACTGCGGCCTGCGAAGCTCACGCCGACTGTCAGGTCATAGATGAAAGTCTGAAATGCAACGCCCTATACCACTGTGTGCCGGATATTATAGTTCCCGACGGCGACGAGGACGGCGATGAGGATCTTGAGCCCGATTACGATGCCGAGCCCGATCCGGACATAGATCCGGATCCGGACACCGAAGGCACTGTAATCACAGACGGTTACGACTACCTGCTCGATTTCCCCACATCGGATATCACCTTCCGCGCCGAAATGGATGGAGCCAGCTATATTGATTCCTCGGGCCTGAGCCGAATCTATATCCGCGACGTGCAATCGGGCAGTCAGCCCATAGTCCAGAATAATTTCTCCAACGGAGACAACCTGCCGCCGGTGGAAATCATCAACGGCATCTATCATATCCTGGCCCAGAACAGACACGGCCAGCGCACGACGGTTTTGCAGAATGAAAACATAAACGCTGACCGCACCATCACGCTTCAGTTCCCCGTGGTCTCTTTCACCGTAAGCCTCAAGAAAAACGGCCAACCCTTCCCGACTCTTTCGCCGCAGTTCCAGGGCGATATCAAGGTCAAGATCCAAGGCATCAACAACCAGGAAATCTTAGTGGGCAAAACCGGCAGCGGTCTAAACTCCTTCAGCTTCAAGATGTTCCCCGGCGAAGTCGATATCATCTTCGAAGGCTATCTGGGCGAAGACGAAAACTCTTATCAGCGCGAAACTCTCTTAAAAAACAAGACCATCGAAGGCGGCGAGCAGTTCACCTTCGACCTCGAAACGGTCACGGCCTCAGGATCCATCAAGATCAACGGTGCGCCCCCGGCCAGTTCTATCCAAGAGCGCGGCGAGGTGTGGTTCATCAACGAAATCACTGGCAATCGCTTCCCCTTCTACCAGCTCGGCACAAGCGGGCTGGTCAATTTCTCGCGTGAGGTATTGCAGGGCGAATACCGGATGGCCTTTGCCGGTCCAGGCATCAGCGGCAACAGCTACCTCTGGAAATCCGATCAACATGTAGAGCTTTTGGAAGACGACCCGACACTGATACTGGATGTCCAGCAGCGGCAATTCCAAGGCGAAATCACCGTCAACGGCAGCACTATGCCCGACCACCTCTTTTTGGATCGCGGTATTGTCTACATGCGAGAAGCAAGCAGCAGCGAAAAATTCGTGCTGGCAGAATTGGGATTCGAAGGCGCCGTCACATACGATCTGGATGTCGGCCCCGGCTTCTACGACATCTACTATGAAGGCAGCTTTATAGACGACGAATGGTTCGTGACCTACTCCTACCCGTCCACCGAGCATCACATCACCTGGATAGAAGACTTCGAGGTCTCAGGCGACATGCAGCAGGATCTCGACATGGAAATCGTGACCATGCACGGCGACATAAGCGTCAACGGCGCGCCCTTAGACGACTTTACCGCCGGGCAGTATCTGACTGTCAAATGGTCCGACTACTACAACAATCTGGCCGCAGTGCATTTTGCAAACTTGGACGGCCAGAGTCAGCCGCATTATGAGACAAGGCTTTTAGCAGGCAATTACGAGGCCATGCGTTATTCGGGCAGTTCGCTTTACGGCAACTACCTCGAGTTCTTCGTTGAAAAAGACATAGAGCTATCTAGCACCAACGCCCGTCACGACGTGAACCTGGAAATGCGAACGGTCAGGATCTCCTTAAGCGTCAACGACGGCGAGAGCACATTGCAGCAGTTGGTGGACGACGGCGTTTTCGAGTCGGTCCAGCTTTACGTGATAGATCAGGACATTTACAACCGCACCCCCGGCGATAACGAGTATGAAAACAACTACTTCGAGTTCGTGCGGCCCACAGGCGAATACACCTTCATACTGCGTTTCTTAAACGGCTTAAGCTATCAGGAATACCCCATCTTCGAGGATTACGTTTTAAGCAACAACGTTCAATTGTCCAAAGACCTCGATCTGGTCACCTTCGACATAGAAGTCACCAAAAACGGCGGCATCATGCCCGACAGCCCCAACAGCCAGTCGCGCGGCAATATACAAATGCGCTCCATAAACGACCACAACCAGATCATCTCCTTCAACCTCGGCACAGATGGCGAATCCACAGGAAGCATGAGCGTAATGGCCGGTGAATACAGCGTCATCTTCTCCATAGGCTACGGGCAGGCCTTCGATTTCATCATGTGGAAATACATAGGACAGGCAGTCGTCAGCCAATAAAGGGGGGCGACACACACGCGAGTAAAACCGCAGGCCGGGCAAATTTTTTGCCCGGCCTTTTTTTGTGTGCGCGAGACTTTTTTACGACAAAACCCATGCCACCCGCCGAAAAATACCCTTTGAAACAGAATCGTAGGTCGGGGTAATTTCTACCCCGACAATGCTTTTGTGTCGGGCAAGAAATTTGCCCGACCTACATTTACTTCCCAGCCTGCCCCAAATGTTTTTTGTTTTTAGAAAACAAGATAAACCTCCACTCATCCCGAGTACCGAAGCGGGTATCTATCAAACTTTGTTCCATATATTTATGAACGTTTGGGGCTTTACCAGATGTTTCAGCAGGAATCCCAGCCTTTTATATCGTTATCAATTTAACCTGCTGGCCGGTGGAGGCTTTCAAGAGTTTCTCAGCAGAGCCGCGATTGACAGCGACTTCCAGTCTGTCGCCAGAACCGATATAGGCTAAGATCTCGCCTTCGGGTACGTTGCCGAAGGTATTGTGGATGGGGATCAATTGCCCGCCCAAGTAGGCGAACACCTCGCGCTCGGAGTTCTCGAACATATAGCCGTCCAAGTCCTCCTGCGGAATAGAAGTTATCAGATTGCCGAAATCGTCTATGGCCACAACTTCGCCGTGTATCTCGCCATCTATGCGTTTTACTCTATCAGCCGCCAAGGTCAAGACGTGGTCGAGCAATGGGCCGAATTCGTCGCAGGGATAACCCAGCGAAATATAAGCCGCCACCGGCGCGAAGATGTCGCGTCCGTGGAAGGTCCGACTTTGCTTGTCTAAAAAATAACGCTCGTTGGTCAAGCGACGGGCCGAACGCACTTTATGATCTTTTTCCAGAAAACCGAACAGGCCGTTGTCGGGACCGACGAAGAATGCCGTTTCGGTTTGCAGAGAAATAGCGCGCCTTCTGGTGCCGACACCTGGGTCGATTACGGCTACGTGTATGGTTCCGGTGGGAAAGTAGCTGTGGCATTGTTCGAGTACCAGCGAGGCCGCCGCGATATCGTGCGGGGGCAGGTGATGGTCGATATCGACTATCTGAAGTTGGGGATTGATGCTGAGCATGACGCCCTTCATCTGGGCCACGTAACCCATTTTGTCCCCGAAATCCGTTGAAAGCGTTACTACCCTGCTTTTCTGTTGTTTCATAACGCCCCCTTCTATATCATCTCAGCGCTTGCCCCAGACCGTGCGGTCGCGTTCCTCTTCCGTGGAAAATGGCTTTTCCTACAATTCGTTCTCCAAGTCCGCTTCGACTTCAAGCCCGTCAAGCTCAAGCTCTTCGGCTTCTACGGCCTCTTCCATATCGAGTTCGTCTTCTATATCCACATCGCCGTCTTCAATCTCCAACTCATCATCCAAATCCACATCGCCGTCTTCAAGTTCCGACTCAGCTTCATACTCTATCGTTTCACCTTCCGCTGTCTCTATTTCGGATTCTTCCGCTTCCGCATCAAGTTCCAACTCCGTGTCCAGGTCTCCGTCCGGTTCTTCGGGGCCGAAGTCGGCGCTCATGCCGCCTTCGCCTAAGTTCCCGCCATCGCCGGGATAGCCTCCCGAAGAAGACTTGACAGTGGTTTCATTATAGGAAGGTACGCAATGCCCGAATGAATATATTCCGAAAGAAACTCCGCCTGCACCGCCGCCGCCGCATCCACCTTCGCCACCCGTACCGCCTTGACCGCCTTCTCCGCCGCATCCGCCGGATTTTTGATCGCTGTCGTATTCGGGGGCCGGACCACCATCGCCGCCCGCTGCTCCCTGACCGCCCTGACCGCCCGCTCCGCCTGTACCACCGCGATTGGACGTGATGTTGCATTTATCGAAGCTGGGTGAAGAGTCTATGATTACGATGCCAAAGCTGCCGCCGCCACCCTGCGCGTTGCTGCCGCCGGTTCCGCCCTCGCCGCCACCACCGCCGCCGGAGCCTGCGGATCCGTAACGCTTGCAGTCGTGGGTGGTTCCACAGCGTCCGCCGCCGCCGCCGCCGCCACCGCTACCGCCAAGACCGCACTCGCCTTGACCGCTATCCTCGGACCAGATCGGATGCCAGTAATATCCGTCCCATTCGCCTTCGGCCAGACCGCCTGCGCCGTGCTGACCTATTTGTCCTTTGATACCGAGCCCTCCGGTTCTGCCGTTGGAGAAGACGCATTCCGAACAGCCGTTGCAATCGCACTTGAGGTCATCGCCACCGAGATTGTCAACGCCTATTCCACCTTCTCCACCTACGGTGCCGCCGCCACCTTCGTGACCGTCATCGCCGGGAAGATCCAAGTCGCTGTCGTCGCCTAAACCCGGCTGTCCACCTTCGCCGCCCAGACCTCCGCAGGGACTGGAGCCGCCGCGTCCGCCTTTGGGCCTGTCGCAGTTGCTGGTGGTGCAGAAGAAATTCGAATCGTTTTCGCAGCCTGCCTGCCCCTGCTGACCGTCCATGCCCTTATCGCCCTGTATGCCATCTACGCCATCTGTACCGTCACCGCCCATACCGGTCGTGATGTTTACATAGCGTATTACAAAATCTCTACTGCACTCAAAAATTCTCATGCCGTAGTTGCTACCGCCCGGTGTCGGGTTGTCGGCAACCATAATATCCAGGAATTCCATACGAGTCTGGCTGGTAATGTTTTCTGCATAAACTCCGACCACATCCCGCATTTCGTTACTGGCGTCTTTGGCAACTTCGGCTTCTATGGTGACTTCGACCGTGTTCTCGAAAGCCTGAATCCAATGCCCGACACCGCCCCAACCGCCGAGTAAGTCTACATCTTCTTTGAGATGCAACGGACCGGAATAGGCGCCTTTGGCTACCAGCACATGCTGGCCGGCTTCGGCTGCATCTATAGCTTGTTGAATGTCGCCATAGGGATTGCCTATGTTGCCATCACCGTCATAGCCTTCCTGGACGAATATCATGTTGTCGATAAAGCCATCGAAGCCGTCGCAGTTGCTGTCGTATTGATCGCCGAAGTCGTCGTAACCCAAGTCAAGGCATTCGCAGCCGTTGTCATCAAGACGGTCGGCGTTGATGTACTCTCCCTCGCAGGATATTACTCGGCAATTGCCCTCTATGCATTCTTCCTGCGCGTTTTTAAGTTCACAGACAGCCTCACAGCCGCCGCAATTCTGCATGTCGTTGAATATTTCCTGCTCGCAACCATCGTCCAACTTGACGTTGCAGTCGGCGTAACCGGGCCAGCATTCATCAATCACGCAATGCCCGCTGTCGCAGTGGGCCTGAAAAACATTGGGCAGAGTGCGGCAGTCGAAACCACAGGGCCACTCGGAATCGTACTCGATTATGCTTTCGTCATCGGGATCGGATTCTTTATCGCCATCGGGGATATTTCGCGGAATGCAGAAATGATCGATGCAGCGATAAGCCGGATTGCAGTCGATATCCGTACTGCATTCGTATACAGGGCCGCCTTTGTCGCCGTCTTCCTGCGGATCGGGCCTCCAGATGCCATCGTCGGTGTCCACATCCTCATCGCCCCCCTGATCCGAAGCCGGTGAGCCGCAGGAAAATGAAACAAATACAAACAGTAAAAACAGTAACAAAGAAAAATATCGCATGACCACCATCTATATAGGAAATTCACCAAGTTTTCACATAATAAATAATAGCGCGCAAATATGCCAAGAAATATGCAGGAATACGCTTATATACCTCTGAGCAGTTCTGAGTAGTCCCCTGTTTTATAAATATTCAATCTAGAAGATTGTCGGATAAAGAATTTATCCGACCTGCACCTGACTTTGCCGATAAACTCAAGCAGCCCTCGGTTTATCTTTTTCCGGCGCGGGGGTGGGCTTTTTCCAATTGCTGGCGCATACGTTTTTGATCGACGTGAGTATATATTTCGGTGGTGGAAAGGTCGCTGTGACCCAGCATCATCTGGACCGAGCGTAGATCGGCACCGCCTTCAAGCAGGTGCGTGGCAAAAGAATGCCTCAACATATGCGGCTTGATTTCTTTTCGGATACCGGCTAAAAGCGCTCGCTTTTTTATCATCTGCCAGAGCGACTGCCGCGACATGCCGCGCCCGAAGCGACTCAAAAAGACGGTATCGTCTATGGTGTCGGCTTTAGCAGCCAGCGTCATGCGGGCTTCTTCCAGATAGCGTTCGATATGGTGGCAGGCGTGTTCCCCCAAAGGCACCAGACGACGCTTGGAGCCCTTGCCCATTACGGACAGGAAACCTTCGGTCAAATGCAGATCCTGCAATTTCAGACCGGCCGCCTCGCTGATACGCAGCCCGGCGGCATACATGGTTTCCATAATGGCTCTGTCGCGCACATCGCCCGGCTCGAATCCCTCGGCGGCCCGCAGCAGGTCTTCGATTTCTTCTCTTGCCAATAAATCCGGCAGCTTGCGCGAAATTTTGGGCAGTTCCACATCACTTGTCGGGTCCGCCACCAAGTGGCCGTCTTTTACCTGAAAACGGTGGAAACCGCGCACGGAAGATAAATTACGTGCCCGGGAACGTGAATTGAGACCTAAAGAAACCAGATAATCGATGAATGCCAGAACGCTTTTGCGTTCTATGCACTCAAGCTCGTTTATACCGAGTTCGTTATCTAAATAACCCGTATAGCGGCACAGATCGGAACCGTAAGCTTGCAGGGTCTGTTTCGACAGGCCGCGCTCGGCTCTTAAGTGAAGGAGATAAAAATCGAGTGCGTCGGCGATTTTCAAGGTTTTGCCTTGTGTCCCGGTTCGGCAGTCAGGCGCACGGGGATCTCATCTTTGATTCTGGCTTTGTAACCAGAACCGTAATCGAGCAGTTCGAAATCCTGCCTGAGCGTCGTGGCTCTGACAAGTTTCAAGAGCGGGACTTTATCCGACAGCCATAACTCTATACTCTCGCCGTTTGCAGATACGAAACGCATGCGTTTGGAGTCAAAATCACCGGCTTCGACCGTGACTTCCTCTGTAACGCTCTGCCCGGTTTTGCCTCCCGGCTGAGAATCAAACAGCATGAAATTTTGGCCTTCAGTGTCCATCTCTACCGCCGGATGCTGCCCGGTTTTGGCTATGAATCGTTTGACGTGTCTTTTATCGACAGGCTTGGGGTCATAAAGAACACGCAGGACGACGGGAATATCCTGTGCGCTGGTGGTGCTTATTTCCAGCCAGTAACCGACATGACTGTTTAAATCTTCGGCCATATCGACACCCAGCGTGAATTCCCGGGTGCTGTGGCTGGAGCGTTCCTCCAGATTGTATTTTACCCAGTTGCCCACCTTGGGAGTAAAGGTCAGCGGCAATTGCGAAAGAATATCCGTCGCCGCCTGTTCACCTTTTTGAGTCGCTACAGTTTTTTCGCCCTTCTGTTTCTGCGCATCGGCAGCCTGTAAAGTGGCAAAACAGGAGAAGCTCAGCAGAAAAACCGAGATTGCGAAAAGTGTATATATTTTAAAGAATCCATGTTTACTCAATGGTCCAGTCCTTTTCGTCCATAAGTTCGCGCAGATGCTCCGGCAACACCTTGCGTATCCAGCCTATAAGTCTCTGCTCGGGAACGGGTTTTGTCAAATAGCCGTCTGCGCCTATCTCGAAAGCCAAACGCCTGTGCTTGTCGCCGCCCCTGGATGTCAAAATAATGATACCCATTTCCCTGAAGTGTTCGCTGTTGTGAATGCGTTTTATGAGTTCATAGCCGTTCAAGCCGGGCATTTCCAGATCGACTATTATTACGTCAGGCTTGATGGTGTGCAGTTTTTGCCAGGCTATCAGGCCGTCTTTGGCGGTGTTGGCCTTCATGCCGTGCTTGGCTATCATGCGCTTTAATGTCTGGCGCACGGACAGGCTGTCGTCGGCCACCAGCACCTTGACCTGCTCGGGCAATTTCAGACGCTCCACATCGTAGGCACCCACGAAACGCTCGCGCTGGAAAAACTCCACCACGCTCAAAACCGGCCTCACTTCGCCCTTAGCCGAAATCGTTGTACCGATAATGTGTTCGCAGGAATGCAATATGGGAGGCAAAGGTCTGACAACCTGCTCCTCGCGGCTGATTATACGCTCGGTCTTCAAGGCCATACGGTGATCCACATGGTACAGAATGACGGCGGGAAACTCGTCGGCAGCCTTATCCAATGGGCGACCCAGATAGCGACCCAGATACCTGCAGGGAATGCTCTCGCCTTCCCACTCCACAAGCACATCGTTTTCGGAATCGCTTCTGCACTCTTTAAGATGCCCCGGCTCCACCAGAGCTTCCACGTAATTCATTGGGATCTGGAAGTTCTGACCGCCCTCGGAGACTGTCAGGACTTCCTGCAAGGCCAGAGTCAGAGGCAGTGTGATCGAGAACTTCGTGCCGCGTCCTTCTTCAGATTCGACTTTGACCGATCCGTACAGGCTGGCAATCTGGTGTCTGACTGCATCCAGTCCCACACCGCGCCCGGATGTGTCGTCCACCACCTCGCGCGTGGTGATATGAGGCGAGAAAACCAGATCCAGCAATTGCGAGTCGCTCTGGGATTCGGCTTCCTGCGGAGAGATAAGCCCGCTGCGTACTGCCGAACGCTTGAGGCCGATACGGTTTATGCCCGCGCCATCGTCTTCCAACTCCACCTGAACATGTCTGCCGGTCTGATAGGCTCGCAACCAGATAGATCCTTCCTCGTCTTTGCCAAGTTCTTTGCGATCACGTGGAGCCTCGATACCGTGAGTCAGCGAATTGCGCACCATGTGCATCAGGCATTCCGAAAGGGTATCGGCAATGCCTTTGTCTATAAGGGCGTGTTCGCCGTAAACCTTGACCTGAACTTTTTTGTCGAATTTACGAGCCAGATCTCGGGTCTGGAAAGACAAAAACCTGAAAATCGAATCAACCGGGATCATGCGCATGGTTATGAATTCCTCGCGCAAAACACCTATGGACTTACCGATTTCGCCTGCGTCCTCGCGGAACTGCAGCACTTTGCTCTCGAATTCCTTGACCACCGAGGCTATCTTGAAATCGAGATCTTCCAGATTGCGCGTAAAGACGTGCAGATCTTCGTAGCGGTCGAATTCAAGTTCGGAGAATTCTTCCAAAGGAGAGACATCGCTTTTGCTGAAGAGATTGTCCCACTGGTATTTTTTCTGGAAAGCCGATATGGTCTGATTCAGTTTTCGGCGTTCGCGTTTGAGCTGCTTGGACAGCGGCGAGATTTCCCGGGTGAATTCGTTGATTCGCTCACGGCCTATTTCGAGTTGGGAGACCACATCCATCAGACGATCGAGCTTGTCCATAGAGACGCGCAATGTAATAGCCTGAGACGGCTTTTTGTCTTCTGAAGTCTCCAACTCCTCCGGCAACTCTTCCACATTATCTTCGATCTCCTTATCGGAGACAGATTTTTCCTGCTTATCCTCGATTGAGATTTCTATTCCCAACTCATCGAAGTGCTGACTGACAAGTTTCGAGTATTGATCCAGAACAGGCTGCAACTGCTGGGGATCTGTAAGCGGTAACTCCAGAGCTTTTCGCAGCATGGGTTCCGAACTGTACAGCAGATCTATCAATTCCGGTGCTGCCGCCTGGCGCTTTTCGCGGAATATCTCCAGCACATCTTCCAGACGATGAGACATATCGGCCAGAATGGAATAACCGGCTGTTGCCGCAGCGCCCTTTAGCGTGTGTACTGTGCGGAAAAGCTGATCTATTACTTCCAAATCGCCGGGATTTTTTTCAAGTTCCACCACCTGTTTCGCCAACTCGCCCAGATGCTCCTGGCCTTCCATCTTGAAGATATCCTGAAGCTCGCGCTCAAGTTCTTCATCATCTTCGTCGTCGAAGTCGAAATCGGAATCGAAATTCTCATGGGGCCGCTCATCGCTCAAAGACGAACGCCGCATGGCCTGTTCCACTTCTTTCGGGTAGATGGTTTGAAGCTGATCCATCACTTCCCGCACATAAGCGGCCTCTATCGGGACTCTCTGTTCCAGATTGCCCAGAAGTTCTTTTATGACCATTGCCACAAACCTGAAGTCGTGCCACAGGCTCGAATCTTCCGGGGGGCTGTTGTCGGCTTTTTCCGTCAGTTCCGCTCCCAGTATAAGGAGCAACTCGAGCTGTTCCTGCTCCACTATGCTTGCCGAACCGCGCAGGTTCATGCAATGCCTGAAGAGATTGGCGCGCGAGGCTCCATCGGCTGGAGTATTCTCCAGAATATCCAGAGCTTTTTCTATGCCCTCCATGGCCTGAAAAGCCTCGGTCAAAAACAGCCCCATCAATTCTTCATTGAAGGAATCGCCGTTTCTTTCTCTGGGATACTCCTTGACGGGATAGCTGTCCTTGAAATCGGCAAGGATGCTTGCGTTGTCCTGCTCGCAGTTCAACTCTATATTTGAAAGCATGGCCGAGACCGAACGAACGAAATCTCCCAGAAGCTCCTTCAGGTCGCCTATGGTCAGCGAACTGTTCTTCTGCAAAGTATCCAGATGGCGTAAAACCTGATCGGACAATTTGTGCAGAGATTCAAGCTCCATCAGGCCGGAAACGCCTTTGAGATTGTGTATATCTGCGTAGATGGGAATCATACCCGCTTTGCAGGCGGGCTGCTCTTCAGGGTTGCTAATGAAGTCCTTGACTTCGACCAGATATCCGCGCACTTCGTCGAAGAAGGTATGCAACAGTTTTTTGGAATCAGCGCCCATTTATCATTTACGCCCATCTGAAGGATCTTGA
>CAYTHG010000009.1:0-32768 GCA_964437525.1 uncultured Myxococcales bacterium | reverse complement strand
CCTCTTGGGCGCCGGAATCTGGCTGGCCGCAACCGCCAAACGCCGCCCTTACGAGATAGCTTTCTGGGGCAAGGGGAAATAGGGCGAGAAGCTTGGCTACTTCCTTCTCTTCGACACCCAAATAAATTCAAGGTAGGTCGGGCAAATTTCTTGCCCGACACGAATCGGAAATTGTCGGGTGAAGAATCACCCGACCTACTTTTTGCAAGACAAACCGAGTCCTATTTTCTCTTCTTCGGTACCCAGGCCCAGGTCATTTCGCAGATGACTGGCTCGATCTGCTTTTCGTCTGTCAGTATGGTTTTGACTACCACTTCGCCTTTGGGCTCGTTGCGGATTTTTGCAAGCTGCTCCTCGTCCAGCGTGGCCACGGCCTTCATGCCGCCTGTGGAGCGCTTGACGAAATTTAGTTTCATGCTCTTCATCAAGGGCAGCGATTCATCCGGCAGGTTCCAGCCGACCAGCAGGCCGCTGGCGGTCTCTGCCAAAAGGCACATGGCCGAAGCGTGAATCTGCGCCAGATGATTCTGGGCCTTGCGCTTGTTCTTCAAGCTCAATTCGGCCTTCAATTCTTCAAGCGAATCTATCTTCACTCCGGCGGTATTTTTGAAGGGAACCTTTAGACCGAAGGCATAAGAGAAAGCCGAGATGCGCATTCCCTCAGGCAGAAAATTGAATTTATCGAACACCCGTGTCAACTGATTGGAAAAAGCCACTTGATCCTCCCGTGCGTATGGGGATGCCGGAAATTACGCATCCCACCAGCAGGCTGTTACCGATTGTAATTGAAACCGGGGCGATTATAGCAGCTTGCAGGCCAAGCTACAAAACAAAGCAGCGATTGTCATTTCCTATTGCACGATTCTGACCCATCCCCAATTCCATCAAGATAGCCACGCAAGTCGGGAAACTTGTTACCCGACACTTCCTGATAATGTCGGATAAAAAATTTATCCGACCTACCTACTCGATCAATCCGGGATGCAAAGTCCTTCGACACCCCAAGCCAGCAGGTCACAGTGGAATCCGAAGCAGCAGGGCGGCATCAGCAAGCCGCACATGTATGGATTCTGGCAATCGCATATGAAGCAGTTCGGGGCGGAATCTGCATTGCAGCACTGGTTCTGCGGACAGGCCGGGCAGTTGAGTACACATTGGTTGTAAGCAGGATCGCAAATGTATCCCGCAGGGCAGGGGCCGCTGCAGTCGCCAGCACCAGTGCCGACAACACAATGACCTTCGTCGTTGCATTTAAGACCAGAGATGCAGTCGTCATCGATGTAGCATAAAGCCTCGCAGCAACCGCTGTTTTGGCTTGCAGGGATATTGCAGTAATAGCCGACACCGTTGTTGCAGTCCATGTCGGTATTGCAGACTTCGCAGGTGGGGTCTTTGAGAACGCACTGTCCGTATGTGTCCACTTCGTTCGGGTCTTCGACGCATTTATATTGTTCAGGGCATCGTTCACCAGCCTCGAAACAATATTTGTTACAAAGGCCACCCTCAGCTTCGACGATATTGCCAACTTCATCAACTACGTTTTGCTTGTCGCAGTATTCGCTGGTTTCACAGTCGCCGATGGATTTGCAGAAACCTTCTATAGGTTCGCATTTTCCGTGCGGGCAACCCCAGCCGAGACGGCAGTATACGACATCAAGGTCGCAGTAAGGGGCGCAGTGACCTTCTTTTAATCCGGCATAATCCGACAGGCAGTATTCGGCTGTGTCAGGACAGCTATTTTCATCGTCTACGTTGCAGGGATCACCTAAAACTTCGCCAGTGCACTGGCCTGTTTTGCAGATTTGTCCGGTTTCCGAGCAATCCTGCCAGATTTCAAAGGATGAACCGTCGGCTGAACATTTTTCGATGGTGCTAGCGTCTTTGCACTGCAGGGTGTCTGGAGTACAAAGGGTATCGTTGCCATCACCGTCTTCTTCGTCTGTGCATTCGCCGTCTACACAGGCAAACGTGCATGTGCGGTAAAAGTCGAAGTCGGTTCCCTTGGCATTGCAGCTCTGCACGTCAAGGCCGACGCATTTCTTCTCGTCGGGAGTGCAATAGCCTTCGACGCCCGGCTCTTTGCCGTTGTCGCCCTCTCCTTCACCCTCGCCTTCGCCCTCGCCTTCGCCCTCGCCCTCGCCACTGCCGTTGATAGAAACGCAAACACCGACTTCAGCGTTCCACAGGCACTCAATGTCAGCAGAGCACTCTTCTTCGGTCGTGTAGTCGGGGCACTGTATGCCCGAGTTTGATCCAGCTATACAGGCGTTCAACTTCTCCGACCAGGTGCAAGCGCTATGGACTAGGCAGTCAACGGGATTCGTGTAGCTGCCGCAACCGGAGTTGTCCTTGTTTTCTTCAATGTCGATCTTGTCCATTCCGGCACAGTCCAGTAAGTCCTCGCAGGATTCCGCGTCGTCCACGCAGTCGAGCGCGTCCTCGATATCGTCCTCGTCCCAGTCTCCGATCTCGTCCATGCAGTCGTCCATGCAGTCGAGCGCGTCCGCGTTGCACAGATCTTCGGCTTCCCTGCAAATATCCTTGCAGGCGTCCTCTTTCTCTTCATCACTCGTGTCGTCGATGCCGCAGGCCGTCGCCCAAGCCGCTAAAGTTGTAAGCAAAAACAACATGAGAAATCTTTTGCCCATTGCTAACTCCTTCTGCGAAGAGGTTGCACCCCGATGCAGATTTTGGTACTTCCCTCGTTAAGTGTTGTTACCTTATCCCCAATCGTCCTGCTGGTCAACTTTTGGCACTGGCAGGTTTTGTAGAACGAATGCCGGATGACATTTCCTTTGCAGAACTGACCATGGAGTGGGCAATCTGGGTTCACGCAGCAGCGAACTTTTATGGGTTTACGCTTCATTGAAAATATTTCCAGCCACGTAGGTCGGGAAACTTGTTACCCGACACTTCCAGATAATGTCGGATAAAAAATTTATCCGACCTACTTTTCTATTCAGCGACTCACCCCGCAAGCAACCGCTTTTTACTCCACCTCACCAAGCAGTTTATCGCAGTCTATAAACTCGACACCCGTGGTGTTTTTCCAGGGCGAGGCGCAGTATTCGTACAGGTTGACTATCTCGGGGATTCTCACGTAAGTTTTCGAGACATTGTCTTCGGCCTCGTAGTCGTTGCGGTCGGGGATGTATTCGTATTCGCCGTCGGATACAGAGGAATCCCACAAGTCCCACAGCTTGAACTTATTGTAGTGCTCCACGCCCGCCGCGAACTGCTCGGCCACCAGACGCGCTTCCTCTTCGTTTAGGGGCAGGCCGTAGGCGGCACCAAGAACCAGAAGCTGGGCCAGATCGGGATACCATTCAGGGTTGTCCTCGGCGCGTTCATCGACCATCATGCTTTCCATACGCAGCCTGTAGCCTTCTAAAAGCTCGCGGTATGTGTCGTAATCCTCGAAGGCCAGCGCGTTTGCAATGGCCGCCACATGGAAGCCCCAGATCATGTTGGATGACCAGTAATGTATGGCGATGGCCATGTTCTCGTAGCCTTCGCTTATGCCGTCGTCGCAGACGTTGTCAAGCGCGCTTCCCTCGGCCAGATAGGCCGTGCAGATTTTGGCGTTGCATTCGGCATTCGGGAAAATATCCTCGTACACCGTAAAGCTGGCAAAGTCGTCCACCACCTCGCCGTTCATGGGAATGATTATCTCGCCATCGGTAACTTTGGTGCGGATCCGGTAATCGTTGGCGATGAAATCTTTCGTCAGGGCGCGCATCTGGCGGAAGAATTTAATGCAGGTCGAACGCAGTTGCTCGTCTTCGGTTTCATATATGGTGCGCAACACAAAAGGAATCATGCGGTAGACATAAGGGAAGTCGTCTTTGGAGCGCTTGTTGCGAACGTAGATGTCGCCCCAGGTGGGGTTGTCAGGGTTGTGAACCGTATCGTGTCTGCGCTCAGTAACCTCCTGCCTGCGGCCCTCGTAATCGGCTATGGCCTTGCGGCCTCCGTCCGCCTCATAACTGTGTGTGCGGTGGAATATGCCACGGGCCATGATGGTATCGATGGGCGGATCTTCGTGTCCCCAGACCATGCCGTCCATGGTGGCCGACAGGCCGCTTATCAAGCCGACCGCCAGCCTGCGGGTCAACTCATCTCCTTGAGAAAGATAGCTACCGAGAATCGGAGTCAGGACGCGCCCCATTTTGGCGGTGGGGTTGTCGGGCATTCCATCCGTATAATACGTGACAGTGTCGCCTTCTTTTTTAGCCATGCCGTGCGTCCACCAAACCCTGTAAGGCGGCTGATTCCACTCGTTGTCCTCCGCCAGCCCATAGGTGTGACGCTCGACCCAGGTGTAGTAAGGCACGTCTTCATAGAAGTTTTTCATGGTGTCGGTGAAGTCGGATATTTCGCCGTCGCTCAGCGCCTCACCTTTTTGCTCGCGCTCCATCACAAAGGGCAATGCCTCAGGCGGCTTGGGAATATCTTCGGGGATATCGGGCTTATGCTGCACTTCTAAGTCGCTCTCCTCTTCCAGAGCGCTCTCACCATCGAGATCCCCGTCGGACTCCTGCAAGTCTCCGTCCAAAACCACGCCTTCGTTTTCATTCTCGCCACAGGCAAAAAGTAAAAACATTAAAAACGCCATAAGAGACAAAATAAACACCGATTTTGAACGAATGTGAATATTGGACGACATGAACTGCTCTCTTTGTTTAGTGATTACAACTTCATTTATTATTACCACAACACAAGAATTTTGCCATCGCTTATAGAACTCCCTAAGGCCTCAAGCGTTTTACTCCTTACAAAATCCGGCCATTCTGATAAAATCAGCCGCCGTAAGATATGTACCGACGACAGGGACCGAAAGGAAACCCATGAAGACAATTTTGAGCCTCGGGCTTTCTGCGATACTGGTATTTTGCTTCTTGACGACATTCACAGCGGATGCTGTTTATGCTGGCGGCAAAAAACTCAGGCAGCCCTGCAATTGTAGCGATAACGGCTGGTCAAGAGACGAACAGGGTAAGCCGCACGGCCTGTGGAAATTCCACGAAGAAGGCGGTCGGCTCTCATCCGAAATGGAATTTTTGCACGGCAAACGCCACGGCGTCTTTAAGCGCTTCGGTAAAGATAGCAAAGTCATAGAGTCCGGCAAGTTCGAGAACGACTCACCAAGCGGCCTGTGGCAGGCATGGAGATTTGACGGCAGCAAATATTTTGAAGCGCAGATAGGCAAAACCTGCACCCGCTGGAAGTTGTATAACACCGCAGGCAAGGAAAGCTCTAAAGACGAATACTGCAAAAACGAATCCGCAAGCAGCCCGGCACCCTTCCCCGGCGAGCGCTCAAAATGCGCCCTGCCCTGGCTGCACTACATCAAGAAAAACTACGACAAGGCCGAGGGCTTGAATTTAGACATGCTGTATGACTTGAAGCAGCAAAAGCTAATCATCGGCGAAAACAAAGAAGAAGCCCTGCTTATAAGCTCAAATGGTTTTTGTGGAACAGGCGGTTGTTCATGGGAGTTGTTTTTGATGAACGGCCCGGCCTGCGCCTATCCCGTCCCCGGAGATTTTTTCGGAAGTTTTGTGTCTCAGGAAATGCCCGCCGTGCATAAGGGCTTCCGGGATTTGCTTTTCTACAGTCGCTGTGGCGCTTTGATCGGCAACTACACGCGCTATCGTTTCGATGGCAATGGCTATAAACCCTTTGAAAGAAGGGAATGCCAGAACATAGACGAAAAAGAATCCTGCCAACCTTGGATAACAATTGAGCCCTGAGTAAATCTATTTTTATTATTAACCCGGCAACTATACCTTAGCGCTAAGGTCACCCTGAACTTGTTTCAGGGTCTCAAAATCATTAGAAAAGATGCTGAAACGAGTTCAGCATAACAGCGGAGATTTGACGGGAGAGAAAAACATTTGGAGCAGGCTGGGAAGCGCTGCTCCAACATGGAATCGGGGTATTGCTGCCTTTCCCCCTACACAAAAAAAGCCGGGCCGCGCTTTCGCGCGGCCCGGCCAGCAATCTAAAGTTTCATCCGCTATCAATTAGCCTGTAAAGCTTCGTAGAAGTGATCCGAGAGGATTACCGCTCGCAGCATGTGCGGGCCTTTATCCATCGAACCCATCGGCCCCATGCCTCGGCCTTTCTTGCCTTTTTTCATTCCTCGTTTACCGCGCTTGCCATTGGAACGCTTGGCACGATCATCTATGCTGTCTGCCATCACATCCTTTTTGACCTGATACTCATCATCAGACATGGTACGGACATCTTCCATCAGATTCAGAAAGCGTCCTTGAGGCGGCTGGGCGTTCTGACCCATGCCCGGTCCCATTCCGCGTCCGCCCCTGCGGCCTTTCATGCCCGGCCCCATTCCGCGTTTGCCTTTGCGGCCTTTCATGTCAGAACCGCGCCTGTCCTTCAATGCCTCGAATTCCTCGTCGGACATTTCACGTACTTTGTCCAAGATCTCGGTACCGGATAAGCCGGCAAATTCCACCGGACCTTTTCCCGGTCCCATGGGCCTGAACTGGCGCATTCTTTCAAGCTGTTCTTCTGTCAAAAGATCCAGAACAGCCTTGCCTGCCGTGTCTATTCTGTCCTTGTAGGGACTCAATTTAGTCCAGTGCTCCACATGCTCATCGCGCATGACGGTCATTTGTTCTTTGCTGATCTCCTTGCCAGCCTTCAATTCGGACAATAGACCTCGCAAATCTTCTTTTGCCGTGCCGTGGAACTCGTTAACGATGCCTTCAGCCTCGCCACGGGCCTCCTGAACTTCTGCCAGCAATGCAAGCATCTTGCTTTTCTGCTCGGGAGTGAGCTGCAACTCCTGCAAAAGCAGTTCCGCGCCCACTTCCATCCTGAGGTCCATCAATTCCTGATCGTGAAATTTCCCCCAGGGTTGCGCAAAAGCAGAAAAAGAAAACAGCATCAAAATTCCTGCAATAGTTAATAAACTAATTTTTTTCATGGTTCATCCTTTCAAAAAAGGTTATCGACAAATCAAATGGAAAAGCAAAGATCAAGCTCGTCTTACATAACTTAGACGACTATAAAGCGGCGGCGTTACCGATTTGCCGTATTTTTTCGAATGGAAAATTGCCTTGCCCATCTGAGCCTGTTGATAAAGCATAGTTTTCATCATCCAAGTAAAAAGACACCAAGCCTGTCATTCCCACGAAAGCGGGAATCCATTAATGGAATCAAGCACCTGGATCCCCGCCTGCGCGGGGATGACAGAAGTTCGTGTCGGAGCAGGGATCCTTACCTGCTTCAAAGTATTTTTTTTCTTATGCGGAGTTCTTGCTCGTCTTTCAGGACAAGAAAGACCTGTGGAGCAAGCTTCCCAGCTTGCTCCAACCAGAGATCATTTCAGGGGTATTTAATAGTAATACTGAGGGGTTACGAGACCAGATTCAGTCGTCTTTTTTGTCTTCTATCTGCTCTTTTTTCTCTTCTTCAAGCGAATCGGAAGAGTCGTCTTTCAAGGATTTACGGAAGTTTTTTATGCCCTTGCCGAGCGAAGATCCGACCTGCGGCAGTCGGCTGGCACCGAAGACAACCACAATGACCAGCACCAGAACAATGATTTCCCAGTGACCGAGACCGAACATCATGCGCTTGATTTCAAGCTCCGGCAAGTTAGCACTAAGCATTTAACTCTCCGATCTTAAAGAGACTGTTCTAACATCAGCAGGTCGGTTGCGTACTCGACATTTCTCCCGAATATTCGTCGTCCTTCTTTTCCGAACTGCCCTGCCAGACATCGACCAAAGCCAGATCCAAGACCTGCTCGACTTCTGAAACCAGGTGAATTTTGACGACTTTCAGGATTCCAGGAGGCATATCGTCCTTCAAGTCCTTGGCGTTTTCTTCTGGAATAATCAACTCCATGATGCCGTGACGATGAGCGGCCAGAATTTTTTCTTTCAAACCGCCTATGGGCAATACGCGACCGTGCAGGGTGACTTCACCCGTCATGGCGATATCGTGCCGCACCGGAACACCGGTAAGAGCCGACACCAGCGCGGAAGTAATCGTGATACCAGCCGACGGCCCATCCTTGGGAACTGCACCTTCGGGCACATGCATGTTGATATCGACTTCCTGGAAATATTTCTCCGGCAGACCTATCAGGTCGGACTTGGAGCGCACCCAACCCAGAGCGGCCTGAGCCGATTCTTTCATTACGTCGCCCAGTTTGCCGGTCAAGACCAGTTTGCCGCTGCCGGGAACAACGGACACTTCTATGGATAGAAGAGCGCCGCCAACTTCCGTCCAGGCCAGCCCGTTGGCAAGACCTATGCGGTTTTCTTCTCCGGTTCTGTCCTTGCGGAACTTGGGTACACCCAAAAACTTTTCGATGTTGGCCGGGGTGACTCGGAAAGATTTCTTGCTTCTGTCGCGCAATACCTGAATGGCGATCTTGCGCATCAGGCGGGCAGTTTCGCGTTCGATTCCACGAACACCGGCTTCTCGCGTGTAGCTTTGCACGATTTCCGAAATGGTAGCATCCGAAATCCTGATGTCTATTTCTGCCAAGCCGTTTTCCTTCTGCTGCTTGGGCAAAAGGTAACGCTTGGCTATCTGGACTTTTTCTTCAAGGGTATAACCCGACAGGTTGATGATTTCCATTCTGTCGCGCAGAGTCGGGTGAATGTTATTGAGATAGTTGGCGGTACAGACGAACATGACCTTTGAAAGATCGTAGTCCACATCTAGGTAATGATCGTTGAAGGCGTTGTTCTGCTCGGGGTCGAGCGCCTCTAACAATGCCGAAGATGGATCGCCGCGATAATCGCTTGAAAGCTTGTCGATCTCGTCTAAAAGGATAACCGGATTGTCGGTCGCGCCTTTACGCATGGAATGAATCAGCTTGCCCGGCAAAGCACCGATGTAAGTTCTGCGATGACCGCGAACCTCGGCTTCGTCGCGCACTCCGCCCAAAGCGATACGCACGTATTTACGTCCTGCGGCACGGGCGATGGAACGCACCAGCGAGGTCTTGCCGACACCGGCGGGACCAGCCAGACACAGAATCGGACCTTTGATTTCACCGGCCAATGTCTTGACCGCCAGATATTCCAGTACGCGCTCTTTGGGCTTTTTGAGACCGTAGTGGTCTTCGTCCAGCACCTTTTCGGCGTATTCTATATCGTCGATATCCTTAGTGGTTTCGCCCCACGGCAAAGCCAGCAGCCAGTCGAGGTAGTTTCTGATGACGGTCGCCTCGGCGCTCATGGGCGACATCATCTTCAGTTTGCGCAACTCGCGTTCGGCCTTGGTGCGCGCTTCTTCCGAGAGACCTTTTTTGCGTATGGTGTCTTCGATTTCCTTGAGTTCGTTCTTGAAATCCTCGGCACCTGAAGGATCGCGCGGATCGGGCGTATCCTCCGAAGGATCGCGGCGGCTCTGCTCCATTTGCTTTTTGATGCGAGTTTTGATGCGCTGCTCGACCTGCAAGATTTCTATTTCACGTTGCAGGATGGCGTACAGACGTTCAAGGCGGCGACGCGGGTCCAGTATTTCCAGCAACTCCTGACGCTCGCGCAACTTGAGATTAAGTGACAAAGCGATGGTGTCGGCCAGTTTCGAGGCGCTTTCGATCTGGTTCAAAGACTTCAATATGTCTTTGGGAATGCGCCGGGCATGATCCAGGTAAGTCTCGAAAGCCGATTGCAGCGAACGCTTGACGGCGCTCAACTCCACACTCGAACTATCGACTTCTTCTATCAATTCCACTTCTACCTCAAAATAAGGCGCAGTCTTGATGAAGTGATCCACACGGGCGCGGCTTTTGCCTTCGACCATGACACGCACTGTGCCATCGGGCAATTTAAGCATCTGCTTGATCTGGCCGACCGTGCCGACGCTGAAAAGATCGCCCGGATCAGGTTCGTCCATCTTGGCGGCCTTTTGCGCCACCAGGAAGATCAGGCTTTCCGATTTCATGGCCGCTTCCAATGTCTGAATCGAACGGGCTCGACCGACATAAAGCGGAACCATCATCTGCGGAAATATGACAACATCCCTCAAAGGAAGCAGGGGATATGTTTTTTTAACTATAGAAGTATCGCTCATCGTATTAATTTTCCGTCCAATGCATCTATATATATTTTACTATACATACGCGTTTTCATCCATGTACTACCAGTTAATCTAAGTACACATGGGCAACAATCAAGCCGACTCGTCTCCGGCGCGACCGGATTTGGCTGCATCTTTTTGTTTTGTCTTAGCTTTTTCTTTTGTCGAAGAATAAAGTAAAAGGGGTTTTTCACCACTGGTAATGGCTTCTTCACTTATTACGATCTCTTCGATGTCCGGAATAGAGGGCACCTCGTACATCAATTCAAGCATGATGCTTTCCAATATGGAACGCAATCCACGGGCTCCCATTTGACTGGCAAGAGATTTGTGGGCAATGGCCCGAATCGCTTCTTTTTTTATCTTGAGCTTGACGCCTTCGAGGTCGAATAGTTTGGAGTATTGCTTGACAAGCGCATTGCGCGGCTTGACAAGAATATCCATCAGAGCATCTTCGCTCAATTCGCCCAAAGCAGCCAGTACGGGAATACGGCCTATGAACTCGGGAATCAGACCGTATTTCAAAAGATCTTCGGTCTGAACACGCAGGAACAACTCACCCAAAGGCTTCTTATCGTTGGATTGAACCTCTGCACCGAATCCCATTTCCTTGACGCCTATGCGTTGCTCCACCAGTTTCTCCAAGCCGGTGAAAGCTCCACCCAGAATGAAGAGAATATTGGTGGTATCCATCTGGATGAATTCCTGCTGGGGATGCTTGCGGCCTCCCTTGGGCGGAATATTGGCAACGGTGCCTTCCAGAATTTTCAACAATGCCTGCTGGACACCTTCTCCTGAAACATCACGTGTTATCGAAGGGTTATCCGATTTGCGAGAGATTTTATCTATCTCATCGATATAAATGATACCCTTGCTGGCGCGTTCCACGTCATGGTCGGCCACCTGCAAAAGGTTGACAAGTATGTTCTCCACATCTTCGCCCACATAACCGGCTTCGGTCAGGCTGGTGGCATCGGCTATGGCAAAAGGAACATCCAGTATTTTAGCCAGGGTCTGCGCCAGAAGAGTTTTACCCGTTCCTGTCGGACCTATCATCAGGATGTTGGATTTCTGCAACTCCACTTCTTCGGGCTTGCGTCCGCCCACTTCCCTTGAAGGAGAAGCCTCTCTGTTTTCGACACGCTTGTAGTGGTTGTAAACGGCTACCGAGAGAATCTTTTTCGCGTAATCCTGCCCGATTACATATTCGTCCAGGGTTTCTTTGATTTCCTGAGGTTTGGGCAGTTTAGTGCGAGACGGCAGGCGTTCTTCCTGGCCCACTTCCTCGCTGATTATGTCGTTACATAGTTCTATGCATTCGTCGCATATGTATGCCGAGGGACCGGCGATCAGCTTTTTCACCTCCCTCTGACTCTTACCGCAAAATGAACAGCGTAATTCTTTCATGACAGATAGCCTCCGGGCTCACTCGATGTTATTTCTTTTCGGCTTCTGGTTTATGCACCAAAACCTTGTCCACCAGACCATAAGCGACCGCATCCTTGGCTGAAAGGTAGTAGTCGCGTTCCATATCGTTCTGCAGCTTTTTGACGCTCTGCCCAGTGTGGTCATGCATCAATTCGGTAAGCTGTTTTTTCAATTTCAAAATTTCTTTAGCGTGGATATCGATATCCGTCGCCTGCCCCTGAAAACCACCCCAGGGCTGGTGAATCATGACACGGGCGTGCGGCAATATAAAACGCTTGCCCTTGGTTCCGGCAGTCAAAAGCATAGCCGCCATGCTGGCAGCCTGCCCCATGCAGTAAGTGCATACATCGGGCTTGATATACTGCATGGTGTCGTACATGGCCAGACCGGCGGTGATTTCGCCGCCGCGCGAATTTATGTAGATATGAATGTCGCGCTCGGGATCTTCCGATTCCAGAAACAACAATTGCGCCACGGTCAAAGAGGCCACTTTGTCGTCTATGTTATCGGAAATAAAGATAATCCGCTCTTTTAAAAGACGGGAATAGATATCGTAAGCGCGTTCGCCGCGATGGGATTGCTCAATTACAGTCGGGATCAGCATCATACGTTCCATTTTTCCAGTTTTGTTCTCATTACAAGAATCTAGATTAAACAACTTGGGCCATTAACCCAGATCGGCAATTTTACTATAAAATAGAGTAAAAAAGCAAGTCATCAAGCATGGTGCCTGCTTAAGTTTAAATAAATGTCAAAAGATCCAAGTTACTGCTACGCACCTTTATAGAGATATAGATTTTAACTGCAAGCCTTTTATTGCCATAATCGTGTCGGAATGCGTAGGGGCGTAATTTATTGCGCCCGACAATAGTGTAGGGGCGTAATTTATTGCGCCCGATAATAGCGTAGGGGCGTAATTTATTACGCCCGATAATAGTGTAGGGGCATAATTTATTGCGCCCGATAATAGCGTAGGGGCGTAATTTATTACGCCCGATAATAGTGTCCGGACAAGGGCGCGATGAATCGCGCCCCTACGTTGGGGTGCCCCCTTTTTACTGATCGAAGCGGGCCTGCTGGACAAGTTTGATGAGATGATTTTCATTGTCGTCGGAGGTGATGCTGTAGAGCATTTTGTTGTTGTGCCAGATTACCACCGAGAAGCCGTTATAGCGGGCTAAATAGAGTTCGTGTTTATTGACCATGCGACGCGGCAGGCGCGACAACTGCTGGCGGAAGCGCTCCAAAGGCGCTGCCATAATGGAATAATCCCTGTCTTTCATACGGTAAGTCAGATACGCCGCCGGGAGATCCTGCAAAGATACCAGTCGGCCTCCCAAAAGCGCGGCGTCAGATTTCACGAAATGCGGTACCGAGATGGCAAAGCGCGTTTTTTCGCGCATGTATTTTTGTACCTTGGCCGGGTCGTTGGAAGCTACATCAAGCGGCAGCTTATCGACATGACGCGCTACGGTGGCTTCTACTACAGGTGAGGAAACCTCCACCTTAGGATTGAAGTAAACTATGGAAACCACAGCGATAAGCGCCAGCATGGCGAAGACTGGGGCGATTTTGTATATGGGAGGGGCGTTGCGGCGTTTTTCCAGCGCCAGCATTCCCTGTATATTGGCCTTCAGGCTTTGAGGAGCCTTGCCGTCCTTGATAGAGTTGTCGAGATTATTTTTGAACCAGCTTTCAAAGGCCACCCGCTTCTGACAGACAGGGCAGAACTTGAAATGCTGTTCGATTTCGGTCTCTTCATCGCGGCTGAATTCACCGTCTACATACGATTGCAGATATTTTTCAACGTCACGACAGTTCATTTCTCAGACACCCGTTTTCTCATCTGGATATCCCTGATATCGCTGATGTTTTCCTCGGCCTGCGAACTTGTGACAGGCTTGCGGAATATGCCCTGGGACTCGGCGTAGTCTTTCAGAGCTTTTTGTAGCATTTTCCTGCCGCGACTCAGGCGCGACATGACGGTCCCTATGGGAATTCCAACGACTTCGGAAATTTCGGCATAGCTGAAATCCCGCAGGTCGGCCATTTCGACCACAAGCTTGTAGTTGTCGGGCAAATCGAGAAAAGCTTTCTGTACTTCATCCGACATCTGCTCGGTAAAAGGCAGCCTTGAGCGTCCGAACTCAGAATCGGACCAGTTGTCCATAAAGCGCCCTTCGATTTCGCTGAAATCGAAATCCCGGTTGAAAACGTCTTTTTCGCGGTTCGAGCGGTGGTAATTGTTGATGAAGGTGTTTGTCAGAATCTTGAACAGCCAGGCCCGTCTTTTGGTGCCGGGCGCGAACTGCTCGCGTTTGCGATAGGCTTGCAACATGGTCGCCTGCACCAGATCCTCAGCATCCGCCGGATTGCGCGTCATGCGCAAGGCGGTGGAATACAGCGAGTCGAGGTGTTTTAGCGACTCCGCTGTGAAGTCGTCTTCTTTTCTGAGGAATTTCAATCCCAACATCTTCTGTGCGCTTCCGTCAAATTTCAAATAAAATCTTCATCAGCGTTTCACAGGAGTGTTAACAACTGAGCAAGGGATTTTATTCCACCATATACAAATTAAAGCTCAATGTCCGCCAGTCGCTCCCGCAGAGAGACCAGCCTGCCCGAATTGTTCTGTTTATTCATGTAGTTGTAATACTCATTGGGCAATGCCTCACGTTTTTTCGACCCTTTTCTCAGCCTCAGAGTTCTTCTTTTCTTCGGTCTCCCGCTCCCGCTTTCTTCCACATACTCGCGAGTTATCGAGCCGTGCTTCATTCTCATGTACCTGCAAGCTTCATAAACTTCCTGTTGCTCCACAAATCTGTGTCCCGGCATCGGCTGCTCCTTTGTTGTCTGTTGACATCGCAATCGCTTTTATGCCTGCTTCACGGAAATATACTTCCTTACACTAGTAAACATTATAAAGCCGAAGATATATTCCCGTAAAGCGTAAAATACCGGAATATTTCTGAAAAACGAAAACGCAAAGAAACGAATCAGTATAAACACCGCTGATAAAAAAGCCCCTTACGCCGGGTAGTTATTGTTATTTAATCACACTTATTTTGAATTAAGTTGACAGGATTCTTTTGGGCCTGTTATTAAACAAGTAATAGCAGGCGAGTAGGATGGGCAATTGCCTTGCCCATCTTCTTCTTATCCGATGGAGCATGTCTCTGCCATGCTCCTAAATATTTCTGCTCTAACATCCCGATGTTTAATGCAAAATATGCGGAGCCGGTCGGGAGACCCGCTCCAGCTGAGCTCTGTAACTCAGGGTGATATGGGTAGCGCGCAGCGCGTAGGTCGGGAAACTTATTAGCCGACAATTCATGACAATGTCGGATAAATTTTTTATCCGACCTGCTTCTCTATCGTTCTCTTAAACAACAATGTACGTGGTTCCGATGTTGTGTCGGGCAAGAAATTTGCCTGACCTACCTAGCTTTTTAAAAAGCCGGATGCCGGTCGTGTTTTCGAAGAAAACACGACCGTGCATTGATGACAAAGAACACGGCCATCGATTCTTTGAATCGAAGACCGTGGCACCCATACTGGCCTTTATTTCACGACCGGGTTTTCCTCGGCATCTTCTACAATATTGTTTTCCTCACCTACAAAAAACTCGCTTTGCTCATAGCGTTTGCGGGCGTGTTTTAAGAGAATCTTCAGGACGGCGGCGGTCGGGACGGCTATCAGGATTCCGGCGAAGCCTAAAATCTCGCCGCCCAACAGCAGCGCGATGATGACGGCTACCGGCGACAGGCCGACTCTGTCACCGACCACCTTGGGGGTTATCAGGAAAGATTCAAGCGTCTGTACTATGCTGAAGGTAACGGCGATGCCGATCAGCGGGCCTATGCCCTGCCAGTCCAAAAGCACCATCAGTACCGAGAGCGTGACACCCAATATGGTTCCGAAGTAGGGAATGAAGGCCGCCAGACCTGCCAGAATGCCGATGGCGAATCCCAAAGGCACACCCGAGATTGCAAGGCCGATGCCGTACAAGAACGCCAGTATGGAGCAGACCAGTAGCTGACCGTGGACGAAATGCGAGAGAACGTCGTCTATTTCTCCCATAAGCGACATGACGGATTTTCTGAGCTGGAGCGGGATCAGCGCTTGCAGTTCTTTCTGGATGTGGTGGTAATCGCGCAGGAAGTAGAAGGTGAAGATGGGGATTATGAAAATGTTGATAATGCCCATCACAAAGGAATAAGTGCCAGAGAAGGTTTTGCCAAGTAAACTTGTGAGCGGCTTCAAATCGGTGGCGGACATGTTCGACATGTACTCAGTCAGCTTGCCCATTCCAAGATTTATCAATTCGCTGACCTGCTGACCGCTCAATTCTTCCATGATGGGAATCAGCTTGTTCTTGGATGCATCGAGCATATTGGGCAATCGGCTGATGAATCTGCTTATCTGCTGCTCTATGGCGGGAACGAATACCAGCAGCGCCAACACCATCAAGAGTATCGCCAGCCCGATTAAAAACACTATCGCCAGCGTACGGTTGACCTTGCAGGTCTGCATTCTGTCGATAAGCGGATTGAGCAGGTAGGCCAGAAAGAAGGCCACGAAAATCGGCACCAGCACGGCAGAGAGCCAGTAAAAAGCGGCACAGAAAACAAGCGCCAGAATAGACAGGATTAAAATCGTGCTCCGAGAAAGACCGACGTTTTTATACATAAATGTTCTCCAGATATTTTTGTCCGCTTTTTGCAGGTTACAGCAATTCTACAACAGGATTTTCATCTTTATGCAGAATTTTTGAGATTTATCGAGTCTATGGAGATAAAATGCGCTTCCAGCAAATTGGAAATACTGTGCGATTGTTTGTTGAAAACGTGCTAAAAAAGTCTGCTTGTCGTTGAAAGCGTTTAATTTTTTTCACTTCACTAATATTGCTAATAATCCAAAAATATTTGACTTTTTAGCTTGTCCGATTAGAATCATGTTAGGACAGATTGTGGGGTTCCTTATATATTTTCGCCCCACGAATGCTAACCATCCACCGGGCTCTTACATAAGCGTATTTGCACAGGGATAATGTCGGGTGGACTTTAAATATGGTGTAAGAATGGCTTTACCTGCAAAAAAACAAAAGTTTCGGATTGTAGAAACCTCCAGACCGGAGGTTCCCGCTTTTATCGCGGATATAGAACCGTACTCGGGAGTGTCTTCATTCGGCAAGATCCTCAAGAACCCGGAAATCACCCACTACAAGCTGGACTGGAACGAGTCCACCATCACTCCGTCTCCCAAAGTCAAAAAGACTCTGATGAGCTTTTTGGACAACTACAACCTTCTAAACTACTACCCGGCCCTGTTCTCGCCCAACCTGACGTTGAAGTTGCAGAGCTACGTCGGCTATCCCGCCGATCACATTCTGGTGACCAACGGCTCGGACGACGCACTTGAGCTTATCTGCAAGACCTTTTTGGAGCCGGGCGACGAAGTTGCTTACCCCGACCCGACCTACACGCATTTTCTGGTCTTTGCACAATCTCGCGGTGCCAGTGTCGAGCCCATAATTTTTGAAGATCCTTTCGCTCCCGAAGTGGACGAAATCATCTCGGCCATAACGCCGAAAACAAAAATAGTATACCTGCCCAATCCCAACAACCCGACTGGTGCCCTGCTCTCAAACGACGACCTGCGCAAACTGGCCACAGCCGCCTCCGGTAAGATTCTCATCGTTGACGAGGCTTACTACGAGTTTGCAGGACAAAGCGCGCTGGAGATTCTTTCAGAGTTCGAGAACGTGGTTGTCACGCGCAGTTTCTCCAAGGCCTTCGGGCTGGCTGCAGTGCGCGTCGGATACCTGATCGCCCAGCCTTGGTTCGTCAACGAGTTGAAGCGCCTGCACAACCCCAAGAGCGTCAACCAGTTCGCACAGGTGGCGGCATCGGCGGCACTGGACGATCTGCCTTATTACAATCGCTACGTCGAGGAAGTCAGGGAATCCAAGGCTCTCTTCGAGCGCTGGTGCAAGCATCGCAGCATCAGCTTCCGCAACACCCCGGCCAACTACGTGCTCATCAACACCGAGCGAGTGGAAGAAGTAGTAGCGCACCTCTCAGGCAAGGGAATCCATGTACGCGACCGCTCCAATATGCGCGACATGGCAGGCTATATCCGCTTCAACCTCGGCACGATCGAACAAACCCGCCAGATCATGCTGCGCTTTGAAGGCGTCCTGAAAGAGTTGGGACTTCTCAAAGACGAAGAATAAACACGGCAACAACAAAAGCATCTCGCCCCGTCTGGATTTCAGACGGGGCTTTTTTGTGGGAAGGAAGTGGGGGAGCAATCAATACCCCGATTGACTCTGTTGCCTGTTGATATCTTCTATGTTGGAGCAGGCTGGGAAGCCATGCTCCAACAGGTGAATTTACGAATTGCCTACCAATTTAATCTCATAAAAAACGGGGCAAGCTTTCGCTTGCCCCGTGTCTCATTTTTATTACTTGCACCTACCGCTTACTGCCTGACTTTCAATGCGCGGCGGATTACGAACACCAGCAGCAGCAGACCCAGCAGGCGATAGAAACTGGAGAAGGTGCCCTGTACCTGCTGGCAGCCTGAATCGCCCGAGCCGTCTGCTCCGGCTCCTATATGGGCCAGGTCTACCACCTGAAAGTGGTCTATGTTGCCCATTTCCTGGCGCGTCAATTCTATCTCGTAATACTCGTCGTGGCGCGACTCCAGCTTTTCGCGTTTGCCCTCTTTATCAATGGCGCTCAAGAACGACAGGCCCGGCAAGAACTGCGGCAGGACCAGCTTGATTTTGGGAGAGTCGATTTCGCCGTAGGGATCGGAGAGGCGAATGATGAAGTTGACACTTTCGCGTATGGGCTTTCCATCAAGGCTTTCCATTTCCAAATAAGGCTGACGCACGCAGCCTGTCTCGATGCGCGCTACAAGCTTGTCGTCGGGGAAGCTGCGCAACTCGTGGATGAATCCGTCTATGTGTTTTTCATGCGGCATCAGGTAGCGTTCACGCTGGTAGCGCTCGTATAAAAGCTCAAGCACCAACGCTGCCGACCAGCCGTACTGGAAGGGCGAAGGCTCGCCTATGCCACCGTTGTCGGCGTAGTCACTCTTATTGTAAGAGCCGGGCGCCCAGCCCACCATGCCGCTGATGGGGTCGTAAGCATCGTGCAGTCCGCCGGGATTGGCCTTAGACATCATGGACAGCGTGGCCTCTTTAAGCGCCTCGGCTTCTTCGCTGTAGCCGTAACGGTAAAGCGCCTGAATCACGGCATAGCTGGTAACAGGCCAGATTTGCCCTTGGCGGAAGTAACCGTCCTGACGTTCGTCGAAGCGGTCGGAGTCATAAGCCACCGTCGGTATCGGCCAGTAGTTGGGTGTCTCGTCGTCCCAGTAACCCCAGAAAGTATCGCGGTTCAGTATCTTGTTTATGGTGCTGGTGACACGGAAACTGTTTTTGGAAAGGCCGGTGAAAAGCGGCCAGACGATGGCCGGAGTGTCCGGCTCCGAAAACACATAAGCCTCGTCGTCCAGACTGCGGTCGGCATAAGCGGCTTCTATAGGATTCCACAAAAGCGACTCGAAACGCTCTTCCAAATTCTGGGCTTTTTTGCTCCAGCTTTGCTGCTCTTCCAAAGGGCGATCCAAAATCCGCGCCATGCGAGTCATGGAGCGCAGGTACATGTACAGCCATGAATTCAGATCCAGCGCTTCGGTCTGGTTTTTGCCGAACTGCTCGCAGACATTGTTGCCTTCAAGCTCGCAACTGTAGCGCACGGAGTCGTCCCAACCGGATTCTATGGAGTTGGCGTATTCGTAAAGGCCGTTGCCTGATGACGATTCTTCGTCGGATTTCTGGGTGTCTATGTCGCGGTCACGCTGGTTGAACCAGAAAGAAAGATAATCGTCGGAGGCTTCGTACATATCCTCCAGCCATTCCACATCCCAGGCGCCGTCGGCATAAAATATCTGTTCGATTGCAAAACCCTGATTGGGCGGCGTGGAGTAGGGCTGTTCGTCGCCGAAGTCCGCGCCGTCGTCGGTGATGCGGGCCGGCAGCATTCCTTCGGCTCCGCGCACGGCCTGCTCCTGCTGCTCGAACAAATGCGACAAAACGCGCTTGGCCGATTCCGAATCGAACTCGGAAATTCCCAGCGCCTGAAAAGCCGTGCTCCAGGGGCGCACGTCGTTATGATAGACCTTGGCTGGCAGAGATGCCAGACGGCCATCGGTTAAAGTCGGTTCATAAAGATTGTTTACAAGCGCGGCCTGTGCCATCAGCGCCAGTTTGGTATCGCGCTTGCTGGCCGAATGCAGCGGGCCGAGCGTAGACTGGATTTCACTCCAGCGCTCTTTAACACCAGCGACCGCTTCTTTTGCGCCCTCGGACAAAATCGAATCCGCCTCATCCAGCATAAGATCCAGATCGGTAGCTGAAATCAGGTCTTCGTCGGTTGCGTCTTTTAGGATGCGCCCGTATGCAACAACGAAAACGACTTCTACGGTTTTGCCGGCAGCCAGCGAGATTTCGGAACTGTCGGCATATGCCAGCCGCTCGGAAGCCTTGTTGCGCACGTCTTCAATGATTATTCCCTGATCGGAGAAATCCTCCAGCATCAGCTTACGCAAGAAGTGAAAACGCAATCCGCCACGCCCGTCTTCGCAATCCAAAAAGGCCACGCCGGAATCTTCAAGAGAAAGATCGCAGACATCGTCTTCTTTGCTGACCAGATAACTGCTTTCCAGATTGTCATCGGCATCGGAGAAAAAATTGTAACGCAGCTTGAATTCGGCGGCGTCATCGGAGTTGTTCATCAATTTGATACGCAACATAACCGTATCGCTCTGAATGAACATGGCTTGGGCTATGGCTGTCAGCGCACCGAGCTTGACTGTTTCTTCCCAGCCCCACGGCTCGAAAACGATGCGCCTGTTTTCAGGCGTGAAATCCTTCGATCCAATGAGTTCCAGATAACTCTGGTCCCACTGGCGACTTTGACGCGACTGCGCCCAGCAGGCGTAATGTGCCATATTCAGAAGGCTGTCGAAGGGTACTTCGTTTCCCGATACCCGCTGGTGATCGAGGCGCACACTGGCCTTGATACCCACGTGAGACGAGAAGTCCGACAAGGGCGAGCCTGTGGTCATGTCCTCTATATAGAGGGGATAACCGGAGACCGGCACGGGCGAGTCGTCGGGCAATTCCACATGGAACCAGCCCGAGTCAGCCATGACGGAACAGGGAAAGAGCATCGCTACAGCCACGGCGATTATCCGCAACCAATTGATTTTGCTCTTCATAACTTGCGACCCTTCGCTTAAAGCGGGAGAATTCTTTCTCCCGGCGTTTCCGATTACATATAGGTTCCGATAACTGCCATCACGAACAATCCGGCGCTGGAAAATCCTACCAAACCAAGCAATACGCTTTCCATTTCTTCCTCTCTTTCTATTAGGATAAGGACATCCTGTCATGCAATACATGAACTAAGTGCGCTAAGTGTACTATATTTGCTGTATTTTTTCAAGTCCTGATGTCGTCATTCTGAGCCGCAGGCGAAGAATCGCTCTCAGTTTATAACAGATCCTTCGCTACGCTCAGGATGACAACGAAGTATTGATGAAGAGAAGTGGATGACAACGAAGTGTCGATGGAGGAAGCGATTGACGGCATGTCGTCATTCTGAGCCGCAGGCGAAAAATCTCTCCCAGTTTATAACAGATCCTTCGCTACGCTCAGGATGACAACGAAGTATCGATGGAGAGAAATGTTTAATAGCTGCTGTAAATATCGACAATTTGCTCACCGCAGTAAATTCATGGTGAATAATCCAGGCTAGTTTGACAGCTTGTCTGCATGGCGGTATCTTCGACGAAACAAATTAAGCCGAAGCTTACAGGAGCGCCGGTTATTATTGAATGTTTTTTGACTCTGAAAGAGGTAAATAAATGATAAGCAAAGCCGACATCTCAAAAGAAATCGTTGCAATAAATCGCGAATACCTGGCACTGCATCAGGCCAAGGAAAAGCTTTTCTGGGAAACCAAGATGGGCATCACCAAGGAATACGACCAGTTCAACCGCGCCGAATCCGCATTGAACGCTTTTAATTCGGATGTCTCCAGACTCAAGCGCTGCCGCGAACTGATAGCCTCGCCCAAAGCCGATGAAAAGCAGAAAGAAACCCTGACAGGCTGGATAGAATTTTTCAAGGCCAACGTAATCGAAGATCCCGAAGCTCAAAAGCTGGCCGGAAAAATTGTCGAGATGGAAAGCGCTCTGGTCTCGGCCCGCAACAACATGAAATTCGGCTACACCGATCCTGAAAGCGGCGAGTTCGTGGAATCTTCCTCTGTCGGACTGGCCCTGAAAGTCTCGACCGACCCGAACGAGGACATACGCCGTCAGGCCTTCGAGGGGCTTGAGAGCATAGAGGGCTATGTGATCGACAACGGCTTTTTCGATGTAGTCAAAGAGCGCAACCGTCTGGCGCGTATGCTCGACTACGCCGATTACTACGACTACAAAGTCAGCACCACCGAGGGCTTCGGCAAGGATGAGCTGTTCAAGCTCTTAGACGATCTGGAAGTCCGCACCCGCCAAGCGCAGACCCGCTATATAAAAGACGTCGAGGCCGAACACGGCGCAGCGGCCTTGCGCCCGTGGAACTTCCGCTTCAATACCGCAGGCGACGCCATCAAAGAGATAGATCCTTACATGCAGTTCGCAGACGCTCTCGAACGCTGGGGCAGAAGCTTCGCCGCTTTGGGAATCACTTACGAGCAGGCCGTTTTGCAACTGGATCTGGTGGATCGCGCCGGAAAATATTCCAACGGTTTCTGCCATGCGCCCAGCGTACCTTTCGAAGACGATGAAGGCCGCGTGCGCTCGGAAGTCAATTTCACTTCCAACGCAGTACCCGGACAGGTGGGATCGGGCAAACGCGCAGCCGAGACGCTCTTCCACGAAGGCGGCCACGCAGCGCATTTTGCCAACATGCTGATGGGCGCGCCCTGCTTCTCGCAGGAATTCGCGCCGACTTCGGCGGCACTGGCCGAAACGCAGTCGATGTTTTTGGATTCCCTGCTCTCGGATGCCGACTGGCAGACGCGCTACGGCAAAAACGCAAAAGGCGAATCCGTGCCGTGGCAGGTAATAGAGAAAAACATTCGCATCAGCCAACCGGCGCAGGCGCTCTTTATTCGCTCGCTGCTGATTGTCTGCTATGCCGAAAAAGCCCTGTATGAGATGAGCGAAGAAGAGTTGACCAAGGAAAACGTGATCGCTAAATTCGTCGAGATCGAAAAACGTCTGGGCGGACTTGAGCGCTTCCCGCGTCCGACACTGGCGGTGCCGCATCTGCTCTCAGGCGAGGCAAGCTGCATTTATCACGGTTATGTTCTGGCCTTGGCCGGTGTGGCCCAGACACGCCATTACTTCTTAGACACCTACGGATACCTGACCGACAACCCCGAGATTGGGCCGCGTATGCGCGACGTTTACTGGCGTCCGGGCAACTCCATCAGCTTCATAAATTTCATCGCCAACATGACGGGCCGCCCCTTCTCCATGGACGATCTGGTAAACGATGCTTCTTTGACTACCGAGCAGGCTCTTGAAGCTGCTAAGAAAAAAATAGAAAAACTGAAAGACGTTCCCGAGTTTACCGGCAAGGTCGAGCTTGACGCCACAATCCGCATCGTGCATGGCTCCGAGGTGATGGCATCGACAGAAGGCGGCAGCTTCGAGGAAGTAGCCGGAAAATTCAAAACCTGGGTCAAGTCGCTTGAAAAATAGGCTCGGTATCTTTGGTATTTGTACCTGAAAGAATAAGGTCCGTCATTCCCGCGCAGGCGGGAATCCACAAGTAGGTCGGGTGATTCTTCACCCGACAAAAGCGTGATGAACATGTGGAGCCGGTCGGGAGACCCGCTCCAACGGGGGGAATCCACAAGTAGGTCGGGTGATTCTTCACCCGACAAAAGCGTGATGAACATGTGGAGCCGGTCGGGAGACCCGCTCCAACGGAAATTGAATTGAAGAGACAGACGTAGATAAAAAATGCCGCAACACTTCAAAGCAGCCGGTTTCGAAGTTGAAACTCCGCAGGAATTATTGGCGCTGGCCCGTCGTTCGGTCGAGTTGGGCGAGGCTTATAAAAGCGAGCGCAAAAGCTTGTCCGGCGCGGCTTTCGGCTGGCACGCCGGGCGAGGCATAGAAGTCTGGACGACCGTCAAGCCCATGAGCGCCAAGGGCGCGGACGAGGATTACGAGATAATTTCCTGCCTGGCCGGGTTCAGGCCAGATGATATCAGCAAGCTACGGGCTTACAAGATAGCCCGGCATTTCGAGCGCGAAGGCGAAATGCTGATGCAGGGCCGCTTTGCAGAAGGAGGCACGCTGCTCTTCGCACTTCTGAATTTGTGGCAGCACAGCCGCATACCGGCTAAAGGCGGTGAGTTGGAAGTGCAACTGGGAGCGCTGGCACTCGAAGGCGAATGGGCAAATGCCAAAGACGCACCCCGCTTGGTGGACGAGGTCGGCGGCGACCCGCTGAAAGATGTCGAAAGCGTTCTGTTGCCGCTTGACCGTGACTGTCATTACCGCGCCGCCGGTATCATCGGTGAGGCAAGATTAATCAGCAATATGCACTCGGGCGTCAAACTGTGGCGGATCAAGGTCAAATTGCCCGATTTTGAGATAGAGCTTTTATCCCAGGAGCGAGAGGGAATCGCCCCGCCACAGGTGGGGCAGCGCTTCGACGGGATAATATGGCTGTGCGGATTTTTGCCAGTCGGAAGAAATTGAACAATGATATTCAGGTACATTTTCAATCATTTACTGACTTTCTTCGTGACGGCTTATTACGCCTTCAGAGCCGTTATCGGCGGAATGCTCGGACATGCACAGGCCGTCAACTATATCAACGGCGTCAGGTGGGCGCGTCTTTTACTTAAAGGCTGCGGCGTCAAAGTGACGCAAAGCGGGTTGGAGAAAATAAATCTCGATCAGCCGCTTCTGTTTCTGACCAACCACCGTTCACATTTCGACACACCGGCATTAATGGCCACCATAGAAAAGCAGGTGGTATTCGTGGCCAAGCGCGAACTTGAGAAAATTCCGGTTTTCGGCGCTTCCTTGAGGTCGGTCGGCATGATCTACATTGAGCGCGGCAATTCCGAACAGGCCCGACAATCGGTAGCCAAGGCAGTCGAGGACATCCGTAAAGGCAAGCGGGTTCTGATGTTCCCTGAAGGCACCCGCTCAAACGACGGGCATACTCTCGAAAAATTCAAAAAAGGTTCCTTCCACATGGCCAAGGCCGCCCGCGTACCGGTGGTGCCGGTGGTCGTGCAGGGTTCGGAAAAAGTGCTGCCAAAATACAAGGTCGGCATAAACCCCGGTCACATCCACCTGACATTCTTAGAACCTATCCAGGTCTCGGGAGAGGAAAACGTTGAAGAGTTGATGCAGCGCGTACACTCGAAGATGGAAGCCGTTATTGAGCCGAAAGAAGAAAACAAGTAGTTTGACTAAGCCGTGCCAAGGGCATTACAATCTTCGCAATTCGAATACAAAGCGTCAAAGGAGCTTGTCATGGACGATAGAATACAGAAACTTGCCGAAAACCTGATCAATTATTCGATAGAGTTGAAGCCGGGCGAAAAAGTGATGATCGAAGCCATAGGAGGCCGCACCTTCCCTCTGGCCGAAGCGCTGATCACCGAAGCCAACAAGGTCGGCGGACTGCCCTTCTATCTTTTGCATGACGACTATGTGCGCCGCAGCCAGCTTTTAGGCGCGACCGAAGAACAGCTCAAGCTCGAAGCCGATTTCCAGCTTGCCCGCATGAAGGAAATGGACTGCTATATAGGCGTGCGCGGCACCGACAACGTTCTGGAACTCTCCGACGTGCCCTCCGACAAAATGCAGCTTATGTCCAAAGAAGTGATGATGCGCGTCCACATGGAAGAGCGCGTACCCAAGACCCGCTGGGTCGTGCTGCGTTTCCCCAATCCGACTTTCGCACAGGCCGCCAAAATGTCCACGCGCCAGTTCGAGGACTTTTACTTCGACGCCTGCCTGCACGATTACTCGGGCATGTCGATTGCCATGAACCCACTGGTGGAGTTGATGAACAAAACCGACAAGGTGCAACTCAAAGGACCGGGACTGGACCTTTCCTTCTCCATCAAAGATATTCCCGCCATCAAGTGCGACGGCAAAATGAACATCCCCGACGGCGAAGTGTTTAGCGCGCCTGTCAAGGATTCCGTCAACGGAAGTTTTTATTCCAACACACCGACACTTTATGAAGGCAACTTCTTCTCGGGTCTGAAGTTCACATTCAAAGACGGTAAAATCGTCGAGGAATCCTGCGAGCAGGGCGACCCGAAAAAGCTGACCGAGATTCTGAACCGCGACGAAGGAGCCCGCTATATAGGTGAATTTGCGCTGGGACTGAATCCGCACATCAAGCGCGAAATGTTGGATATTCTCTTCGACGAAAAAATCTCGGGCAGTTTTCACTTCACGCCCGGCAACGCCTACGACGAAGCCGACAACGGCAACAAGTCGCAGATACACTGGGACATCGTCGTGCGCCAGTTCGAAGAGGCCGGTGGCGGCGAGATCTGGTTCGATGGCGTATTGATTCGCAAAGACGGCATGTTCGTACTGGACAAACTGAAGACTCTCAACCCATAAAAGAAACTAAAAATGAGCAGGCGGCTTTTATTACAACTGGCTAAGGCGGGCATGGTGACCCGCTGGCAGATCGAGACGGTGCTAGAGGCGCAGGTCTTGTACGAAGGCACTTTGTCCGATCTTCTCTTGAAGATGAACTATGTCCGCGAAGACGTACTCTTGAAGTTCATCTCGCGTAGCGACGGCCTGCCTGTATTGAATTCTTCTCTTCTGGGTAAAATCTCTCCCAAGATGATAGAGCTTTTACCGCGTGACATAGTATATCAACTTCGCTGCATACCGGTCGGCATACAAAAGGGCCGACTGGTTGCAGTGTTCTCCCGTTCGCCTTCCAAAGATGCGCTTTTGGAATTGCAGATTTTTTCCGGAATGGAAATCCGCCCGGCGCTGGTGAACGAAGCCTCGCTGGTCAAGGCCATACAGCGTTATTACGCAGTCAGGTTGTCTTCGCTGCTGCTTGACAACTCCTCGCCCATTCTGGCTATCAAGACCGAACTTGAAGAAGAAGACCTTTTGGACGAGAAAGAATCCAAGCCGGGATTTTTGCCTTTCCACAAAGAAACCTATATCGGCACACCTGAGACGACGCCTTCCATGATGCGAAAGGAAGAACCCACGTCTCCTGAGCGGATTGAAGAAGATTCCTTCATAGTGACACAGCAAGCGAACGAGGCAGTCGGTGAATCTGTCGATCTGGAACAGGAGACCGAAACGCCTGCATCTCCCGAAGTGGCACAGAGCGAGGAAGAAGAGCACGCTTTCGAGCCGGAAGAGACAGTCGAGGAAGATTCCATCGAAGAGGTGGAAGAGGAAATCGAAGAAGTCCCCATCGAGGTTATAGACGCGACGGATTTGGAGCACGAGCTTGAATTCATGCAGAGCCGCGACGAAATTGTGGATAAAGCCTGTTCGTGGTTGAACGAATATTTCCCGAGCGTGATGTTCTTTACCGTCAAAAGGAGTCAGGCCCAGGGTTTCTGTGGGTCCGGTATCGACTTGGACCGGGAATTGATGAAAGAAATCACCGTCAGCCTCAATATCGAATCGGCTTTCGAGCACTCCGCCACATCGCGCCGGGTCGAGCTTGTTCAATGCAGCGAAGACTCCGCCGCCGCCATGATCTCCGATCTGTTGCACATTCCTTCCCAACCGGCCATGCTGGTTTTGCCCATAGAAGTTTCCGGCAAACTGGTGGGACTGGTAGCAGCACTCGGGCCTTTGCCTGAACCGCCGGGAGATGAAGCTGCAGCCTGGGAGAAAGTCTCCCGCACAATTTCGTCGGCCTTCGAGTCTTTCATTTTATCGCGCAAGGTGGGTGTCTGATGAATACTGGGAAAACCTGTCTTGTTTTTTTGGCGATTGCAATCTTCTGCTTTGCATTCCCGGCCTGCAGCCCCAACTATTATTTCCAGCAAAAGATGGCCGACCTTTCCGAGATTCCGGTCGAGTTGATAAACACCAGCGAGAATAAACCCATGCCCATGTGCGGCGACGGCGAGATTGCCGTTCTTCTCTCGCGTCTGATTTGCCCCGATACCACAAGAGTTTACAAAGATATCGTCGATGCTCTTTCCAGAGAAGATACAAATTACATCCAGCCCGCCAGCAGCCCGGGCCGCATCAGGAAGTTCAAGGCTTATTGCTACAACAAGACTTACGTTATGTATCTCGACCACGAAGCCTGCGAAGATCCGCGACGTTTCGACACCGACTGGCTAAAAGAACCCGAATCCTGATCGAAATGATGTAAGAAACAATATAGCGTAGGGGCGCAATTCATTGCGCCCGACAATAATCCGGGCATGGGCGCGATAAATCGCGCCCCTACTTTCGTTGTCTCGAAACACTCTGTCCGCTTATTCCCGTTTCTTTTTGATCATGGGGAGTTTCTTGGCGGCATCGCTGATCGCGCCGATTTTGGATGCGAAGCTGGTTCTCATTTTGATATCGTGATCGGTGATGAAATGCACGTCTAAAAGTTCTTCCGTTTCGTAGCCGGTGCGCAGACAATTTATTTCGCCCAGACACAGGCTCCAGCCTTCCAGCCACGATTTGAGCTTGCGATGTTTGAGCTTGTCTTCACCGATATGAATCAAAAGGTCGATATCGCTGCAAGGTCCGGCTGTGGCATTTTTGGTGCTGCCAAAGACATACATGGCCTTTACGTCAAAGCGGTCAGGCTTGATATTGGCGGCGATTTTTTCTGCCATCTTTAAACGCCAGTACCAGTTCTGATCTTTTTTGCCCTTCGCCACATCATTAGAACGCACATTTACAAGGTAATCCGACTTGCCCTCGGGCGATCCCAGTATGGCCATGGCCTTATTATCCTCGGCGCTCATCAATATGCGCAGGTTCTGCCCCTCGGTGACGCTAGCGACATTTATGACTCGTAAAACTTTATCCAGATAAGAGTATTCCGGCAGCAATTCTTTGAGCAGGTTGGGCGAATCCAACAGGAATTCATGGTTGAAGATCGCGTCCGGCTCGTCGGGATAGAGAGGCAGATACACGATTGCAGCCTCCACAAGATCCTGGAAGAAGTGCGTGCCGAAACTCAGGTCGGGTTGGTAGTTACCCTTCTTAAAGGCCACTTCGATCAGGGCCGAAGTGTTATTGATCTCGGAGTATGTGACGTTGACGCCCAGCTTGACATCGCCGCGACTGCCCCAACGCCCCGGCCCTATCAGGATGAACTGGCGCTTGGGGAGCAGCTTGTTCAGAATGCCGACAACCTTGCCGACATCGTTTAGAAGCTCCAGTGTTTCGAGCTTGTCGTATTCGTCAGGCGGAACGTAGACGATATGCGTTATGTTCTCGACATGACCGTTGGAGATATATTTGTTGGCCGTAAAAACTATCTTGCTGTCGTCGATATCCTTGGGCAACTTGACAGCCACAGCGTCTTTGGAGTAGCTCTGCGGGCGGCATTGCAGTAGGTAAAAATCTTTATCGTCGGCTGCGAACTCGATATCTATGGGCATGTTGTAATGGCTTTCGAGCGCGTTTATCAGCGTGCGTACCTGCTCGATGAAGCCGGACTTTTTAAGCAGTCCATCGAAAGTCGCCACGAGTTCGTCGTGCTCAAAATCGATGAGGCCGCTGGCGGGTCTCAGATAATTGTTTTTGTATACGGAGAAAATCTCTTTTACACGCGGATATTCGTCACCGTAATCTCTAATCAGATCGGACAAGACCACTGTCTCAATGGAGTTTGTTTCAAGGTTTATGACATCTATATAGCGCGGCGCGTAGCGCATGGTTTCTTCCTGCGTGGTGTTGACGCGCAGATCGGGCTGACCGGGTGCCACCAGGACGGGATAGTCGTCGCTCAGTCTGTCAACGGCTCGCGTACCCAGACCCGGCACCAGTCGCAAAAGGCCGTCGTTACGCTTGATGCGTGGTGACCAGCGGAATTCGTTGTTGCTGAAGCCCACGCCCGCAAAGGCCGGACAGAGGTATTTGCCTATTCTGGTGCCGACTACCTCCTGTATCATAATTCCCATTTCCTCCTGAAAGTCCAGCAGGCCGCGCTCGAAGCGGTATTCAATGGGATCGGGGCTGAACATGGAAGAGTATACCTCGGCGATGGCATCTAAAAGCGCTTCAAGTCTTTCCTGCTTGGAACCCTGATTGGCCAGGAAAAGGCTTTTGTATTTGCCTGAGAAAGCCGCACCGATGCTGTCTTCAAGCAGGCTTGAAGAGCGCACCACCATAGGCTTTTCGCCGAAGTCGTCCAAAGCCAGAGCGATGCCCTGTATCATTTCTGGCGAAAAAGACGAGTTTTTGAAAAGCTGTACCAGGTTGGGATATTCCATGCGGATGCGATCGGTTTCGCGGTATTTGTATTCCAGTAATTCTTCAAGATGGTTGTGTTCCAGAAAATCCATTACGCCGTCGGAGGCGATGTACCATGTTTTGGGAGCTTTGATATTTTTGAGCTTATGGTTGTGCTTTGACAGGCTTTTTATCAACTGCATGGCCACGAACAGCCCGGCGCTCTTGCCGCCCAGACGACCGTTACTGTTGGCCGGATAAATAAGGTGCTGGGTCAAGTCGTAAAAGTCTTCAAGCGAGACGTGTTTTTTAGCAAGGTTGATGAATTCAAGTTTGCGACTGAAAAAGCGCCTTATCAACGAAACGCTGACGGCGTTCAAAGTCGAGCGGCCAAGGTCGGATTCGCTGAAGTCCGAGTCTTTGTAACGGGCAATGGCCTCGGAGATATCGGCCAGCGAGGAGGAATGGTTTTCGAGTACTTCTATCAGGAAGCTGACCTTGTTTTCCTTGATCCATTTCTGGAAGAAGTTGAATACCTGCTCGTCGCTGATATGCTTGGATGAAAGATCCATGATGCGCTCGGAGATCTGTAGGTTCATCTCCATGGCTTTGATCTTGATCGGGCGGTTGAGGCCATCGTGCTGGGTCTCGGATTTGTTGAAAGTGAACTGGCCGCCTATCTGCTCCAGCAATTCCTTTGCCTCTTCCACTCCGATACGGCACATGTAATTCAACATGCGGCGCGAGATACGGAACAAAAGCGACTGGTCGGTCAGCCGCAGCATTTTGATAATCAGACGCCAGTCGTTCTCACCGCTTTTGAAGGAAGTTGCGTTCTCGGACCCATCTTTGAAAACAGTATCCAGTTGATGATGCAGGAAAGCCTGCGATAATCGCTGGGCGATGGTGTTGATGAGTTTTCTTTCTTCTTTCAGAAACGGCCCTTCATCCAGAGCAGGCATGAGTTTGCGGTAAGAAACTTCTATCTTGCCCACCTGGATGTTCTGCACCACGATGTCAGCGGAAAGCTTAAAGTCGCTTTCTGAATAATCTTCAGACTTGTATTTGACACCGTTGTATTTTATCAGAACCTGGCACTCTTCCGGGAAGTACCAACCTTCGGGAATAACTTCCACTAGATCTTCGATTTGTTCTTCAAGACTGTCTTGATTCTTAAGGATTTCATCCACTTTGTAGATGCAACTGAGCTCCTTGGCTCTTTCTTTTAAAGAGTCCATCAAATTTTCGACCGGCGTCTGGCTATTGTCTTTCATCTCGAAATCACTCCCTGTCCGTTACGACCATCGACTTTCACCTGCAATCCGGCAGGCAATTCGACACAGCGTACAAATTCCGTTTCTTCGATTATATCCCGGGCGGCAAGCCAGCTCCAGTCTATGTTTTCTTCGGGTTTTGCAACCGAGAAATAACTGACCTGAAAGCTGCTGATGTTATGGAAAAAGTGAGAGCCCTGGCTCAAGTCTATTTTCATATCTTTAAGCATGGCCTCGACCATCACTTTGGCTCCGGCAATCTGCCCCCAACTGACGGGAATCCCCAGCCAGTGGTCGGCGCTGCCCCAGCGACCGAAGCCTATCAACAGGTAGGGCTTGCCCTCCTTCATCATACGCCGGTTGATTTTGTCTATCTCCATGGCTATCCGCATGGACTTGGCCGGGTCGAACACCTCCGGCTTGACGTAGACCGCGTATCTGATGCCCTCGACAATTCCATTACCTAAAACCGCATCCGAATGCAAAAGTACATTGTCGGCGGAGAACTCATCCGGGCTGATGTCTATTTTTTCGTGTGAAACCACCATTGGGCGCACCTGCAAAAATCCCAGGCGCACCGGCTCGCTGAAGATATTCGTCCATGTCATGGCGAATTCTATTTCGATTTCCGATCCGGTGGCTTCTTCGCAGATCTTCATAAGCGTCTGCACCAGCTTGTTGACAGGCAGGTCGCCGCCTTTGAGAATGGGGGCGAAGTTCACCAGTCGTGGACCGGAGACGCTTGTTCCCATGCGCAGGCTGTCGTTTGATGCATCATAGGTCGAAGCCACAAAATCCAGTGTCTCATCTTCTTCGGCTGTGGCCAATTCGGGGTTGAGCAGGTATTCCGTCTCGGTAATCGGATTCCATGCCGGCGGCTTGCCCATGTTGACGGCCCAGAAGTTTCTCTGACTTTCTTCCAGCAGTTGCGAGATTGAATTGTAAGGCGGATTGGCCTTGGGAAAGCGCGGTGTATAAGTCCATGACGAACCGCCGTCCACGATGGCCTTGCCGAGCCCCAGAGCCAGATTGACCACGCCGTCTTCCGGCTGGGATTTACCGAAGGCGTAAAAATTGTACGAGCGCCCGACGCCGGACAGATTGGGATAAAACCTGTCGCCGTGCCGCAGGCCGATCACCTCCTGAATGATGACCGCCATTTTTTCTTCTTCGATGCTCGAAGAAGTCGAGTTCATGTAATCCTTGGCGGCCTTGAAAAAAGTGGAAGCCCAGACGAACTTGATAGCCTCGATAAGCTTTTGAAAGCGGGTCTTGGTGTCCAACTGGTTGTTGGGGATCATCTTGGTTTCGTAGATTCCCGCGAAAGGCTCGTGCTTGGCGTCTTCTAAAAGGCTTGATGAACGTATGGCCAAAGGGCTGTGAACCTTGGATATCAAGGCCCACAAATCGCCCACCAGACGCACCGGCAATTCGGCGCGCTGAAAAACGTGCGCTATCTGATCGTCGGGAGCATCCGAATAGGCCAGCTCAAAGAGATCGTTTGTCTCCATGAACATGTCGAAA
>CAYTHG010000008.1:0-33995 GCA_964437525.1 uncultured Myxococcales bacterium | reverse complement strand
TGTCCATTGTGCATTCCAGTCCGTCCGAACAGTCTATGGGAATGTTGTCCACGCAACCGACATGGGCAATGCAGATCTCCTCACCGTTGCAGTATAAACCGTCGTCGCAGGTAGCATTGTCGAGTTCATACTGGCAGTAGCCCTCGGGCTGTTTACAGGTATCGGTCGTGCAGGCTATACCGTCGTCGCATTCTCCGTCGCCCGTGCAGTCTTTGGCGCAGATACCGTTATGACAGCTACCTGTCAACGAATCTATGCTGCAGGCCTGACCTTCGATTGCAGGCATATGTTCGCAGCCCTGTTCTTCGCTGCAGGAGTCGTCCGTGCAGGGGTTGCCATCGTCGCAATCGGCTTCTATACCCGTGCAGTTTCCAAGCATACAGCCGTCATCGACGGTACAGCGCTCATTGTCCGAGCAGACTATGTTGGTGTCGTTGTTGGCATAATATGTACATTCTTCGTCGCAGTATTCAAGAGTGCAGGCGTTGTTGTCGTTGCAATAATAGTTTCCGTTGCCGACGCATTGCCCGTTTATACAGTGAGCCATGTCGGAGCAGCCATCTATCATGCCTTCGCAGCCTGAGAAGTCATCTGCAAGTATTTCCATGCACCCCTTGACAGGATCACATTCTATACGGCGGCAAGTACTGGGTGTAGAACCGCAATCGGTCAAGGTGTCGGCAACACAATGCCCCACTTCGTCGCAGATACTGGTTGTGGTACAGGGATTTTCATCTTCGCATTGCTGGCCCGTTCTAAGTGCATAAGAACAACCTACAAGCTCGCTGCAGGTATCCTCGGTACAGGGGTTGAAGTCGTCGCAGCGCTCGTCATATGTCTGGTAGCTGCATTCGTCCAATTCTTCATCGCAGGAATCTTCGGTACAGGCGAAATCGTCGCGGCAGGGCAGATCGTCTGGCAACTGGCAGCCGAGTGTTACATGACAGGTCTCGGCACCGTTGCAGAACAGACCGTCGTCGCATACCGAATCATCGGTCTCGTAAGTGCAGATAAGAGTGTCGAGGTTGCAATAGTCTTTCGTGCAGTCTACACCGTCATCGCATTGGGCATCGTATTCGCAAAGTCTGGTGCAAGCACCGCCCATACACGATGCACTATCCTCGGCGCAAAGCGTTCCGTTTTCTGCGGGAGGATTGACGCAGCCGCTTTTGGCATCACAACTATCCGGGCCTGTGCAGTCGTTCAAGTCGTCGCAGGACTTGATATTGCCCTGGCAGATTCCGTCTATGCAGATGTCATCGACCGTGCAGAAATTTCCGTCCGAACATTCCACGGCATCGAGGTTGTCATGTTCACAGCCAGTCGGACCGCATGAATCGAGGGTGCAGGAGTTGCCATCGTCGCAGGCCGAGTTCATGGACTGGCTGGAACATTGGTCAAGTACTCCATCGCAGAAATCGGCAGTGCATTCGTTGTCGTCGTTACAGGTGGGAACATCGCCCGCCATGCAACCGTAATTGATGGCGCATGTTTCGCTGCCGTTGCAAAATACTTCGTCGTCGCAGGCGGCATCGGATGTGGCGTACTGACAGAAACCGCCGCTGCAAACGTCGCTGGTGCAGTCTATATGGTCGTTGCAGTCTTCATCTACCGTACAGACCAATACGCATTGTCCGCCGCTACAGTACTCATCATAGCTGTCAAGGGTGATATCGCAGGGCAGACCATCGCCGACATATTCGTTCTGGCAGCCTTCTCCAGTCACGCATGAATCGTTTGTGCAGGGGTTGAAGTCGTTGCACAAAAGTGCAGGTCCGGGCACGCATTGCCCGGCTTTACACCAGTCTCCGGTGGTACACTGGTTGCCATCGTCGCAGGCTTTGGTCTGGTATGACTTGAAACCGCAGCCGTTGGCCGGCAGGCAGAAATCGTCGGTGCAGGGGTTTTGGTCGTCGCAACTTGTGGATATGTCCGTATAGACGCAGCCGACAAAATCGACACAGGCATCTTCGGTACACTGGTTGTCGTCATCGCATTCCAGTGCCTCGCCCTCGCAAACGCCTTCTGTACAGCGGTCGTCTGTGGTGCAGGGATTGCCGTCGTTGCAGTCATAATTGGTATTGCCGTACAGACAACCATTTGAAGTGCAATAGCCTTCGGTGCATGGGTCAAGCGTGTCGCACAGGGAATCGTCTGTCGGATGGCGGCAGTCCATGCTGTCTTCGTCGCAGTAATCATACGTGCAATCTACCTGGTCATCGCAATCCAGAGCTACTCCCGCCTGACATCCCAGTGTTTCGTCACAATACTCGGAGCCGTTGCAGAACAGGCCGTCGTCGCAGAATTGGTCGTAAGCCATATGCTGGCACTGGAAAGTATTGGGGTCGCAGTAATCCAGAGTGCAGGCCACTTCATCGCTGCCTTTGCAGTCGGAGTCGTTTGTACAACCCGTTATGCACTGCCCGTTCAAGCAAATGCGCTCGGCTGTGCTTGAACCGCAGGAACTGCCGTTTGCAAATTCTTCTGAGCGGCACACGCCGGATTCATCGCAGTAATTAGCTGTACACGGGTTGCCGTCATCGCAATTCGTTTCGTCGCCTATGCACACTCCGGCCATACAGTGTTCGTTGGATGTGCAGGGGTCGCCGTCGTCGCAGGCTCCGTTGCTCAAAGATGAATTGAAGCAACCGCTGGGATTGGAAAGCGGATCGGTTTGGGCGGAACAGACATCCTCGGTACAGGGGTTTCCGTCATCGCAGGCCAAGGTGTCGGGAGTATTGACACAGCCGCGCCCTTCCTCCTCGCAGGTATCCTCGGTGCATTCCAGACCGTCGTCGCAGGAAGGAACTTCTCCATCGATGCAATCGAAAGTCAGGTGGCAGATTTCCTGACCGTCGCAGACATAATCGTTCTGGCAGACAGAATCGTTGGCGGTATGAATGCACAGGCCCATTTCGCTGTCGCATTCATCGATGGTGCAGTATACGTTGTCGTCGCAGTCCGAATTCTCACCACAGGTATCGACGCACAAACCTTGATAACAGTACATGTCCGCATCGCCGCAGGGAGTGCCGTCCAAAATTTGTTCCACCATGCAGCCATCGAGCGGATCGCAGTATTCGATGGTGCATTCGCTGCCGTCGTCGCATAAGGCATCATCTGGAGTCTGTGCACACTGATCGATATCGTTTTCGCATGTATCCACTGTGCAAGCGACACCATCGTCGCATGGCGGAATCAGACCTTCGATGCAGCCGCCTTCGTCGTTGCAGCTCTCGGCACCGTTGCAGAACGTCCCGTCGTCGCAGGAAGAATTGTTGCCGATGCAGGAGCCGTTGAAGCACAGGTCATCGAGTGTACAGGGGTCGCCATCGTCGCAGGTTTCTGCGTTGTAAGAATGCAGGCACTCGCCTTGACCGTCGCAGGTGTCTGTGCTGCAGGGGTTGCCGTCATCGCAATCGACATTTTCCAGACCGGAAATGCATGTGCCATTGAAGCAGTGGTCGTTCAAAGTACAAGGATTGCCATCGTCGCAGACTACGTCTATGGGAATGTTCTCGCAGCCATCGCCCGGCATACACAGATCGAGTGTGCAGGGGTTGTTGTCGTTGCACAGGTAATTGACCGGCTCGTTTGTGCAACCGCCGTCGATTTCGTTGCAGGTGTCGAAGGTGCAGGCTATACCGTCGTCGCACAACGGTTCCGTTCCCATCGCACAGCCTGTAACCGAGCTGCAGATTTCGTTTCCGTCGCAGAGCGAAGCATTGAAACACCATTCATCGTGCGGGATGTTCTGGCAGAAGCCGGTATAGGAGTCGCAATTGTCCTCGGTGCAGGGAATGCCGTCGTAACAGTCGTCGTGGTCGGCACAGGCAAAGGTGCATAGTCCGCCGACGCAGTATTCATCTACATTGCCTTGGAAGTTGCATGGAGTCATTTCTTCGACTTGATTGAATACGCAACCGATTCCGATTTCGCAGGTGTCTATTGTACAGGGATTGTTGTCGTTGCAGAGATTGTCATCGAGTGTGTTTTTGCACGAGTCCAGTTCCGAATCGCAGCTATCCACGGTACAGGCTAAGCCGTCGTTGCATGTGGGCACAAAACCCATCAAGAGCCCTGAGAGCGGGTCGCAGCTTTCCTCGCCGTTGCAGAATTCCCCGTCGTCGGGGTTCAGAGTATCACCACGGCATACACCGCTTTGACAGCGATCATTCTCGGTGCAGGCATTGGAGTCGTTGCAGGTGTCGGAATTGAACTGGTAGACGCAGCCGCTATCCGGCTGGCAATTATCCTCGGTGCAGAAATTGCTGTCGTCGCACACGATGTAGTTTCCGACACACTGCCCTTCGTCGCAGTGGTCGTCCGTGGTGCAGGCCGAGTTGTCGTTGCAGTCACTTTCCACATTCTCATGCAGGCAGGGATCGGCCAGCTCGGATTCGGGGTTGCATGTGTCCGCCGTGCAGGAGTTGTCGTCGTCGCAGTCCAAAAAGGCTCCGCGACACTGGCCGAAGGAGCAGGCATCATTTACGGTACAAGGGTTATCGTCGTCACAGGAATTCTGATTGAAGGCGTTTATGCAGCCGCTTCCGGTGTCGCAACTATCATCTGTGCAGGGGTTGTCATCTTCACAACGTCCCGATATATCGAGACTTCCGCAACCGCTGCCCGGAGTACAAGTCGAGACAGTGCATTCGTCGCCTTCGCCGCAACTGACAGCTTCTTCAAAACCGCTGCCGTCCTGCATACAGCTTTGAGCCGAACCGTCATGACACATGACCGCCTCGGCGTCGCATACTTGAGCGACACAGTAACCGCCGTAACAGAACAAGCCGTCACCGCATTCTTCCAACTCCTCGAAACCGGAGCCATCCTCTAAACAGATTTCCACCTTGTCGGGCATGGCTTCGTCGCCCATCACGCAACGCCTTAAGCGCGGGACGCATTGGTCGATGCAGCTTGAACCTTCGAGGTTGGGAGCATCCTGCGGGCACATGAAACCGGTCCTGCCGGTGATCGGGATCACGCGCAGGGGAACATAGGGGTCATCGCTTTCGATTTCCAACCAGCCGATTTCGTTTGTGCTACGGTCGGGTTGGTAAGCTATTTCTATCTCTATCAATTCGTTGGCCTGAATGGTATCGCTGTCAAGTCTTATCCCGGATGCCGAAATACTGAAGCTTTCCGGTGTATCGTCGGACAGGTCGATGCTTGTGATCTCTAAATTCATTGCACCGGCGTTGGCAATGGAGAATGACTGCTCCTGCCTGACGCCCTTGGGGTTGAAGCCGAACTCCACAATGGCGGGATCGCCGAAGGAGATAGGATGCAGTACGGGACATGAAACATCTATAAGGTACTCGGCCGGGTCGCTTATGCCATCAGCGGCTACTATTCTAAGGATACCTTCCTTTTTGCCGGGCTCTTCGGGGGTACAACTCAGATTGCATGTGACGGAATCTCCCGCCTCGATCTCGAAAGGCGGAGTGCAAGTCGAATCGACTGCCAGAGAATCCAAAGAAGAAGCCGTAAACAGCATGTAAGAAACCGTCAGCGTGGCTCCCTCATTGCTTGCTTTCGGCACGTTTGCAAGCGTGATTTCCACTTGCCCGCTTGATCCGACTTCCACCTCGTCGAACACCGCAGGTGCAGGTGTCACTTCGAGGGCGGAACCGGCAAGAGCGGAATCCTCTTCCGAGTCGGGCTCTTCATCTCCATCTTCCAGGTCTTCGTCGTCTTCCACGTCGCTGTCTTTATCCGGCTCGGTCTCAAGATCTTTGTCGCCATCGACCTGATCCGCATCGGAGGTGTCTTTATCCGCGTCGCCATCGGATGTGGAATCCCGTTCCAGATCGCCATCGGCTTGATCGTCGTCAGAGCCACCACCGCCGCATGATATCAGGGCGAGAACGAAAAGCATTAGGGTGACCAGCTTCAAAAAATTTACCTTGAGATTGGATGACATGAATCCCTCGCTTGCAATGTTCAGTCGGCTAATGCCGGGATCAAAAGCTATAAAGCACTAATCCGCAACTAAAAACAGCAGTTTAAACAAATTCACCTAACAGTCGGCTTCTTCAGCAAAGGCGTGATTCTTTGAATGAAGCAAGTAAAACACCTTACATCGAATAAGCCACCTGAATCGGATATTCTTCACTTCCATTGATTTTAATGGGCTTTAGGCACAAGGGCAACTGTTTACTCTTTAAGTTGTGATTTTTAAAGAGATTTGAAGAGGAGTCTTTGGTTCCGATCAGACAATGATATCGTGCAGGAAATTGCGCTATGATCTCTTCGGCATGGTGATTTACGAACACCCTCCTCCATAGGATTCGAGTCCGCCGCAACGCAACTTTCTTTCCATCTTGGCAAAAACAGGCTATTCGGTTATATTTACTACATGGCGTTTCAATGCCTGATGATTCCGGCGAGATAGTAATCTTCCACATCATCCAAACAAGTGAAAAGATTTACGAAAAGGACATTCATGGGACGTAATGACATGGGCGGCAGGAGACCTCGCACAAACAAACGCGCTATGGCGGGAGGACATCATAGAAAATCTCGGCAGGACGAAGCCTTTGACAGATTGACCACACTGCATCCATACAAGCGCCTCAAGCTGGAGCACGGAGACGATCTGACCTGCCGCGTGATAGACCTGATCGCGCCCATAGGAAAAGGCCAGCGCGCTCTGATAGTGTCGCCGCCCCGCGCAGGCAAGACTACCACGCTGCAAAGCATCGCCAAGGGCATACTTACAAACGACCCGGACGCGAAGCTCTTTATTCTGCTTGTCAACGAAAGGCCCGAGGAAGTGACCGAAATCCGCCGCAGCGGATACGGCGAGGTGATTTTCTCTTCTTTCGACAAGGCTGACTCGCATCACATCGAGGTGGCCGAGAAGCTGCTTGTCGATGCCAAAAAGCTTGTTTTAGAAGGCCAAGACGTGATAATCCTGCTGGATTCCATCACGCGTCTGGCCCGCTCATACAACTCCGTCATGCCTTCATCGGGCAGGCTGCTTTCAGGCGGTATGGATTCCAACGGAATGTTCATGCCCAAAAAATATTTCGGCGCGGGTCGGGCCATCGAAGACGGCGGTTCGCTGACTATCATCGGCACGGTCTTAACCGACACCGGATCTCGCATGGACGAAGTGATCTTCGAGGAGTTCAAGGGAACCGGCAACATGGAAGTGCATCTCGACCGTAAGCTGATGGAAAAACGCGTCTTCCCTTGTATCGACATCACCCGCTCCGGCACACGCAAAGAAGAAATCCTGCTGAGCGAAGATGAGCTGGCCGCATCGAAGATACTCAGAAATCGCTTTTTCTCCATGGACGCCTTAAGCGCTATGGAGACGCTTTTGGGCTGGATGGAGAAAACCGCCACCAATGCGGAGTTCCTCGACTCGCTTACAAAATAAAGCCTGAAGTATCGCCTCATGGGGGAAGTACACATGCTGGACATTATTCAACGACGAAAATCGATACGCTCCTATATTGATCGCACTTTGGACTCCGAGATCAAGTCGCAGATCGAGCAAATATTGACAAGTCGGCAAGCAGGCTTTTTCGGTCATACAGCGCGCTTTGTGCTGGTAGAAAAAGACACAGCCAGCAAACAAGAAAAAGTCAAACTTGGAACCTACGGCTTCATCAAGGGCGCACGCTATTTCATCGCCGGAGCCATGCAGCACGGGCCGCTTGCCGAAGTGGATTACGGCTACATCATGGAAGGCATCGTTCTGGAGATGACCCGCCTCGGCCTTGGCACATGCTGGCTGGGCGGCACCTTCAGCCGCAAGGAATACGCTCAAGTGCTGCACTTAGATGAAAGTCACTGGATTCCGGCCATACTCGCGCTGGGATACGCCAAAGAAAAAAGGGGCGCCATGGACAAGCTTGTCCGCTGGGGAGCCAAGGGCGACAAACGCCTGCACTGGTCGCGCCTGTTCTTTGAAGGTGATTTCTCAAAACCTCTGGAGCGCGAGGCGGCAGGCGATTACGCCGAAGTGCTGGAGGCAGTGCGCATCGGGCCATCGGCTTCCAACAAACAACCCTGGCGAATTCTGAAAGACGAGCGCGGCTTGCACCTGATCCTTAACCGCACACCGGGCTACCGCAAGTGGTCGGCCTCGACCGACCTGCAACAACTGGATGCAGGTATCGCCATGTGCCACTTTGAGACATCGGCCAAAGAACTCGGTCTAAAAGGCCGCTGGGAAAAACTCGAAATGACCCCACCGCCATCGAACGAAGATGAACTGGAATATATCGTCAGCTGGGTTGTGGAAGGCTAGGCTTCGTTGCTCGGTGCTTTTGATTGGCCAGTCCTTGTAGGTCGGATAAATTTTTTATCCGACAATTCCGTAATATTCCCACCGTTGGAGCCGGTCGGAGACCCGCTCCGTCAGAGGCCCATCTCTTTCTTCCGGGGTGATTCCTACCTCGACATTTCCAGATTGTGTCGGGCAAGGAATTTGCCCGACCTACGCCCCACTCCTTGATATTACTGCTTAATCACTCGCCCATCCCCGCCAGCCTGCTCTTCTGTTCTTCGCTCAGCTTCGGATAATTTCGGGCGGTTTTTAGGAGCGTTGCGGCCATTTTGGATTCGGGCGCGAGGCGCAGCAGAAGTTCCAACTCTTTTGCAAAGCGCTCGAAGTTCTCGCCTTGCATCCACTTAATAAAGCTTTCTTTGGAAATCCGCCACGGGTCTATAAGCTTGAACGACGGCGGCGCGGACTTGTGCTTGTCGGCTTGGGTTCCGGTTCCTGCTTCGTCTTTGTCCTTGTTACCCTTACCTCTATCGCGCATCCATAAAGCGGAATTCTCGCTGAAATACAGCAGCGCGAAATCGTCCCTGTCCTGCAAAAGCAGAGCCTTGTTTATGGAAACCGCTTCCGTGGGTGTGACCATCACGTAGAAATCCACGGGGTACTTATCCAGGATTTTATGGAGGTTTTTCTCGTTAGAGTATAACTCCAGAAAATCCAGCGAGAAAAGCTGGGGGATGCGCCCGTCGATGAATACGCGGGAGTCGGGCCATAACTGGTAAGCCAGATAGCCGTGCGTCGGCAGCCAGTTGGACATGAGATTGCCGGAAAGCTCGTGACCACGCATGAATTCTACCACGGGCTGCGGGTTGTGGCGCAGCTTCAAACCCCAGCCGAGGCTCTTGTAGTTGTAATCGAATTCCAATTTAACAAGCAAAAAATAGCCCACAGCCAAAAACAGCATGGCCAGATACAGCGTGCGCCTGGACAAGTTGAGCTTTGTAAAATGCGGAGCAAGCCAGACGACTATTTGCGGGCAGGCCATGATTGCAAAATATGGTGTGAAGCGGAAGTACACGAATCCCAGTATCATAGCGGCAAACTGGAACAGCACGAAAGGCGACTTCAGGCTGTGGCGGTTGATAGCAGCCAGCGCCAGCCACAGCATGGACATAAAGACGAAGGCCACCAGCGGGATGTTGGCCAGTGAGAACAACTCCGGCAGCGACTGCCACTCGAACAGGCGGCTGGCCTGAAATATGCTGTTGACCGAATGCGAATATCCGCCGCTTGCCTTGAGTGCAAGTGCCAGCACAAGCTGCAATAATGCGCTTATGAGCGCCAGTCGATTATTTTTGAGCCATGTTTTATCGCCGGAGAACAACTGCGCCAGCGGAGCTTCGCATAAAATGGCGATTATCAAAAGTACACCCAGCATCCAGGAAGGATGCATCTGCGTCCAGACGGCCACCAGCGCCAGCAAAGACAGGGACTTGTATACAGCGGGCCTTTTGGCAAGCGAATAAGAAAGCATGACCGCTAAAGCGGTGAAGAGATAACCGAAGCTGTGCGGGCGGTCGAGGTTTAAGCAGGCTAAAACCAGAATCACCAGCGGCATCACAAAAACACGCGAAAGCAGAAGGCCGTAGCCTTCGGAATGGGCTAAGCGAGTGATGTTTTTCCAGATAAGTATAAGCGTTCCGCCCACCAATACAAGGCGCAGGAGCTGCAAACCCGATGGTCCGAGAAGCGAGTAAACGGCGTACATGACCAGACCGGCCAGCCATTCCCAGTTGACCCACGGGCTGCCGGCGTGCGTAAAACTGAAAGGATCGATTGTGGGTATGGCGCCGTTTTCCAGAATGAAACGGCCCGTCAGCATGTGCCACCAGTGATCGTCGCAATAAACCCTATAGCGGATGGAAGTCAGGAGAATCATCCCGATCAGCGCGAAAGCCAGAGATAGCAGTTTTTTATTTTCCTGCTGCATAAAGAAAATCCTGCACCTTGTCCATTGCAAGGCAAGCCAAATTTGTAATCAATGTTTTATAGCATACAAGCACTTAGGCTACAAAAGGGGTGAAAGATATGCTGAGTAAACGGGAGGCGATACTCTAAAGAAAAACTGCAATCCCGATAAGCGGTTATTTAACTTCTTTGTAGATAAACCTGTCTACGGTTCCAGGCTCCAGTTCTGCGAAGTATTTTTTCACTTCTACGGTCGGGAATTCGGCGTGGATTATTTCTTTAGCTTCTTCCAGATCTTCAAAATGCTGTTGGAATTCTATTTTGCGCTCGGTGAAATTAAAATCACCGTAGGCTCCGCAGTCTTCATGGCCGATAAGATAGATGGTCTTGATATCATGCAGCTTAACCGAAACACCCAGATCGCGCAGGAGCGAGTTGTCAAAACCCAACTGCGGACGCACTATATCCTGAATGCAGCCGCCGCGTGTTATCAGGTCGCAATCCATATTGAGTCCGCGCATGAATTCGGCGGTGTAGTTGCGGCCATCGGCACGTTGATGCAGCCTGAAATCTTCACAGGTCACCAAAACGGCTTCGCAGATATGCGACATGTTTTTCTCCATTGTAAATCCGAGGTATTTAAAAAACATACAAATCCGCCTTGCCGTTCCTTGCTTTTTGCAAGGGCGGGTATGTGGATCTGTATGTAAATTGCTTTTTCTATTGAGAGAACTGCCTGAAAGTATCGCAGATTTTGCCGCGCCTGTCCCGAAAATATTTTCCTTCCGCTACTATACCGAGCGGCGCGCAAGCGGCATTTCGCTATACTTTTCCTGCAAATCTTGACATGAGATTTTCACTCCTGTAATTTGAGGTCAACGCTAAAGAAACATTAAGGAGATAGCGATGAGAAAGATTGCTTTGCTGGCGATTACGATTCTTCTGCTGACGGCTCTTTCGGCTTGCGAGCAGGCTCGCCCCAAAGATCCGCTGGAAGTCATTTCCAACAAATTTTTCCAGCACTGCAAGATGGTGCAGTGGGATGATGCTTATGGAATGCTTTCCGCAGACAGCCAGAAATACTACAAAAAAGAGAAGTTCGTCGAAGACGCTTCCATGTTCATCAAGCCCAAGGTGGATTCCCTTTACATCACCCGCATAGAAAAGCACAAGCTGGATGCGCTGGTCTTCACCGAATTCAAGCCCAAAAGCTCCTGGGAAACCTACAACACCATGGAAAGCGCCAAGGTCAAGGTCAACTATGTTTATCGTGACGGCAAGTGGAAAGTTCATTACCCCGAGATCGTAAGCAAGGGGCAGGAAGAAGAACAGATAGAAAGCGAGCGCAAGGCCCGTTCCGATAAGTGGAACAAAGCCATCAAGTTCAATAAATTCAACGTCGAGAACAAGATCACCGACGACGGTCCCAAGCTGGTATTTACCGGCGAATGGGAAAACGTGGGCGAGGAAGCCGTTGAAATGGCGATGGTTAAGGTGCAGTTCTTCGATGGCAACGACAAAGAAGTCTACGCTGTCGTAGTCGTACCGCAATACTTGTCGCGCCACGATCCCGACCGCAAGCCGTTTGCTCCCAAAGAAAAACGCGAGTTCGTCGAGACCATCAGTTCGCGGATCCCCGACACATGGTCGGGCAAGGTCAAATACTTCATCTGGGATGCCGGAAAAATGCCGGGCAAATAGACATTATTATTGAGACTTTCAAAAGGCCGCGCTCGTTTGAGCGCGGCCTTTCTTGGTATTGACAGGAATAATATAAACTTCTTGCTGGTATAATTGCCGATCTGGAAGCTTTTCCTATAATGTATGTATTGAATTGCTAAAGTGGCGTTTCTGGCTTACAATCTTCAGCCTGAAACTGGTTTAATCCGGATTATTCACCGGGACTTGTAACGAGGCATGAAAATCGAAGATATTTGGCGAAGTTGGAGAATATTTCCTCGAAGGTATACTTTGCAGTCTGTGAAAGAGGAAAAGTTTTGAAACCAGCGAAATATCGAAAATTTACAAGCCGCAGTAAATTCACGGTGAATAATTAAGGTTAAGTTCAATTCCTTTGTGGAGGGAGTTTGTAGTGGAAAATCAGAGACAAAACCTGATTCTGGTTGTTGTTTTACTTGGCGCGGGATTCCTGATGTTATTCAGTTTCCTGTTCGTGATGCTGATTGCGGTCGTCGGTGTCGAGATGGATTTCAATCTCGATAAAATCGATGGTGCCAAGGTCGGTGTTGTGGAAGTTGCTGGTGTGATAGAAGCTTCGGACAAAGTCTTGAAGCAGCTTGAAGATTTCGCCGAAGACGATGACATCAAGGCCATCGTTTTGCGGGTGGATTCGCCCGGCGGTTCGGTGGGACCCTCGCAGGAAATTTACTCTGAGGTTATGAAGCTGAAAGAGAAAAAGAAAATCGTCGCATCCATGGGAAGCCTGGCGGCATCGGGCGGTTACTATATATCTGCAGGCGCGTCCAAGATCTACGCCAATCCCGGAACCATTACCGGCTCCATAGGCGTGATCGTGCAGACCACCTATCTGGGAGAGCTTTTCAAGTTCTTGAAGATGGAGGCAATCACCTACAAGTCCGGCAAGCACAAAGACATGCTGTCGCCCATGCGCAAACCGACCGAAGAAGACAGCGCACTGACTCAGGGGATTGTCAACGATGTATACGAGCAGTTTTTAGAAGCCGTTGCTTCCGGGCGCGGTCTGGATAAAGAAGAAGTAAGGCCCTATGCCGACGGACGTATTCTCTCCGGCAAGCAGGCTTTGGATTTGAAGTTGGTGGACCAGTTGGGCAATCTTCACGATGCCGCCGCCGGAGCCTTAGAGCTTGCAGGCGTTGAAGGCAAGGCTCATTTGGTTTACCCTGAAAGAGAAGCGATGAGCTATATAGAAAAAATGTTCGAGTCCGTTGCTCGCGGTTTGTTCAAGGTCGTCGGTAAAGAAGGCTCCGACAAAGTCGAATATCGTTTTTCCGGGTAAGGAAACATGAAATCTTTTAAGAGAATATCACTGCTGTTGATCGGCATTCTCATAGGAGTTGCCATTATTCTGTTCTGTCTTTTCAATCAGAGCCTGGTTGAAGTGGATCTCTATATTTTCAAGTCGGGCAATCTGCGCTTGTGGTTTGTGGTTTTAGGCAGCGTTGCCTTTGGACTGTTCCTGTCGGGAATTTCTTTTCTGCTGCTTTTGTTCAAGCACATGAACAGAATTCGCAAGCTGAAAAAAGAAGTCGTCGGATTGAACAAAGAGTTGACCTACTTCCGCAACCTGCCCTTGGAACGTGAAGCTTATGGGGCAATGGATGTCGAGGAAGAAAGCGACGAGGAGTTGTAAAAGGATATGCTGGATATTCTTTACTATATAATTGCTGCTGTAGCAGGTGCGGGTTTGGGTTGCGGCATAACGTATTTTCTCCGCCATCGCAAATCGGGGTTGGAGGAGCGCGAGCGCAAGTATTTTCTGCGCGGTGCCTATCTGCTTTTGGAAGAAAAGTGGGACGATGCAGTAGATGAGTTCTCCAAGATCGCCCAGACCGATTCGGACAAGCCGGATCTGTATTTCGTTCTGGGGCGGCTTTTCCGTCGCAAGGCTGCCTATGAGCGCGCCATACAGGTCCATCAGGATTTGATAATGCGTTCGTCGCTTGATAAAAATACACGCCTGAAGGCTCAATACGAACTGGCGCTGGATTACAGGGACGCCGGTATGCTCAAGCGTTCTCAGAAGACATTCGAAGAGATCATCAAAATTTCTCCGCAATGGGGGCAGGCATACCGTGAGTTGGCCGCGCTGGCGCTTTTGAATCACGACTGGAAACAGGCCAGGGTTCAGTATCAGCGCTTGCAGGAGGTTTCCGGGAAAAAAGATCTGAAGCTGTACGGCCATCTCTACGCCGCTCAGGCTTTGGATCTTTTAGAAGACTCCAATGTCGATGAGGCTCTCAAGCTTTTGAAGCGCTCGCTGGGCAAGTCAGAAAGCGGAGCCCATGTCTACTATGCTTTCTCGCGAGCACATGCCGCCCAGGGATTGTCGCAGGAAGCTTTCAGGGCGCTGGTCGAGGCTATCGACGTGCAACCGCAGGCGGCCTGGATTATCTTGCCTGAGATCAAGCGACAGGCTGAGCTTTTCAACAGTATCGAAGAATACGATTCGTATCTTTTCCGCATGATAGAGGAAGGACGCCGTCCGGCCCACGCTTTCAAGCTGGCCCAGGCCGAGCGATTTATTGAAAAAGGAGAGGAACAGAGCGCACTAGATATTTTAAATCATCTTGCAAGGCTGAATGTGAGCTACCCGCCGTTTGTTAAGACTGCATCCCGTATGGGGATTATGCCTGAAAACGGTTTCGAGGAAGGCTCGAGTTATTGGAAATGTAGCAACTGCGGCCATAAAATGCCTGCACTGGATTGGCACTGCCCCAGTTGTCTCAAATGGGATACTTATTTTCCCGAAGTGAAATAGATTTATTTTTGACCATGAAAAAAGAAAACATACGCAATTTTTCCATCATCGCCCACATCGACCACGGAAAATCCACTCTGGCCGACAGAGTGCTGGAGTTGACCGGGCTTATGAATCAACGCGACAAAAAAGATCAATATCTGGACCGCATGGATCTTGAACGTGAGCGCGGCATAACCATCAAAGCGCAGGCTGTCTGTCTGCCTTACAAGGCCAAAGACGGCAAAGAATACATATTCAATCTGATCGACACTCCCGGTCATGTGGACTTCAATTACGAAGTTTCCCGCAGCCTGTCCGCTTGTGAAGGCGCGGTGCTGGTGGTGGATGCCGCCCAGGGTGTCGAGGCGCAAACCGTCGCCAACGCTTATCTGGCTCTCGATAACGATCTGGAGATCATTCCGGTATTGAACAAAATCGACCTGCCGTCAGCGAATGTCGAGCGAGTCTCGCAGGAGATCGAAGACGTTATCGGTTTGCCAGCCAGCGATACTATACCTGTATCCGCCAAGACCGGTACAGGTGTCGCGGAAATGCTTGAGGAGCTTGTCTGGCGTGTACCACCGCCTGAAGGCGACGATGACGCCCCTCTTCAAGCTCTGGTCTTCGATAGCTGGTACGACAACTATCTTGGTGCGGTGACGATGGTGAGAGTTATCAGCGGTATGCTTCGCAAGGGCGATAAAATAAAACTTATGGCAACCGGTAAAGTCGGCGAGGTTATGCAGCTCGGCGTTTATCAGCCTGATTTTGTGGAGCGTAAAGAGCTTCGTTCCGGCGATGTCGGTTTTGTGGCGGTGGGAGTTAAAGAAATCCAGTATACGCGAGTGGGCGATACCGTGACCCATGCGGACAGGCCGGCGGATAAACCTTTGCCCGGTTTTCGTGAGGTCAAGCCCATGGTTTTCTCCGGCATGTATCCTTCGTTGTCCGAAGACTACGGTGCTTTGCGCGAAGCTATGGAAAAGTTCAAACTCAACGACTACGCCTTTACCTACGAGCCCGAAAGCTCAAAGGCGCTCGGCTTCGGTTTCCGTTGCGGCTATCTGGGCCTTTTGCATATGGATATTGTCTGCGAGCGTATGGAGCGTGAGTACGACCTTTCGGTTATCACCACCGTGCCGACAGTTATATACAAAATCAACATGAAGGAAGGCGAGCCGATCCATATCGAGAATCCGGCTAACCTGCCCGAGGTGAACAAGTTTAACTCCATCGAAGAACCGATGGTCAACATTCATATCCACACGCTCGAAGAACATGTCGGGCCGGTTCTGAAACTTTGCGAAGCAAGGCGCGGGGTGCAGGTAAACATGAACTATGTAAGCGGCAACCGCATGGTGGTCGATTACAAAATGCCCTTGAACGAAGTAATTCTGGATTTCCATGACAAGGTAAAATCCGTTTCTCGCGGCTATGCCTCTTTCGATTACGAACTGACAGCCTATGAGAAATCGGACCTGGTTAAAGTAGATGTCCTGATAAACGGCGAGATGGTAGATGCTTTGAGCATAATTATTCATCGCTCTACGGCTTATGCTCGCGGGCTGGCTTTGTGCCAGAAAATGAAAGAACTTATACCGCGACAGCAGTATGAAGTCGCAATACAGGCAGCCATAGGAACGCGCGTTGTCGCACGTACCACAGTCAAGGCCTTCCGCAAGAACGTCACCGCCAAGTGTTACGGCGGCGATATCTCGCGTAAGCGCAAACTTCTTGAGAAGCAAAAAGAAGGTAAAAAGCGCATGAAGCAGGTCGGACAGGTGGAGATTCCGCAGGATGCGTTCCTGGCAGTATTGAAACTGGAGGATTAAAAAAAAGATGTCGATGCTAAAAGATAAAAAAGTACTGTTGGGTGTTACCGGAGGTATCGCGGCCTACAAGGCTTGCGAGCTGGTGCGTCTGATGGTCAAGCAGGGAGCCGATGTACGCGTCATCATGACGAAGAGCGCATGTGAATTCGTTCACCCGCTCACCTTTGAGACGCTTTCTCAGCATCGTGTAATGCTTGATGTATTCGAGCAGTATACAGAAGGAGAAATCAACCACATCCAGGCTGGCCGCGACGCCGATGTCGTTGTAATTGCGCCTGCCACGGCCAATCTGATAGCCAAGATCGTTCACGGAATGGCGGACGACCTTTTGACCGCTTCGCTTTTATCGACGCGTAAAAAAATAGTCGTGGCTCCGGCCATGGACTGGGCCATGTACAAGAATGAAGCCGTGCAGGAAAATCTGGAGAAGCTTGCCAAGATGGATCGCTACCGCATCGTGCCGCCGGAAGAAGGCGAGCTTGCCTCGGGCGAGCATGGCACAGGGCGCTTGGCCACATTAGAGAAAATTCTGGATGAAACCATTTATGCCTCTCGCGGCGAATGGGACATGGAAGGCGAAACCGTATTGGTGACTGCCGGTCCCACATACGAAGATCTCGATCCCGTCCGTTATTTAGGCAATCGCTCCAGCGGCAAAATGGGTTATGCCATTGCCCGCGAGGCCAAAGCCCGTGGCGCCAATGTTGTCCTGATCTCCGGCCCTTCTAATCTCGCTGCACCTTACGGTGTGGAGACTATAAAGGTTCGCAGCAATCAGGAAATGTACGACGCTGTCGGCGAGCATTATTCAAAAGCGGATCTGATCGTCAAATCTGCGGCAGTGGCTGATTACAAGCCCGCCCGCTATCACACACAAAAAATCGAAAAAAGCGAAGGCCCGAAAAAACTGGAGCTGGGACGCACGCACGATATTCTGGCCGAGTTGGGCAAAAAGAAAAAGCCCAGCCAGTTTTTGGTTGGATTCGCCGCCGAAACCCAGCAGGTATTGCAGAAGGGCAAAAACAAGCTCAAGCTCAAAAAACTGGATCTGATCGTTGTCAACGATCTTTCGCAGGATGGCGCCGGGTTTGAAGAAGATACCAACATCGTCCATATCATAGACCGTAAGGGACATACCGATACTCTGCCCTTGATGGACAAGCAGGATGTGGCCCATGTGATATTCGAGAGAATTCAGGAAGAGCGGGCATCCAAGAGCAACAAGTCCAAGGCGGCTTCCAATAAGCGCAGAAGTTCGTCGCGTGCTCCCCGCAGCAGGAGAAAGCCGGTTGAGCCAAAACCAACAGAAGAATAGTCTGCTTCAGGACACGCGTCAGTTTTTGCGCTGGCAAAAGCATCTCGGTCTTGCGGGTTTACCCCAAACCTTGATGAACGAGGCGCTGCGCGAATCTACAAAGGATGCCTCTCGGGTCGCAGAGACTGAGGCTGAACCCGAGCGGGATATTCCGGTTTCACAGGAAAGTTCCGCCGCTTCGGTAGAAGCCGTGCCTGAGAAAAAAGAAGAAATCAAGAAAGTCGTTTCCATGGGTAAAGACATGTTTGTGGATTCCAAAGAGTTTAACAGCCTTGAAGAAATACAGGCTGAGTTAGGCGATTGCAAACGCTGCAAGTTGCACGAAGACAGGAACAAGATCGTCTTCGGCGAAGGTTCCGCAAACGCCAGAATAATGTTCATCGGTGAAGGTCCGGGACGTGATGAGGATCTTTCTGGAAGACCCTTTGTGGGCCGGGCCGGTAAGCTCTTGACGGACGCCATCGAAAAAGGCATGGGAATTCAGCGCAGCGAAGTCTACATCGGCAATATCGTAAAATGCAGACCACCCAACAACCGCGATCCCGAGCCGGACGAATCCGAGGCCTGCATCGGCTTTTTAAAAGCGCAGATCAGAGTCATCAAGCCGGAAGTGATAGTTCTTCTGGGGCGCGTTCCCATGAACTACCTGCTTGGTGAGAAAACGGGAATCACCAAGGTTCACGGGAACTGGTATGAGTACGAAGGAATCAGGACCATGCCGGTCTTCCATCCTTCTTACCTTCTGCGTTCGCCGAGCCAGAAACGCCCGTTCTGGGAGGATCTCAAGAAGGTCATGAACCACCTGGGAATCCCAATTCCCGCTGGCAAATGAGAAGAGAGGAAACTCGATGAGTTATCCGATAAGATATTCAAGTTTGCTTTTGCCATTGCTGATTCTGGCCTGGAGTTCACTCTGTCAGGCATCGGGAGTATTCGAAGCGGGCTCTTTGGCTCAGGCAGTAACCGACCCTCCGCCCGATGGCAGTATTATCGATCCGGGGCAGGGCAGACACCCGTATTCCAATGAGTACAACAACCCAGCCGACAAAGTTCCTATGGTCAGAAAAGAACAGGGACGCAAGGCCATAAAAGAGCCCGAGTCGGAGTTGCCGGAAAACGTCTGCCCGTTGTTGCACGCCCGCAGTGATTTTCGCGAGCATAGCCGCTTCGAGAGAGCCCAGATATTTGTAAAGCTGGAAGTAAAAGATAAAACGGCGGTCATTTATCATAACAGCAGAGACTGGATAAAAGCTGCCAGAGCCGGTGGCGGTATCAAGCTGCTTTCCACTGATAAAGAGCCCGAGAGCGGCAAATGGACGGCCAGAGTCTCTTATTCCGAAGGCTACCTGTGCGGCAAAGGTATATTTGTAGTCGAAGTCGATGACCGCCTTACAGAAGACGTTTCGATTCTGGCCATAGACGACGGCGTGATGTTGATAAAGCCCGGTGATGACCTTGCCTATATGCAGACAAAAGACGCCGAGCCTCTGCAATGGCGAATGATCTGGGATACTGATATCTCGCTGGAATACGAGAAACAGGTTATAGATTCCAAGCCGAAGGTAAAGAAAAGCAAAAAGAGCAAGAAGAAGCGAAGGGCTAAAAAGAAATACCAAAAGAAGAAGCGTTAAAGACATTTCCTTTCTAGTCGGGGTTTGTTGAAGTGAGCAAAGAAAAAAAGTCCAACAAATTTAAAACCACGCTTTTTATCGTGACGATGATAGGCGTGATTGTTCTGTTGAGCTATCTTTCTTCCTTGTTGCAGGATCAACCGCCTATACCGAGGGACATAGATCATCTCGATCTCATAGATCCCGACGAGTGTCTGCGCTGCCACGGCGATAAAGGTCTTTTGCCTTTGAGCGATGCTCATCCCATTAATCAGAAACGCTGCTTAAACTGTCATCAATACGAGGAATTGCTGCCTTGAAACCTGTTGCCCGAAGCCTGTCGCTGGTGATTCATCCAAGTCTGGTGCAGGCTTCCGCCGCCGCAGAAAAAGAGCTGTCCGAAAAAAACGTCGTACTGCACAGCCGTCATCTTACCTTCAGCGATTTGATATCCAATATCAGGAACCGAAGCCCTGAGCACAAACCCGCTCCGGGTAAGGGCGGCTGGCGCTGGCTGGTTTTAAACGCCTGCCGCGAAGAGTCGCAGCGACTCGGGCTTGATTTTTCCGCCGAGCTGCTTCAGGGATATGTGGCTTCCATCTCGAACTTTTTTTTGAATGTGGATTTATTGAAGAAGCCGGATCAAGCCATCTGGCCCGAAGGTCACAAAGGCTCATGGTTAAAGGCTGTCCACAACAATTTGCGCGGCAAGCTTGAGGAGTCAGGTTTTGCCAGCGATGGCGATGTGCTCAGAGAATTTCTGCGCTTGAATACGAGTGATATTTCTCTGCCGCTACTGGAGCCTTTTGAGTCAATGGAACTGAGACACTTCAGGATGCTGCACCCTCTGCATCTTGAACTTGTCTTGATGCTCAGTAAAATTCTACCTGTAAAGTTTAGCGTACGCCTGGACCCGGAGAACGCCTCAAGCGAGTCGTTGCCGTCCATGAAGCTGGTGCGCCTGATCGAGAGACAAGCCTCAGACGCCGACATCGAAATAGAATTCGAAGCCGGGCGCTTCAGCCGGGGCGATATCTGTGCCGACAGGGTACAGCTTTGGGATTGCGACGAACGCAGGAGCGAAATCCGCTACTGCGGCGATAGAGTTAAAGAGCTTTTGAAAAGCGGAGTGCAGCCGGGCAAGATCGCTTTGATCGTGCCGGACATAGAATCCTACAGATCTTTCATCCGCGAAGAAATTCGTGAGCGCGGTCTGCCCTATGCCTATCACCGAGCGGCATCTTTGCGGGAAGCTCCCGCTTTGCGCTGGTGTCACTGGCTGCGCATGGCTCTGGATAAACAGCCGCGCGTCGATACTCTTATGGAGCTGGTGCGTGAGCTGTCCTCGGTCTTTCCTGCATGGAGCGAATGGCAGAAAGAAACCATTGACGCTGCTTGTGCCGAGTTGTATAGCGCCGGAGTGTTCACATGGTGCGGGCAGGCAGTAGCTGAAAAGATCCCGCAGGGTGAAGGCCACGAGCTTGTCGAGCGTCTGAGCATTATGGTAAAGGATTTTCTGTCGCAATGGCAAGGCAAGTCGAGCTTTAAAGAACATCTGGAGCGCATGTCCGAACTTCTGGATGAGTGTCGGATGTGCTTTCCTTCAAGCAATGATGACAAGCGGCATTTTGCCCTTAACTGGCACGTCTTGCAGACAGCCATCAATATTACCGAGGAATGGTCGGGGCTTGCCGGTGCCGCCGAATCTTCTGTCAGCGGATCTCTGTTTTTGACAAACTGGATCAGCGAGATAGACCGCAGTATCAGCCTGCGATCTTCGCCCGAGCCGGAAGTGGTTGCGGTGCTTGACCCTGAAGAGGCCGCCTTTCTGGATCTTGATTATGTTTTCTGGCTCGGCATGACCGATGGGGAATTTCCCAAACTCGCGCAAGGCGGGTTATTGAACGACAAAGAAGCCGCTGCGCTTAACCGCCTCGCAGGTATGGACTTGTGGCCGCGTCCCAATTCCTTATGGTCCGCAGCCCGTGAGGATTTCGAGCAGATCATAAACAACGCCGGGCGCATCGTCTTGTCATGCTATCGTGTTTCGGAAAGCGACGAAGAAAAAACTCCCTCGCCCGTATATCTTGAGATACGCGATCTGCTTTATTCCGAAGAAGACTCGGGCCCATATGGTGTCAGTGCTTCGGATCTTGAAGAGAACAGGCGCGAGCTTGTGGCCGGGCTTTCTTCTCATTACAAAAGCTGCGGATTCCTTGAAGAGAAAGAACGCGACTATCTCGGGCGTGTTTTTCTAAAATGCGCAATCGAGAGCGAGCGTCTGAGCTTTTTTGCCAATGTGGGAGAAGCTTCCGAAATGCTTATGGGGCCGTACTGCGGGCTTTTGGGCGCTTGTCAGTATTCTGCGTCACAGACCGAACGGCAAACGCCGCTGCTTTCACAAAGCTGGTTCAAGGATTACGCACGCTGTCCTTTCCGATTCCTTTTAGAGCGCGGACTGAAGCTTGTCAGGCCGCCCGAAGAAGAATACGAACTTTCGCCTCTGCTTGTGGGCGAGGTTGTGCATGATGTGATGAACAAGTGGCTTAAAGGTCGCAAGCGGGACTGGACGAGTTTGCCGGATGAGGAAGACCTCGATGAAATGAGAGTGCTGGTTGCCGAGCAACTGGAGCAGGCCAGTTTGCGCAGCGAACATGGAAACCGCGATATTGCCGGGTTGCGCGCCGAGCGTTGGTCTGAGAGCATCTGCGATTACATTTTGTCGCAGGTTCTGGGGGACGATTTTGAAACCCTTGAATCCGAACTGGCTTTCGGCATAAAGGCGAGTAAGGGCGCGACGAAAAGCATTTCCGACAGCTTTGAACTTGAAGGCACCTTAGGTGCGCGCATGGCATTGAACGGCAGGATCGACCGGCTTGACCGGCTTTCCGATAGAACGATGCGCATACTGGATTACAAAACCGGCAACGCCTCGGGGCTATCCGGTGAATTGAAGGTTAACAACTGGGGCGTCTCCTCGTTTCAGGTGCCGATATATCTTATGGCAGCTAAAGATGCCGCCGCTTCCGGGCGTCTTGACGCCGATGATTTTGTTTTTGAGTATGCTGCCTTGAAAAATGACAAGAAAAAACGCATCGCGCCGAAGTCCGGTTTTGCATCTGTCGATCTCGATGATTTGAGACAGGATTTTGCAGACAAGCTTGAAATGCTTTACCTGCGGGCTTTGAGCGGCGACTTTAGAATTGAACCGGAAAGCTGCGCAGGCTGCAAGTATTCTTCGGTCTGTCGCATAGTACGCAAGAAAGGTATGGAGAAAAGATGAGTTCCGTGGAAGTTAAAATTACCAGAACGCTTGAGGGTTTCGAAGATCTGCCGCTGCCTCGCTATATGACGCCGGGTTCCGTGGGAGCGGATTTGTACGCCGCTTTGAATGAGCCTTTGACATTGGCTCCGGGCAAACGGGCGCTGGTCCCGACTGGCCTTGCCATTGCCGTTCCCTTGGGATACGAGGCCCAGATACGTCCGCGCAGCGGCTTGGCCTGGAAAGAAGGCGTGACAGTTTTGAACACGCCGGGAACCATCGATTCCGATTACCGGGGCGAGGTCAAGGTGATACTGGCAAACCTTGGAGACAAGGACTTCGAAATCAAGCGCGGCGAACGCATCGCGCAGATGATTATCTCCCCGGTAGCCATAGCCGACTGGAGCGAAGTGGAAGAGCTTGAAAGCACCGAGCGCTCAGCCGGCGGATTCGGTCACACCGGTAAAAAATAAGGGCTTAAGCCTATTTGCGGCCGGTCTTCTTTTTTGTATGTTCCACGATAACGGTGGTGGTTATGCCGCCGCGCACTGCAAACGCGCCTTCGAGCTTGAGGTAGTGCGGTGCAAGCGCTTTGATGAGGTCGTCGGCTATCATGTTGGTGACGGCTTCGTGGAAGTGGCCTTCGTTGCGGAACGACCACAGGTAGAGCTTGAGCGACTTCAACTCGACGCAAAGCTTGTCGGGGATATAGCTCAGTCTGAAAGTGGCAAAATCCGGTTGGCCGGTCATGGGGCAGACGCAGGTGAACTCAGGGCATTCCATCTCGATGGTATAGCGGCGCTTGGGGTTCGGGTTGGGGAAAACCTCCAAGACCCTGCTGGGTGTTGCACCTTTGCGCTTACTGGTATCGAGCTTCTTGGGCTGAGTGGCTTTCTTCGCACTTGATTTCTTTGCTGCCGGCATGTTTTCCTCCGCTGCTTTCCATATCTTTTTCAAGATCTACATTCGGCGGACTATCCTAGTTTCCCGTATCCATAAAGTCAATCTTGAATGCGCCTGTTTGCCAGTCTGTTGCCTATCTGATAAAGTCGCTGTGACAAAGTCGCTTATCTCTTGATGAATGCGGAGGCAAGATGAAGATAAATTACTTGACCAAAGATGTAATGACAGACAAATCCGATTTTCTGATACTGCCTCTTTTGAAGAAAAGCTGGAAGAAGAACGGCCTGCTGGTCGCTTTAGATGAAAAGCTTGATGGCCTGCTGTTAAAGGCTTTGCGAGCCGACTCCTTCGATGCAGGCAAGTATCTCGGCAGCTATGCTTTTCAGACCTGGGGCAAATTGCCCTTCGAGCGGATTCTTCTGGTGGGGCTTGGTGATAAAAAACTCGGGGCGGATATGCTCTGGGATCTCGCTTATTTTGTGTCAAAACAATTGCGCTTGGATGCTGTCAAAAAAGCGACCATGCTTTGTGACTTTGAGGCTTTCGGCGTTGATTCCGCCAAGGCTCTGCAACAGATGGTGCTTGGCTTGCGAATGGGAGATTATCGTTTCGAGCAATATCTGAGCCGCAATAAACGCAGCGATAAGCTTTCGCAATTCACTTTCTTCGGTGATGAGAAGCTCTCCGGCAACGCAGCTAAAAAAGCCATCTTGGATGGGCAGGCGCTTGCCGACGGTATAGACTTCACCCGCGACTTGGTAAACACCACCGCCGAGCAGATGACGCCTGCAAAGCTTGCATCCGAAGCAAGCAAGATGGCCAAGGAGATGGGCTTGCAGATAAAGGTCGAATCCGAGGCGGCGATCAAGAAACGCAAGATGGGTTTGTATCTTGCTGTAGCCCGCGCCAGTGCCGAGCCTCCCAAGCTGATAACCGTGACATATAATCCACCTCGTTCCGCCAAGGTCTTAAAGCCTCTGGTTTTGGTGGGTAAGGGCGTGACATACGATTCCGGCGGATTGTCCTTGAAACCCACGGCTGGTATGGCAACCATGAAATGCGACATGGCCGGTTCCGCCGCAGTCCTCGGTGCCATGAAAGCCATTGGCGCACTCAAGCCCAAACGCCAAGTCATTGCCATTGTAGCTGCCTGCGAGAACATGCCTGGAGGCAAGTCTTATAAGGTCGGTGACGTATTCACCGCCGCCAACGGCTTGAGCGTAGAGGTTTTGAACACCGATGCCGAAGGACGTTTGACTTTGGCCGATGCCCTTGTTTATGCAAACAGCTTCAAGCCTGCAAAGATTGTAGACGTGGCGACTTTAACCGGCGCTTGTGTCGTGGCACTTGGTGAATACACCGCTGCCGCCATGGGTAACGACGAGAAGTTTGTAGGCGAAGCTCTCGATGCTGCAAAAGAAGCCGGTGAGGACTTTTGGCAGATGCCTTTGAATCCCAAGTTGAAGAAGCTCTTGAAATCCGATATCGCAGACATGAAAAATGTCGGTAGTCGCTGGGGCGGGGCAATAATCGCCGGGCTGTTTCTAGAGGAATTTGTCGATGAGACTCCCTGGGTACATATGGACATAGCAGGTCCGGCATTTTTAGAGAGCGAAGCTCCCGGACATCTCCCCAAAGGTGCTACCGGCTTTGGTGTTGCTACTCTGGTAGAGTTGGCGAAGAAATAAATAAAATAAAAGGGAGGTATGTCAATATACCTCCCTTTGGAATTCCCTTGTTTCAGATATCTAATTCAGTTCGTTCGCACTGAATTTTATGGCAAATACCAAAGACGGTTCGTAGGAGACAATCGGTAGACTCATAGATACGTCGTAGTTATAGCGGAAGTTCAAGATGTTGTTCTTGCGGCTTATTATGGTTTCATAAGCGTCCCGCTCGATGTTCATCCGTCTGAATTCTTTTTCGATTTTTTTATGGATTTCGGTATCGGGATCGTAGATGTCGGATTGGGCCATGACGTTTTGGAATGCATCGCCAATATTGTCGTAATCCACTAAGGTTCTGATGCCATTGACAATTAAGGAAATTAGAAAAACCATAAAGGCTAGCAGGAAGAGAATTTTAAATTTGCCCAGCTCGCCTCTCTCATCCAATATCGAAGGTTTTTTTGACATAACTATATCTATCCCCCTTGCTTGTCCTCAAGCTCATGTTTTTATGCTAATGAAATAGTCAATATAATCATGCCATTATGCCGGTATTATGTCAATTTAAATTGATTGTAAGGCATGTTGCGTGGTTTAAGCTGTTTTGGGTAAAAGCGGTCTGGAGAATATTTATATAAGCATTCCGGCCAGTGTCGCCGTCATCAGGCAAGCCAGCGTTCCGGCTATCATGGCTCGCAGACCAAGTCGTGCCAGATCTTTTCGGCGATTGGGGGCGATTCCGCCTATGCCGCCCAACTGGATGGCAATTGAGCCTAAGTTGGAGAATCCTGCCAGCGCGTATGTCAGGATAACCACGGTGCGATAGGATAACTGGTGTCCGCCGGAGATGATCTGCTCCAGATGCAGGAAAGCCACGAACTCGTTGAGAATGGTTTTCTCGCCCAAAAGCTGACCGGCTGCCAGGCAGTCTTCTGTCGGGATACCGATCACCCATGCCAGCGGCCAGAATATGTATCCTACCAGTTTCTGGAAGGTAAGTCCCTCAAGCCCGACAAGGTTGCCTAGGCCCATGATGATAAAGTTTATCATTGCTATCAAGGCGATGAATGCCAGGATCATTGCGCCGACATTCAAGGCCAGTCTCAAGCCGTCCGAGGCTCCACGGGCGGCGGCGTCGATGATATTGGCATCAGGGCGCTCCACGTCGATTTTCACCTTGCCTTTGGTCAAGGACTCTTCGGTCTCGGGGTTCATGATCTTGGCGATAACCAGAGCAGCCGGGGCCGACATAACAGAAGCGGCGATAAGATGCCCGGCGATATCCGGGAAGACATGCCGCAGCATTCCAACATATGCCGCCAGTACGCCTCCTGCGATGGTAGCGAAACCACCTGTCATTACGGCCATCAGTTCGGAAGTGGTCATTTTGTCAACATACGGCCTTATCATCAGCGGGGCTTCGGTCTGTCCCACAAAGATATTGCCTGCCGCCGAAAGAGTTTCGGCTCCCGATGTTCCCATGGTCTTCTGCATTATCCAGGCTGCCGCTCTGACCAAGAGCTGCATGATGCCGAGGTGGTACATAACCGTCATTAAAGACGAGAAGAATATGATGGTGGGCAGCACGTTGAAGGCGAAGAAAGCGCCGGTATTGGCGTAGCTGCTGGGATCAAGGACCGGGCCCATCATGCTGTCGCCCAAAGGCTGCCCCACCGGGACGTTGTTTTTTACGAGATTGCCGAAGACAAAGCGGGCGCCGTCTTCAGTGAAGCTCAGCAATATGTTCACCACGTCGCTGAGTTGCTGGAAGACCCACTGACCGGGGTAAGTTTTGAGTATCAAAAGCGCGAAGATAAATTGCAGCCCCACGCCCCAGCCGACCAGTTTCCAGTCTATTGATTTTCGACTTTTACTGAATGCGAATGCCAGCCCGAGCATTGCCAGCAGGCCGAAGATGGACAGGAATCTGTCCAGGAAAGATGTTTCTTCTTCGCTGCCTTTTATTTCTTTCAGGCGGGCTTTAAGTCCTTTGGGTGCCTGTGCTGTCTTGCTTGTGCCTGCTGTATCGGAAACGCTTTTGCCGGTTTCAAGCTGCTTGCCGGTATCGTCCTGCGCGCTGCCGGACAACTCCGAGCCGAGGATAATCAAAGCTATACAGAAAACCAGATTCAATACCAACAAGAGCCTTACTGCACGAGCGGGCAGGACTTTCATCAGGCAGATTTTCCTTCTTCGAGAATTTTGGCACCGGAACTTGTGCCGATTCTGTTTGCTCCTGCCTCTAACATGGCAATGGCTTTTTCAAGTGTGCGAACGCCGCCGGATGCTTTGACGCCGCAGGATTCACCGACGGTGGCGCGCATCAGGGCGATATCTTCTACTGTGGCTCCGCCTGAGGAGAATCCGGTGGAAGTTTTAACAAACGCAACCTTGGCAAATACCGCGATCAGGCAGGCTTTGATTTTTTCTTCGTCGCTCAAAAGACAGGTTTCTATAATGACTTTTACCGGAGTCTTTGAAGCTTTGACCACGGCTTTGATGTCCTCGAAAACGGCCTTGTTTTCTCCGGCTTTTAACAGGCCGACTGACAGGACCATGTCTATTTCATCCGCGCCGTCTGCTACCGCCAGACGAGCTTCTTCGGCCTTGGCTGCGCTGGACATGGCTCCCAGTGGGAAACCTACGACGGCTGCCAGGTTGATTTTGCTGTCTTTTAGCAGTTCGCGGGCCTGCTTGACAAACAGGCTGTTAACGCAGACGGAGTAAAATTTCGATTCGAGGGCTTCGTTGCAGAGTTTTTCTATGTCGCAGGGCTGGCCTTCGGTTTTGAGCAATGTGTGATCGAAGGTTCTTGCCAGTCTGTCAAGAGATTTGCCCGATTTCAATTCTTTGACAACTGTGGCCGGGAAGGTCGGGAAGTCTTCGAGCTTGGATGTTGCCGGGTATTTATATTCGGCGCTTGCATCTATTTCCAACTCCGAGATCAGAATCGAGCGCATTTCTTCGATTTTGCTTTTTGCTTCTTCGCCGTTCCAGGTCATGATTTTCCTCGTATTGCAATAATCCGCTAAAAAGATGTGAAGATGAATGGATAGTCAACTTCTATGGGTTCACCGCTGAATTTCGGGAAGCGCCATATCTTCATGGTTTTGCGTACACAGCCTTCAAGATATGTACCCCGGAATTTGGGTGTCTTGATTTTCACGGTACTGATACGTCCGTTCCCGGAGATCGAGAAATTGACCAGGACCTTACCGGACAGGTTGGGGTTGCGTCTGAGTTGAGTATCGTAGCAGAACTGAATTCTTTCCAGGTTGCGGTTGACCACGCTGGTGATCTGTCTCTGATTCAAGGAGGAAGGCAGGCGCAGTTTGGCTTCGTCGGGAACATCGGGCATTCCGAGCTTTGCCATGGGCAGGCGATCTTGCTTCTTTTTGCTCTTGGAAGACTTTGCCTTGCTGGAAGCTTTTTTCGAAGCCGAAGCTACTTTTTTGCTTTTTTGCGACTTTGAGCTCTTAGCAGACTTGTCTTGCTTGGTGCTTTTCTGATTTCCTTTTTTTGTCTCGGCTGTTTCTTTGCCGTCCTGCTTTGCTGTTTCCGTGCCGGAATCGTCGGCAAGCTGTTTATCTTGTTTTGCTGTCTCGGCTTTTTGCTGCAGGTCTGGAATGAAAAGATTTTCACCCGTAGAGCCTGTGCCGCTCCAGGAACTTGTAGGTTTATCGAATATTCCGAAAGCGAAAGCCAGCCCAACGCCTAGAAGCAAAATAACGAAAGTTGCCGCAAATGCTTTGACTTTACCGCTTTTCTTGACCGGTTTTGGTTCCGGTGGCGGTGGCGGAGCTGCGGAAGGCAGCATTACGCTCATGCGGTGTTTTGGTTTGTCTTCTTCTTTTTTCTTAGGTGGGTGGACTTCGGCGATATCTATCTGGCTGTCGGCTTGCTTACGACGTTGTTCATCGAAGTGATTGAAGATTTCTTCCAGATCTTCATGCTTGACTTCTTCTTTGACGCCTAAAACCTTTGCCTCTTTATCATCTCCCAAGTCGGGAGGAATTTCCATTTTTACAAAGCCCGGCTCGGCAGTTTCTGCTTTTTTCTTTTTGTCTTTTCTGGATGCCTTCTCGGATTTCTTTTTATCCGCTTCCGGCTCTTTTGCCGTGTCTTCGGGAGTTTTGTCTTTGGGTGTGTATGCCGGTATCTCTACGCTGCGTCTGCGTAAACCGCGACCTTTTTCGATCTTGGGCTCAGTATGCTTGTGCTTTGCTTCTTCTTTTGCTTTTTTCTCAGCCGCCAAAGCCTCATCTTGGGCCTTGCGCTTTGCTTCTTCTTTAGCTTTTTTTTCAGATGCTAAAGCCTCATCTTGGGCCTTACGCCTTGCTTCTTCTTCGGCTTTTTTCTTGGATGCCAAAGCCTCATCTTCGGCCTTGCGCCTTGCTTCTTCTTTGGCTCTTTTCTCGGCCTCCAAAGCCTCTTTGGCTTTAAGGGCTTTTACCTGTGCTCTTTCTTCCTCTGCTTCAAGCTCCTGGATTATGCGCTGTTCTTCGTCTACTGCTCCCAGTTCAACTCGATCTTCGGATATTTGAGCGTCAAAATCGAAAAGGTCGGCCTGACCTTCTTCGTCTATGGGTTTGAATTTGTCTTTCGGAGTCGGCGAAGCTGTCGCCTGCATGATAGCGGTGAGTTCATCCACCTCTATGACAGGCTTCCAGTTGTCCATGCCTTCTTTCCAGACCAGAGTGCTGGAAATGATTTTTGCGGTCTCTATCAAGCGTTTTATTATTGCCAGAGAGACCGGTCCCATGGTTTCTGATTTGTGGGCATAAAACCAGTGGTCCTCTTCATCGGGAGGCGGAGGGGCATGTAAATTTCCGATTACCGGTTCATCAAGCGCCGGATCCTTGATGTAGAAGATATGCTTGCAGTTTTTGCAGCGAACCTTCAGGATGCGTCCACTTATTTTGTCATCCGGTACCGGGCAGTCGGTTCCACAATTCGGGCAGCCAAAAATCATCTTTCAGATAAACTCCAAAGCTCATATTCAAGAGAACGGAAGTATACCATATCAAACTTGAGTTTAAAGGAATTTATGTAGAAAGCTTAACAGAAAATATTAGGCAATTTGTTGATTTCCTTGCTTCACTTTTTAAGGCGATATGGTCTATACTTTCCCTGACCCGATCCAGTGGAAAGAAAAAATGGCTGACAAGTCCAGACATCATAAGCTGAGATTCCTTGAGAAAAAGGAATTTCTTAAATATCATCTGCCGGATGTGGGTCTTGGTGGACTTCAATGGGTTACCAATAAGCAATTCGATTTGGGAGAAATCCTTTCTTTTTCCGTCAAATTTGCCGGCTACCCTCAGGAATACACCATAGAAGCAAAGGTCGTCTGGCGGAATTCCAGACCTCCAATGTGTCCAGAGTTGCCCGAAGGCGTCGGGCTGGAGGTGATTTCATCCTCCGATGCCGCTTTCAGCGAACTGCTGCATTTTGCAAGCACCGAAGAAGCCGATGCACTTCATGCCGTGGATGACAGGCAGGCCTCTCGCATCAGGGTGGATTTAGAGGTTGAATATCTATACAAGACCAACAATGTATTTGAACGTGTTCTGGATATCTCGGCGGGTGGGATTTTTGTCAGGACAGATAAAATACTTGAAGAAGGCGAGCGTTTTGTATTTTTTCTGCACGATGACAATTTCGTTCGTCCCTGGGTGATGGAAGGCAAGTCGGTCTGGACAAATGTTTCGGATGATAAAATGGGATTTGCCGTCAAGTTTCTTTTCGATTCAAGAAAACACAAAAGGGAAGTGCGGCAATATGTCTCTGCGCTTGCCGAGGAAATTGAGGAGCTGTAAATATTATGGAAGGTTTTGTTTGGGATATTGATCCGACTATTGTCAAGTTCGGGCCGTTTCAGATTCGCTATTATGGCATGTTGATGGCTACGGTGCTTTTGCTGGGTTATTATTTCTGGCAGCGCCAGATGACAAAATACAAGTATGCCGAGCATTACATTATGTCTTTCCCGTATTATGCGGTCGGACTGGCTATTCTGGGTGCCAGGCTCGGACATTGCTTTTTCTATGAGCCTGCCCGTTACCTGAGCGACCCCATAACCATCTTGATGGTCTGGAAGGGCGGATTGGCCAGCCACGGTGTGACTATCGGTCTTTTGGTTGCGGTGACCTGGTATAGCTACATCAAAAAGATTCACTGGATTGTCATTGCCGATATAAACGCCTTCTTGTACGCCATTATTTCGACACTGGTCCGTCTCGGGAACTTCTTGAACAGCGAGATAGTCGGGCGTGTGACGGACGTTCCCTGGTGCGTGCATTTTCCGCGTTACTGGGACGACGGTAAATACTGTCGTCATCCAAGCCAGCTTTACGAGGCTTCCTTCGGCCTGCTTATTTTCATCATGCTTTATATTGTAGACCGCAAACTGGGCAAGCGCAGACCGACAGGTCTGATGGCCGGTCTTTTCCTCGTCACCTATTTCCCATGTCGCTTTATGGTGGAATTTTTCAAGGAATACCAGACGCTTTCGACTAAATCCGCCTTGACCATGGGGCAGTATCTCAGTATTCCCTTTATCCTTATGGGCTTTTACTTTTTGTGGTACGCCTGGAAACACCGCGACGTGGTAATCCCCGAGGTGCGCGAAGATCCTCTGGCTCCCAAGCAGGAGGACGCTCCCGCTGGAACGCGCCCCAAAAAGCGCAAGCCGAGAAAATAAGATCTTTCATTTTATTCTAGATGAAAAATCCCCTGTCAAATGGCAGGGGATTTTTTTGTTTCCGGTATTTCTAAAAAAAAGCTATTATCTTGGTTGCATAGGGCAAGTACTGAAATAAAAAATTTTGTAGCTGTATATATCTGCTTATATCTGAAAGGGGAGATCGATGGATAATTTTGAATGGATCCAAAAGGGGCAAGACTGGCTTTTTGAGTATGGAACTGAATTTTTAGTGAACTTGGTGGTTTTTCTGCTGATTCTGTTTTTCGGAATGTTTGTAATCAGGGCGCTGGTCAAGGTCGTTCGGCTTATGCTGGAGAAATCTTCTAAAGTCTCCGAGACCTTGAGGAATTTTGTGCTAAGCATTCTTAGCAAGGTCTTGTGGGTGGTGCTGTTTATGATTGCTTTACCGCGACTGGGCATTGATATTGCCCCCTTGATTGCCGGACTGGGCGTGACAGGCTTCATCATTGGCTTCGCTTTCCAGGAAACACTAGGCAATCTGGCGGCGGGTCTGATGATAATGCTCAACAGACCATTTGAGATCGGGCATTATGTCCAGGCATCCGGGCACGAAGGTGTCGTAAAAGAAATCAACATGATGGCTACGACTCTGACTTCGTTGGACAATAAAAAGATCGTTATTCCCAATAGCAAGATTTGGGGACAGTCGATTGTCAATTACACAGCTTACGATATCCGCCGTGTCGATCTGACCATAGGAGTCAGTTATTCAAGCGATATCGACAAAGTTCGCAAGGTTGTATTCGACGTATTGAAAGCCAATGCTCAGGTACTGGACAACCCCGGAGTTCAGGTCGAGTTGGTGGAAATGGCCGATTCCTCGGTGAACTTTGTTGTGCGTCCCTGGTGCAAGACCGAGCATTACTGGGATGTGTTCTTTGCTGTCAATACCGAAATCAAGAAGAAACTGGACAGTGAAGGAATCGAGATTCCCTTCCCGCAGGTGGATGTGCATCACCACGGGCTCAAAGGTGGTGCTGTTGCCGGTTAATAATTTGGTTGTTGGATAATAATCCGGCAATGCCCCGATGGAAACAAAAGGTTCAGGTCGGGAGACCTGAACCAACTGGGAGAAATTCAAACGCCTGGATCCCCGCCTGCGCGGGAATGACGGAAGTTTATACTTCGCCTTTTTGAAAGAGTTGACTTTGTCAGCAATAAAAAAGCCTCCCTATTTCAGGGAGGCTTTTTTTGTTTTAAGCGAAAAGGCTACTCAGCGCACCCATTGCAACTGGCGGGTGGTGAACATTGAGTCTTTGTAACCCAGGTTGATTTTGAAATCGTGGATCTGGATCTGGGTGTAATGACCGGTGCGGACGTCTTTCATCTCTACCATCTCGGGCCAGGGTACGCCGTCTTTAAAGTCGATTATCTTGCCTATGCTGAAGACCTTTACCAGTTTGTCTTTTTTGTAATACTTGGTTTCGTGCAGCCTGAAGACATCTTTGGCGATTTTCATTTCAAGTTTGGTGTAATCGCTTTTGGTGCCGGATTTGGGGACGAGGTTGACCCACCAGAATTCCTTGTCCTGTTTAATTATGGTGGAGTCGTATCCCTTGTGGTAATCGATGGCGGCCATGTCGTTGTTGGTGTAATCCGAACCTACGAAAGATTGATTCATATTATGGGCTGCGATGCGGCGAACTCGCTTGTATCCGGGCAGATAGACGTACATGCGGTTGTTGTTTTCTGTCAGAATTGACATGCCTTTGACTTCGCCGGTCTTAAAACTGATAATTCTTTTAGTGCTGCCTTTTTGCTTGACTTCGAAGTTGTAGGTTTTAGTCGATCCGTCGATATCATGGATTACAAATGTGTTCACCATGATCTGATCTTTGAAGCCATTTGTAAAAGCATCCATTCCTTTTACCACTTCCAAGGCGCTGAGCTTGCTTTTATCGCTTGTCGCAGCTTTAGCTTTTTCATCCTGTGCCAGGACCGGTTGTAAGTAGAAGGCCGTCATCATAAATATAGAAATTATAAGGACAGTTAATTTACGCATATCGA